>JAJDWA010000052.1 GCA_022825825.1 Candidatus Poribacteria bacterium
AACTGAATGCGTTTTCCCTGCTATTTCCATCACACGATACCGCACGCTGCGAATATCAAGACGATCTCCGTATTTTTTGTGGACAGATCAGTTTCACCCAGACAGGAAAAAGTGTCCACCCTGTTGCCGTCTCACATAACAGACCGAGTGAGCCGAACCGATGTCCGAATTGATACTTGGATAGATTGATACGACGTCTGTAGAAACTAAAGTTGCGAAAGAAGTGCAATCCCCATTGTGATTTGCCTGTTTTGATTGCCTTCGTTTCATCATAAATATAAACCCAGACTTTATAGACTTGTTGAACCCGTTTGATGAGATGTCTTGGGACCGCATCCGCATCCCATTTACCCCCGCGATAGGAACTTGGGGAAAGACCAATATCTTGTCTGTGAACAACTTGATTGATAAAGACTTGTGAGGGTGCCACCGCCTCTATTAGCGATGAAACCGAAAATAAACGCTTGGAAAGCATAAAGTTTTGTTGGTTGAATAAAGGGCAAAAATCTGATATTTTTTTTCTTAGCAGAAAAGGAGGTTCATTTTATTGTCCTTTCAAAAAAATAAAGTTATTCTGAAAGGATACCTACTTTTCTGCTTTTTGTCTCTAAAATACTAAAAATTGTCCAAACTTTAGTATTGTTTAATATAACACGCATAAAATGTTAAACTTGTTAACTAATACAGCAAACATATTAGGAGATTTTGCTCATGCAAGCCAATCATTTTTTCATCATAACACTCGTTTTAATTTTAGCATTAGGACTACCAAATTCTATTTTCGCATCTGCCCCTGAAAGAACACTCACAGGTCACATTGATACTGTGCTCAGTGTTGAGTTCAGTCCAGAAGGCAATATGCTCGCTACTAAATCTAAAGATAAAACTATAAGGCTATGGAATCCTGACTCGGGGAGTCTCTTGAGAACAATAGATACAAATCCACGTGGCGGGATAGCATTTAACAAAGATGGAAGTGTCCTCGCAAGTGCTGAAGGGACAGACAAAGTTGTTAATCTGTGGAATACGGGGACAGGCAAGCTGCAAAAAACTTTGGGAGGACATCTTGGAAATGTCTACTACGTTACATTTTCACCCAATGGAGATGTGCTTGCAAGTGGAGATTCGGATGGCAATATTATTCTATGGAATCCCGATACTGGACAACTTCTACGAACTTGGCATGCTGATACACTTGACGGGTTAACTTTCAGTGCTGATGGCAAGTTCCTTGCCAATGGTGGTAGAGATGCCCCAAATGTCAAAGTTTGGAATTCTGATACAGGACAACTGCTGCATACACTTGAACCGGATGTTGATGGTGTATTTGATGTCGCATTCGGTCCTGAAGGACACATATTAGCAAGTGTCGGTTGGGGAGGAATGGATTTTTGGGATGCCAATACAGGGGAACTATTGCGAAGTTTTCCAAGAGAAAGCGGGAGGGTATATTTATCTGTAGCGTTCAGTCCAGATGGGAAAACAGTGGCATGTGGTAAAGATTTTGAAGGAATCAGTTTATGGGATGTCAAAAAGGGAATGCTCCTTAAAAATCTGCGCGTAAATAGAGAGGACGTGTATGACGTTGCGTTTAGTCCTGATGGACGTACACTTGCAAGTGTAGGTGACAGCGCCCAAGTACATCTCTGGGAAATTATGCCTCTTGATCCCATAACAGTACCAGAGTTTCCTGAAGGTTTAACCGGTCCAGATATCAAGACTTGGACTGAAGACTTTAACGATGTGGATCTTATTTCTTGGACGAAACGTGAACACCAACGCGAAAAAGTCGTTTGGCAAACAATAGACGGAAAGTTACATGTTGAAACCCAACCTTTCTGTAATGGAAGATTGAATGTCAACAATGAACTTGCATTGTATACCAATTATATGCTGGAATTTACTGCATTCCCTATTGAAGCGGAACAAATTCGCGTCAAACTGAAAGTTGATACCTTAGAGAACGCAAACGCTGGCATCTTTATAGGTAAAAAACCAGACACATTGTATGACAAACCGTTCCAGCATGCGTATCTATTTGCAAACCATACACTCGGCGAACCAGATAATAATAACTGGCGGTCAGGACATAGTTCTGCCCCGCGAATTGGTCTGAACTTAACAGAAATTGATGTCGTGTTTGATCGTGGACATTTCTATGTTTATTCCGATGGTAAGTACATTGTTGACTTTCAAACCAGCAGCATCAAAACGATAGATTACCTTGGCATAGCAGTGTTTGTTGATAACTGCGGCGGTAACGCTGCCGTCACACTGGACCATTTTGAAATTTCCGGTCCAACGATTCCTGCTGAGGGGGACGTGATTGTTGAGCCGATAGACAAAAAACCGATTGACGAAAAAGTATTAGACGACTTCTGGGTGGAAGATTTTAATGATGGACACCTCGATTCATGGACAGAAGCTAAACACCAGGCGGAAGATAAAAGAGTCACCTGGCAAGCGAAAGATGGACACCTGGATGTGTGGATTCAACCATTGTTGGCAAAGGCACTCATTCAAACTTATGAGTTGGAATTTACCGGTTTACCTATCAAAGCTGAAAAACTTCGTGTTAAGGTAGACGTGCTTGAAGCACATAACGCGAACGTTGGATTGTTCATCGGGCAATACGATGATGGAAATAACATATCAAGGCGGACCTATAAAATCCTTCATAAATCTATATGGGGACCGATAGAATTCCGAGGGCAAAATCCGGAGGGTGTTTATGAAAATCTTAAGGATATAGAGATTGTCTTTGATAAAGGACATTTTGAATTGCTGTCTGAGGGAGAACACATCCTTGAGTTTGACGAACCTAACCTTCGGATGGTTGATTGTCTCGGTATCATTGCTTATACAACTGAAGTACCGCTTGCACATTTTGTAATGGATAATTTCATTATTTCAGATATTTCAGCTTACGAAAAGAAAAGTCTAAATGTCCAAGCTCAAGGAAAAGCCGCTGTCTTGTGGGGAGAGTTGAAGCAGAAATAAATACCTCAAGCTTATAGTAAAATCCTGCAATCACGATGTACAATACCTTGCAGGCGCGCTTTGTAAGTGCGCTGTCAAACAGGATGAGTTTTAGATGCAGATGAATCGATTTATCATCCCAATATTTCTCTTAATTTCTGCACTTGTTTTACCGAAATCCTTTGCCGCAGATGTACCACACACTGTGCTTGAAGGGCACACGGATTCGGTCCATAACGTTGCATTCAGTCCAAATAGGGATATGCTTGCAAGTATAAGTGATGACGAGACCATCCGTCTTTGGAACTCTCATACACAGGAACTCTTGAGAACTATTAAAACGAGTCAAGGAAGGGGTCTTGCTTTCAGTCCTGATGGTAGTATTCTTGCAAGTGGTGGAGGAAAAAACAGAGTTGTTAATTTATGGAATCCGAATACTGGAAAACTTATAAAAGCACTCAAAGGACACGAAGGCACTGTCAATAGCGTTGCATTTAAGCCCGATGGGACAGTACTTGCCAGTGGAACTCGTGATGGTAAAAAAATCCGTCTTTGGAACATAGAGACAGGAAAACTTATACGTGTTCTGGGTGTCAAAAAGGTTGACGGCCTTGCTTTTAGTGCTGATGGTAATATCCTTGCTAATGGGAGCATTGCAGATCCAAACGTCAAAGTATGGGATCCTGACACAGGACAACTCCTGCATACTCTTGAACCGGATGTTGATGATGTTTTTGATATTGCATTCAGTCCTGAAGGACACACATTGGCGAGTGCTGGTTGGAACGGAATAGATTTATGGGATGCAAACACAGGAGAACTATTACATAGTTTTCCAAGAGAAAACGGTACGTTTTTTATATGCGTTGCGTTTAGTCCTGATGGACGCGTGCTTGCAGTCGGAAGAGATGACAAGAAAATAGACTTGTGGGATGTAGATAATGCCCTGCTCCTAAAGACACTTACCGGACACACAGGAGACGGAAGAGATGGTGACACGGCGTTTGTCTATGACGTTATGTTTAGTCCTGATGGACAAATCTTAGCAAGTGCAGGGGGTGATAAAACAGTGCGTTTGTGGGAGGTTACGCCGCCAGAAGAGGTAGAACCACCGCCACTCCCAGATTTTTTAGCGGATGAGAATTTGAAAACGTGGACTGAGGATTTCAACGCAGGACACCTTAATTCATGGAAAAAACGCGAGCTCCAACGCGAAAGAGTCACTTGGCAAGCACAAAATGGTCGCTTGCATGTGCGAACCAAACCCTGGTGTAATGCACGAGTGAATGCCGGCGACCAACTGGAAGAACAAACTAATTACACGCTTAGATTCACAGCGTTACCTATTAATGTTGAACATATCCAGGTCAAACTTAGTATTGTATCTACAAACAATGCTAACGTAGGTGTTTTTCTTGGCAAGGACCCTCAGGATGAACTTATCCATCCTTTTGAATATACTTATCAATTTGCTGACCATACACTCGGTAGCCCCGAAAATAGGCCCAGGACATCAGCTCCCCGTATAGGATTTGACATAAATGAGATAGATGTCGTGTTTGATCATGGACATTTCTATCTTTTTTCTAATGATGAATATATAATTGATTTCAAAATTGATCCAAAAGTTAATAATCTACAAACGATTGACCTTCTTGGTATCGCTGTTTTTCCGAAGGAATGTCAACGTGTTGCCGATGTCGTTGTGGATGATTTCATCATCTCGGGTACATCAATTCCCGATGCGGCCAGTCTAAATGTGCGCGCTAAGGGGAAAACTACTGTTTTATGGGGTAAGTTGAAGCAGAATTAACCAATCAATTCCGTGCGTTCGGTTCTCGAAACAAATGGAGGCAACTAATGAAACGTACCTTTTCTTTATACCTAATTCTTTGTATACTAATTTTTGCAAGCGTCAAAGCTGCTGATGCCAAAACCTGGGTAGAGGATTTTAACACTAAATCTTTAGATTCCTGGACGAAGCATGATTTTTGGAACAGAGGTACGTGGCAGCCAAAAGATGGACGCTTAGATGTCTGGATACAACCACACCCGCCCCCTGGAAAACCACTAATATATGCACTGGAATTCACTGGGTTTCATTTTGAAGTTGAAAAACTTAATGCTAAAGTTAAGATTCTTGAATGTCGCAATGCTGCTGTGGGAATTTTTATCGGACAATACGATGGGCAAGGAGATAAATTGATCGGAACTTTTGCATTTCTTCACGAACATATATGGAATTTAATAACTGTGATACCAGATCCAGATCCAATAGCTCGACTATTTTTTCGAACCCTCAAAAAACCAAATAGAGAAAACCTTATATCAGCTTCTCCTGGAGTAATAGAAATTTCTTTTAATAAGGGGAATTTAGAGATTTTCGTGAAAGGAAAATCCATCCTTAAACACCAGGTCCCACAACTCCCGACAATTAATTGTATCGGGATACTTTCTGTAGTATCTCGCGGGCGTGGCGTAGTTGCACATATTGTATTGGATGATTTTGCAATTTCGGGTCCCACTGTCCCAGCGCATGGCACCCTGGATGTGCGTGCTAAGGGCAAAGCTGCGGTTTTATGGGGGGAGTTAAAACGTCGTTAAGTAATAGACACCCGTGTACCAAAACTCGAAATCTGCCTATAATTTTCGGTAATTATGACGATACTATAGTAAAACCTATAATTGTACCGCAAACTTTTAGTTTGCGGACTAATATGCACAAACTAAAAGTTTGTGCTACGACTTCTATTGTCCGTTATGTTCCCAAAACATGTTTATCGTTTATCAAAATGTGCCAACAATTTCAAAGTTTCACTATAAATAACGTCTATTCCTTAAAGAGATACGAGAGGAGTTTTGTTCCCTCCCGGAAATCGGGAATGATAATGTCCGCCCCAGCACGAATCAGACGTTCCCGTTTATCAGCGTTCATATTGTAAACATTATCTTCCACAGATGCAACACCTACAGCGATAGCTCCCACTGCTTTAGCGTTTTCAATTTCCACATATCCATCCCCGACAATAAGAAGTTCACTACCGCTCAATTTGAAATCTGTGAGAATTTTCTGGATAACCATTGCTTTGGAAAACTTCTTATATTCACGCAATGCGCCAAAGATACCACCATTAAAGTATTCAGCAACTCCAAGAAGTTCCGCTTCGTTTTTGACGAATTCAACATCGGTTCCACTTGCGAGATAACATTTCACGCCCAATTCATGCAAACTTTGAAGAAATTCCAATGCCATCGGAACACGTAACGTTTCCGCAGACAAGTTTCCTGCTGCGAGACCTGAAATACGTTGTTCAACAATAGGCAGTAAGCGACTATTGTACTCATCTTTGTATGCAAGTGGGTCCTTCGGGTTACCTCCGCGCTTCTCAATTTCCTCACCTAACTGAATCATCTGATAGATAGTCTGTTTACCTGTCAATCTATCAACGAATTCAACTACGATAGCTTCTAATTGTTCTTGGGTTTCGGTGGTATCCGTTTCTGTTTGGAGAAACTCGACCATCATCGGCACCATCACGTTCTGCCATCCGTCCCGGATAAGGGAAATCGTCCCATCAAAATCAAGAACAACATGACAGATGTTTCCAGTCTGGATTTCACGGTGAATTTCAATGGTAGTTCCATCTAAAAATACGTTTTGCATAGGTTTACTTACCTGAATAAAGATGTTGATTTATCATTACTTTTCTGATAATATAATGGCACTTCAAGAATTATGCAACGAAAATTTGTCCTCACTTGGAAATGGTATGGATGAAAAAGAGATTCTAAAAAAGATTCGGCGTATAGACATTTTCACAAATCGGTTAGTAAATACCGTTTTTGCGGGTGAATATAAAAGCATTTTCAAGGGACAAGGAATCACCTTTGATGAGGTGAGAGAATATCAGGAAGGTGATGAAATCAGGGCGATTGATTGGAATGTCACTGCACGCATGGGACACGCTTACGTTAAAAAGTATGTTGAAGAACGTGAATTAACCATGATGTTGCTGGTGGACATGAGCGCATCAACTGCGTTTGGAAGTATCTCTGAAACGAAGGCAGAGATCGCAGCAGAAATTGCCGCTTTACTCGCTTTTTCCGCCATCAAAAACAGTGATAAAGTCGGTTTAATCTGCTTCACCGATACAGTTGAACATTTTGTCGCACCACGCAAAGGGAAAAGACACGTCCTGCGTGTTGTTCGAGATATTCTCCGTTTTCAACCGAATCATTCTGGCACAGACATAGTTGAGGCATTGAAATTTGCTGATCAAGTTTTAAAACCGCATAGTGTTGTATTTCTAATATCGGATTTTATGGATACTGACTACCAGCAGCAGCTCCGTATCACTGGCAAGCGGCATTCACTCATCGCTATCACACTACAAGATCGCCGAGAAGTAGAGATACCAAATGTAGGTTTAATTGAGTTTGAGGATGCAGAGACAGGTGAACGAATGGTAGTAGATACACGGCCTCAACAAGCGAGGCAACTATATGCAAAACTCAATCAAGAAACAGATGCCACACGACTACAAACTTTTCGGGCAAACCAGACTGATTTCATCAACATCCGGACAGATGAGTCTTATGTAATACCACTCATGCGCTTTTTTCGCCAGCGCGCTGCACACGGTTAAGTTTCATTCTCAAAACCTTAGGTGGCGCTCCGGTCCCACGTAACCTAAACACTACACTGTTATGACTAAACTTGAAATTAAGAATCTAACACATACCTTCGTCCAGAACAATACACCATTGCAGGTGTTGGACAAGTTAAACTTTTCAGTCAATACAGGACAGTTTGTCGCTTTGCTCGGTCCCTCAGGGTGTGGAAAAAGCACTTTGTTCAATATTATCTCTGGCCTCCTCAGCCCGCAAGCAGGAGAAATTTATCTCAACGGAAAACGTATTCAGGGCAATACGGGGGCATTCGGATATATGCAACAAAAAGACCTTCTTTTACAGTGGCGCACAGTCTTAAAAAACGTTCTCATCGGACCAGAAATTCAGAAAGAATCGCTTGTTGAGAAAAAAAAAGAAGCACTCAAACTGTTAGCGCAGCTTGGCTTGCAGGGGTTTGCAAATAGTTACCCGATGCAACTTTCAGGTGGCATGCGTCAGCGTGTAGCATTGGTCCGCACGCTTCTTTTTCATAAAAATATTTTGCTTTTAGACGAACCTTTCGGTGCATTAGATGCAATGACGCGAACTGTGATGCAATCAATTCTGTTAGATATTTGGCATAAAGGTGGACAAACGGTATTGCTGATAACCCATGATATAGAGGAAGCACTTCTACTTGCGGATAAGATTTATGTCTTAACTGCAAGACCCGCATCAATAAAAGCGGAAGTTGAAGTCCCATTACCACGCCCCAGAAGCATCACAGACACTGATTTAATCAACTTGAAAAGCGAATTATTTGAGATGATGCAGGTAGAAATGCAACAGGTGTTCAGGACGAACTGACGTCATCTATATCCCTTTTTCCGTGAGATGGTTTCGTTAGTCCGTTAACTCTACTTTTCACATTTGAAAGGAGAAGATTTTTGAAACAGAAGTTATATTTTATAGCAATAATTCTCGTCCATTTATTTGCCGTTTCTATGGTTGGATGCGGGGAAGATGATTCCGTCGAATTGCAATCTGTGGATCCGCCTGATGGAAGTACTATACCTACAGACGCATCTATCGCTGTTAACTTTAGCGGCACGCCCCAAAATCTTTCAGTTTCCAAAGGGGAAGTAGTTACTTCCGATAATACCGCCACTATTTCAGGGCCGTTCCCATTAGGAACGCTTGAAATAGAACTTACTTGGGAAGGTGGCAATCGTAGACTTATTTATACCGTAGCAGACCAAGTAGGCGAATCCGCGGTCCCTGAAGGGATGGTTCTAATTCCTGAAGGAGAATTTCAGTTAGGTAGTATTAGCGGAGAAGAAGGGAACGTGGAACAACCTGGATATAAGGTTTTCCTTGACGCTTTCTATATGGACAAGTATGAGGTAACGAATGCAGACTACAAAAAATTTGTTGATGCTAACCCTGAATGGCAAAAAGAGACGATTGCCAGCAGGTTCCACGATGGGAATTATCTTGTAAATTGGGATGGAAATGCTTATCCAAGTGAAAAAGCTGACCATCCTGTCGTTTCTGTAAGTTGGTATGCAGCAGCAGCCTATGCAAATTGGGTGAACAAGCGGCTTCCGACTGAAGCAGAATGGGAAAAAGCTGCACGAGGCGGTGTTGAAGGACAAAAATATCCATGGGGAAATTCAGTTGATGATAGCAAAGCAAATTACACCCTAAATGTAGGATTTACTGGAAGCACAACACCTGTAGGTGATTATCCACCTAACGGATACGGTTTATTTGATATAGTAGGAAATGTTTTGGAATGGTGTCTTGATACGTACGACAAAGGTTATTATGACGATCCGCCTAACAAAAATCCTATTGCGGGTGCCGATAGTATTGAAGAAGTCTTAGAGAATTTAAAGAACATTACATCTTCTCGGGCTTTACGGGGTGGTTCATGGGTTGAGAACGGTCAACCTCGCGTATGGATTACTTACCGCCGTGGTAATGAACCTGCGCGTACCAGCCATTTAATCGGTTTTCGTTGTGCCAAGTCGGTAGCACCTTAGAATGATAGATTGAATATTGAGATTTCAACAGGGGAACCTATTTCGTACAGGGGAACCTATTTCGTATCAGAATCTTTAGTCAATTCATGCCAAAAAGTGCATTTGGTGTTGATTCACCGGTCCTGGAGGACCGCTAAATTGACGCTTATGGTGTGGTTTCCTAACCGCCCCCTGAGCGAGATAGATCACGTTAATTTGGTATAAGGAGTTTAAAAGTCGTTATTTTGATATTTTTAACCCTTAATCATGGGGATTTTAAGAAAAAATTGTATAATTTCTGTAATTTTTTCTTGACAATTTCCGTACAATGTCATATAATTATATGTGACGTTAAGAAATTCACGCGTTCTGGACGTTTTTAACGTCAGAGGTGCTCTTTAGATGCACCGACAGTGTAAAGTGAAGTCACACCGTCGATGCTGAGCACTGCTATTGTATAAGAATAACAGCGCTGGTGTCTATTTTAGCAAAGACCTGATAGTAACGTCAATGCATGTAATAGGTACCAGCCCTCTATAGAAATAGCTAAAACTATACAAATACCTACCTATTTCTGTAGTCTGTTAAAACAATTAACCTGCTCCATATAGTAGAGGAGGCACAAGATGAGACAGTACTACAAACCACTTCTCACTTCAATTTTTATTGTTACATTTATAGTTGCAAGCGGTTTGCTGCTGTTTGGCACTTATGATGCCACACAGGCAGACACGTTTGACTGTGAACGGATTAAGTCGGAATGTTTCCCGCGTGGCGAAAGACCGACTTGTCCGAATCCGAATCCGAGAACCTGCCCGCTGGACACAGCAGTGCCAGGAACAACGCAATAAGGAGAATGATCATGAAAAAAAGAATGATATGGGGACTTGGTGTCCTCATGCTACTCGTGATTGCTGGTGTTTTCTTGCTGGTAAGGCAGAACACCGATACCGAACCGAAAAAGGTCTATAACCCACCTTCAGATGAAGTCTTACAAAAGATAAGGGATGATTTGGCAGCACGGAGAGCACAGGAAGCAGCCAAACCACAGTCGCCGAAAGAAAACCCAGAAACAGGGCATCGGCATGCGGATGGCACTTGGCACGAAGGCACACATGATACACCTGTTACTGAGAACGCTGCTTCCGCTGCAAAATACACACTGCCCGATGATGTCTTTAGTGAAGCTTACACTGAAAAACTCACGTCACTCGTGCAGACTTGTGTAGAACTCTATCACTTGCCAAAGGAAGAACGTAAGGCACGCGGATATGATGAAGCATGGGTTGGAATATCTAACGCAAGGAACGATGCACATGAAATCCATAACCGTTATTACGAAACCGGCGATGAAACCTATTTGGAAAGATATAGAGAAATCATGAAAATTGTAGAGCCGTTTAAGGCACTCGTTCCAAGGCCAAATGCTCCCATGCCTGAATCGTTGCAGCTACTAAAAGAAATAACTCCAGAAATGGCTGACAAAATCGATGAAATATGGAGGAAACCATGAAAGCACTTATAGTTTTAGGCACACTTTTTCTTATTCTTGCAACGTTTATCTATGTGGCAAACAACGCCGCACATGTTGCCCAAGGACACGACGATCAAATTGACATAAATAATGCAGAATCAGAAATAGAAAGATATAAAGGTTATATGGATGCTTATGCCATTGAACGAGGTCGTCTCGTTGCGGCAGCATACGCTGGACAGGCATTGCTGAGTACCGCACAATCGGGAATGGGAACTATAGCCATCTCCGCATTGTCCGGTATAGCTTCAAAAAGTATTGCAAATGCTCTGGGGTTGGGTGCGAAAGCATTTTTGATTGAACACGGCAGCACCGAGTTGGGTAGTTTTATAGATACGGTAATCAGCGATGCCAATACATATACCGCGGCTATCGACTACCTTTATAATAACACGACGAAACTCCCAGGTGTCGCTTTCGCGAATTCAGCATTTGAGGGATATATGGATGCTTGCGATGCCGTTGATCACTATAATGATCATAACTCCGCTCAACGGAATCCGCCGAATGTGCCGATTAAACCTCCTGATCCGCAGCTGCCGGTCTTTGGGTGCCCCGGAGTATGTGGAAACACTTACATCACGGTAGCAGAAGCCTTAAGCGACCATTACGCGAAATGTGGTACTGGGGTTGATGTCGATACATTTACAGTTCCATCCACCGAACTTGAATCTCGTTCAGTAAAACAGGGTTGTGGTAGAGAGTGGTATACCTGCGAACCAGAAGACGACGAGAAAGCCGCACTTCATGACGAACGCACTTGCAAAAAGTGGCGGTTTATATACGATTCTGCATTGGATCGAGTTCTGAAATTTAAGTGTTCTGAACCTTACAGAAGATGCCTGGGAAAATACTTTGATCACAACCCCCGTGTTATAGGTTCCACCAAGCATTCTGACGAAGCGAATAACAACTCTGGTGATGAGCAGGCAGAGAACCCCTCGCCCTCGCCGTCACCAGCGATGCATGCTTGCGGTGTTCATGAGTCGTGGCAATCGGGTGATCATTCTGCTGGGGGGTGTGGTACATCGGGGCACTTTGCTTGCGATGGTTCAGACCATTCGGCGCAAGCGAGTTGTCCCTCAACAGATACCAATGGTAACACCTGCACTGTCACAGGGTTCTATGCGTGTCAGTCGCATACACACCAGTTCCCAGCACCTGCACCTGTTGATCCCGACCTGTGTCCTGCAGCCGATTGTAATGTTCGTCTCAACGATACCAACCGATCTGAACATGTCCTTGTTACCTGCACCGGCGGTTCCAGGAAATCTTGCAGGCAGGAATATTATAAGTGTCAAGCAGACGACCACAAATGGCTATACTGTCAACGCGGGAGTAGTTGTCCATATTTTATCCATAACCAGTCCCGGTATCGGATACGCAGATGCATGGAGTCCAATAATGTGGGTGGGTGTATTACTGTGAATGGTAAACGTCAACCTCATGATGTGCAATAAGTTGTAAAGACAACCTATACTCTAAAAGGCAGGTCCCCGTTTTTGGGTGCCTGCCTTTTTCTTTATGTGAGCTGGGGTGTGCCTGTTTTAGAGTAGCACAAACTTTATGAAGTTTAAATAAATATTTCGGTAATTCTATAATTATATCCAGTGCGGTTTCCTAACCAAGGCAGAATACCGGACGCGTATTCTACCACGCGCATACTTCTTTAGGCATTCCCCGGGGACCCCGCCATACAATGTGTGACGGGATTTATCCCCTAAATTGACGGCTATGGGTATGTCAGAATACGCGTTTGGTATTCTGAATTGATTAGGAAATTGCACCTACCGAGGTGTATAATTGTGAGTAAGTCTTAAGTCTGAGACTTTTCCAGTGCTTTTATGCCGGGCCAATCTCGCCACATATCTTCGTTAGGCGGTTCCTCTTGGGTTTCTGCCAATTCCGTTTTCCGAAAATCGTATAGCACTGCCTGCCGAATTTGGCGTGAATAGTTGTGTCCCGCAGCATGTCCGATGCGATGATGCCAGAACACAATATCACCCGCATTGCCGTAGCAATCAACACCCGGCTCTCTACTGAGTTGTTCTCGATCAACATCGTATTGTGGGGTCGGTTCGTTCTTATATTGCGATTTGTAATCGTAATAGAAGATTTTATGGCTTCCCGGCCAAACGGTAAACCCACCGCCTTCCGGTGGAACATCGTCAATATAGCCAACAACGCCAAGATGGAACGGATGTGCATCAACATGACATCCGATAGACTTTTTCGGAACATCCCCATAAGGTAGTGTACAGTAAATACCCCGCACGCGTTCGGGTACCACCAAGTTTCCCTCACCTAAAAACTGTTCTGCCATGTGCCAAACATTTGGATCGGTAGCAAGCAGTTTGACCATCCAATCTTCACCGCCAGGTTCGCGGTAATTCCAACGAAAACCTTTTCGGCGATTTGAATTGTCTTCATTCTCTTCTTCCGGTTTGAAGGGACCGACCCATGTTTCTGGGTCTTCGCGGAGTCTTCCTTCCGGCGCGCCGTCCCATAACTTCGCCCGTGCTCGTTCCAGGAGTTCTGGGTTCAGTACGTTTCGTTTGATCAAATAACCGTTGTCTCTGAAAAATTCAATATCTTCTGATGTCAGTTCAACCATAGTCTCCTCCTTGTCTGCAAATTGTAACGATTTCTGAAACAAAAAGCAACAGAAATTTGAATGGTTCTGAATTTACCTCTGCAAAATTGCAAAACACTTCTACATGTGGTATAATAGTGATATGAAAGACTATATACTACTATTTTTCAATGTTTTATTGACAGTCATGGGACAAATTTTGCTTAAACAGGGAGTTAGTAAGGTCGGAGTCATCAACTTTCGTGAATTGGTGCCAAAACTTACGCAGGTCCTATTAAATCCGTATGTTATCGGTGGCATTTCCATCTACGGTTTCACAACATTCGTCTGGCTTGTGATTCTCTCACGTGTTAAGCTGAGTATCGCTTATCCGATGTTGAGTTTGGGATATGTTCTGACAATACCATTTTCATGGTTGTTTTTCAAAGAATCTATTCCGAAAGTTCGTATAATCGGAGCTATCATAATCTGTATCGGTGTATATCTTGTTGCACAAGGAGAAGTTAATTGATACAGGAATCTGCTACCGATCTTCATCCAGATTCTAATATTTCTGCAAATAGACGAGGTCAACCCGCCTCATCCCGATCTTACACTGCAATGGTCCTGTCGGCACTTCTTCCCGGACTTGGGCAAATATACTTACGCCAATTCGTGAAAGGATTTATAATCTTTTTTGTATTTGTTTCAGCAATTGCCCTCTTTTATCTCAACTCATATCCGGTGAAAGGCTGGAGCGATTTAGCACGGTTCGGACCCGCTACACAAGCTGAAACTCCCACAGATGACAAGGCAAATACAGATACAGATTCCGAACGTTCCATTCCCCTTTGGACACTTGATAATGGGAAAATATTGATGTTTCGTCCTTCTTGGATTCTGAAAGTCACTTCGTCTATCCAAGCAATAGTATGTTGGATATATGCGGTGAGTAACGGATGGCGTGGGATGCGTAAAACCAGTATAAACAAGTTAGAAACGGATTAAAAAACGAAATTCCTATAATACATCCCGGTTTTGATCGAAATCTAAATATCAAAATTATACTGAAAGCGTCACTATATAATAATAGATTGGCTCGATATGTTAAGAGCAACCCGAAAAGCAAAATTGAATTGTACATTTGTTTTCTGCTGTAGTTTATTTCTTGCTATATTGGTGGGATGTCAAAACAACACCTTGGACAAAATCGAAGTGCTTATCTATTCGGGAATGCCACGAGAGGCTGTCGAAAAATTGGAGGCTTTTATTCAGACAGACCCCAAGAATCCGAGGGCACGGATGCTGCTTGGAAAAGCGTATAATGAAGTAGGACGTAATAACGATGCGATTGAGCAGTTCCAAAAGGCTTCGCAGCTTTACACTGGACAACCAGAAAAACGGATCGCTGCGCGTCTTGAATTGGCACGCACGTATCTCATATTTGGTGATAGAAATACGGCTTTTCGCATACTTAACATCGTTCAAAAAGGCACTTCAGATTCCAAAATTCTACAAAAAATTATAGAACTGGCAGGAGATAGTTATAAGACAAAACAACTTACACGTGGTAATTATGATAGCTATTCGCCTATCTTCTCACCAGATGGAACGCAAATCGCCTTTGCATCTTTTCGTCTTGATAATAGCGATATTTATTTGATGGATTTGAAGGGACGAATTCAACGCCGCGTAACTTTCACGACAGATTTTAATGATAGTTCACCTGCATTTCTTAAGACTCCCAATTATATTTTTTATAGCAGTGAACCAAAATCGTCACGGGAAGTCAAAATAGTCGTTCAAAGTAGCGGTTCAACCCCGATTTACACAGGTTTTAATATAACACATATCCACAGCAAAATTACGCGTTCTGTTATACCAATCAGTTTTGGCGCACGCGTTCCGCGCTCCTCTCCCTCCGGCAATCAAATAGTTTACGAATCAAATACTGACGAAAACTTGGAATTATATTTTCTGGATTTGAGTGGGCTCAACCTTACACAAATTAAACCTGAGGAAGTTAAACCGAAACGTATTACTCACAATGAAACAGATGAAGGCAGCCCTGCCTTCTTTCCAGACGGTAAACGTATTATATTCGTTTCCTCGCGAAATGATGTACATCAACTCTATACTATGAATATTGATGGGCAAAGTGAAAAACACTTCAACCCAAATCGCTTCGATTGCTACACACCCACCGTCTCACCAGATGGCAAAACAATAGCGTATGTGTCTGCAAGAGATGGTGACTGGGAAATTTATCTTATTGGGACTAATGGAAAAAATGAACGTAAGATCACAAACGACATCGGCAGGTCTATCCAACCGACTTTTTCACCCGATGGGCGATATATAGCGTTTGTTTCCGATAGAAGCGATAACTTTCACATTTATTTAATGGATCTAAATAAACCTGTTACTCGTGAAGATTTAGTGAAACGTTTGCAACAGTAAACTTACGGACTTTATTCGGTGCCCTAATAGGGAAGACGAGGAGATTAGAAACATGTTTCGAGTAACTAAACCAGAAGGCTTTGGCAATATCCAATTAGAAGAAGTGCCGATTCCAGAAATAAACACAAACCAGATTCGGGTTAAGACAGATACAACTTTAATCAGTCGTGGTTCCGAACTTTTTAGGCGGTACATTCTTGAAGAGGCGGTTTCTCCTTCAATCATGGGATACTCCCTTACGGGAACTGTGGAGGCTGTCGGAGATCGGATCACGGAATATCGCGTTGGTGATCGGGTGATGGCTGTTGCACCACATGCCGAATACGTCGTCGCTGAACCTAACGCAACTGATGGACGTATCGTGTATCTTCCTGAAGATGTCAGTTTTGAAGAGGGTACCTTTCTACCACTTGCGACCAGTTCTGTTGCTTGGGCTGACTCATCCGGTGTCCAAGCTGGAGACACAGTCGTAGTTTTGGGACAAGGTTTGGTTGGCAGCTTGATGATGCAGGTTGTCCATAGCTATTCCCCGGAACGAATTATTACTGTAGATGCGCTGTCATTAAGGTGTGAACTTTCTGTTCGCCTTGGGGCAGATGTGTCTATAAACGCTGAAGAAGAGGATCCTGTCCAAGCAGTTCGGCGACTTACCGATGGGAAAGGCGCGGATTTGGTAATAGATTGTGTCGGTGGGCATGCAGGCGTAAAGTCGTTTGAACAAGCACAAGATATGGTCCGCCAATATGGGACTATACAACTCATTGCGCTCTACCAACAAAAACCACTCCCTTTACATTCGTCAAAAATGATGAGCAAACGGCTTGTAGCAGGTATCCTGACTGATGAACCGCGCGCTAATATCGCTGCTCGTGCGTTACAAAAGATACAAAAAGGTGAGATTGGTGCATCTGACATGATTACACACCGTTTTCACTGGACAGAAGCAAAAGCCGCTTTTGATCTATTATGGAATGCCCCTGGGGATACGCTCGGTGTATTGATAAAGTGGTGAAGGAAATTCCTATAGTATGATACCAGCCACGCAATCTGAAATTACCTTTCGGACAAAATTGCGCGGATTTGACCTCGCCTTTACTACCACGTGGGGACTTTTTTCGCCAAAAGCGGTTGATGCAGGCACACAACTGTTGATTGAGCAGTTGGAAATTGAACCTGGCGACACATGTCTTGACCTCGGATGTGGGTACGGTGCTATCGGTGTGGCTATGGCAAAGTGTCCACAAACAACTGATGTTTACATGGTGGACAAAGATTTTGTCGCAATAGAATATGCTCGTAAAAATGTGAAACAGAATCGACTCCAGAATTGTCATGTCCTTTTAAGCAATGGGTTTAGCCATCTGCCCGATATTCAATTCGATGTTATTGCTTCCAACTTACCAGCCAATGTTGGTAAGGAACTCTTGCAGATATTCTTTGCAGATGCAAAGCGACATCTCAAACAGAATGGAAGGATGTATGTCGTAACAATTTCTGGGTTACGAGAATTTATCAAACGCAATTTTATGAAAGTTTTTGGAAACTATCGGAAAGTTAAACAACGGAACACACATACGGTTGCAATGGCAACTTTGGCTTAATTGAATGAAATATAGGTATAAATTTGAAAACCAAATTAAATCTATTTAAAGGGTATAACTATGAAACAATCACAATTTATCTGGATATCTGCACTATTGTTGACGGTTTTATGCTTGATTTGCGAAGCCGCGGAGACTGAACAATTGAAATTTGAAGAAATGTTAAAACAGCCCGAAGAACATTGGTATGACCTGACCATGATGGGAATGAAAATAGGGTACATGCATATATATCTCGAAAAAACTGATTATCAGGGCGAGGAAATGATTCGAAGTAGAACAGATATGGTGATGCAATTTAAAGGGCTCGGGAATAACATGAAAATTGAGATGAACCGTATTGAGTATTCGGATTCCAATTTCATGCCTCGCTATTTTGTCCTAACCTCTAATGAATCCGGAGAGAAAAAAGTTGAAGGTAAAATTAAAGATAACGTAGCATATATGAAGACAACTCTTAACGGTCAAACAACAGAATCAGAAATTGCTGTACCCAAGGACACAATCTCCGATACCGTCGCTGTAAACTATCTTTTATCTAAAGACCAAATGAAAATCGGTGAAAAACTCAACTATAATACGTTCAGCTTCGACCTGCTTCAATCTATAAACACTGAACTTAGCGTTATAGATGAAGCGAGTTTAAAGTATCAATCCGAAGAAAAACAGGTCTATATTTTGGAACAGAAACTGGACATTATGGGCGGCATTACTACACGTTTATCGGTTACACGTGACGGTACAATGTATAAATCTGTAACAGATATGATGGGATTGTCTATGGTGGCAACGAAAACAGATAGGGAAACGGCTCTTGATGCTGTTGAAGAAGTTGATCTTGTGTTAAACACTCGTATTATCCCCACAGGTCTGAAACCCAAACCGAGAGCATCGCGGTTTGTTGGTAGTGTACAACTCTCAAAAGGCAGTCTCAAGGAAGCCATTATGACCGGACACCACCAGAAACTTACGTTGAATTCCGAACGGTCTGGCACGCTTTCTATTGAAATTCCAAAGGTAGAAGACGAAAATTGTGTTGATTTACCGGTTGAGGATCCTGAACTGCAAACTTTTCTTTTGGCAACAGCATTTATTGAAGCAGCACATCCAGAAATACGCGCAAAAGCAATCGAGATATTAGACGGTGAAGTAAATTCTTGGCGTGCATCAAAAAAATTATGCAAATGGGTTTACAAATCTATTCGCAATAAAAAATTGAGTGGTGGTTTCAATTCATCGCTGAAAACGCTTGAATCGCTTTCTGGGGATTGCACAGAACATACTGTGCTGCTGATAGCGTTGGCACGTTCAGTCGGCATTCCTGCACGAATCTGTGCAGGGTTGGTTTACTCAAAAGATGCATTTTATTACCATTTTTGGCCAGAAGTGTACGTGGGAACATGGGTTCAAATGGATCCTACATTAGGACAGAATATTGCCGATGCGAATCACATTCAGCTTCAAGGAGGCATTTTAGAATCGGGCACCATGGTTGAATTCACTGAAGGGGTTTTTCTGACTCTTAATCAACTTGAAATAGATATTGTTGAATGAGGAAGACAACCTTTATTATGAAAAACAAGTTATTACTGATTGTGCTATTATTACATATTTGTATCAACGTCGCACACGCTGAAAACCGACTTGATATTGTTGATAACAAGGTTATTGCTGAAACAGACGCTTATACTATTCATCTACATAGAGGCACAATAGTTTATTTACACAACAAACTGACCAATGAAACCTATACGATATCTGAACCGAGTCATGAACATCTGTATAACGATTTCGCGGTTATTGATGAGACCGGGCACGAAGCGACAGTTTATGCCAGAGATTTTCGCCTTAAAAAAATAGAACCGCTGAAGGTCCACATGGTTTACGAGAAAAATGGGGTACGGTTAATTGATATTGTTTCAATAGATACCAATACCGGAGACCTAATTTTTCAACAAGACATCGTATCAGAAAAACCAATCCACACTCAAATTGGTTGGTATATCAACGATTTAGATACGACCATTTTAGAGACCATTGTTCCAGCAAATGACGGTATCTCCTTAGACAATAATACCTCCACAGATTCTATAAGAATATTTTATCCATCACTTACTTGGGAAGCGCAATTAATTATCTGTCAAAGTCTCAAAGGTGGATTTTCTGTCTGGACTGAAGACCCAGATTTGCAATTTAAGTCTTTTAGTTATAAGCGTGAAAAAGATTTTTTTCGTTTGTCTTTTATTTTTATAAATGATGCGTCTCTTGATAATATCCACGCAATAAAATCGGTTGAGTGGCGTATAAACACCTACAACGGTGGTTGGCGTGTTCCTGCGCGTCGATACCGAGATTGGATGGAACAGACTTTTTCTCCACACCAACCACCAGAATGGGCAAAAGAAATCAATACTATGATCCAAGTTGGCACTAGTTCTGAAACAATTCGTTTGTTGGCTGAAAATGGTGTAGACCCGAGAAAAACATTGTTAGCAGGTGTTGCGATTGATGAATCAATTGCGGCTGCAGGCGATGGTGTCAATTATACGATAAAACCAGACTACGCACGTCTCGTGGAAGAAGCACACAAATACGGCTTTAAATTCTGTGTGGTTGCAAGCAAATTTGGAATATTCAAGTTTGATACACCCATATATGAACGGTTTAAAAAGTATTGGATGATTTCACGGATTGACCCTTTAGTAGGTGCCAGTTTCGGTGATAATCAAATTTTCATAAACCCTGCCAGTGCTGAATACCGTCAATTTATGGTTGAGCAATTACGTAGAGTATACGAAACTGCACCTTGCGATGGCTTCTTTTTTGATGCAAGTAATATAGTCGTCAACCATGCCTATGGCAAAATTGATGGCTTACGCATGCCACAAGGAAGTGCCCGCTTGGCGCAAGAAGTCAGAGAAGCCATACCCGGAATTGTGTTTATCGGTTCAGGACTCCACGAAGTGACATATACGTACCAAAACTTTTCCGTCCATTTTGATCCGCCACCAGAAGGGGCTAATCCGCATCCGATTAACACATTCCTTTTTCGTCCGTATGTTAAAGGCTTCGTAAAATTGCGTAATGAGACTATCAACGGTATTAGGACATCCCCTGAAATGTTGAACGTCTACAAAACACGCGGCACATTACCAGATATTCATTGGTGGCATGGTGGAGTTCTTGAAGAACAGGAAGGACAAAAATGGCTATCTGTTTTGAAGGAATGGCAACGTCTCAGTCCGCAAATCAATTTTGAATTTGACATTCCGTACCAACCTCACTGGACAGATATTTTTCAGATGTCAACAATCGGCGTTCCGGCAGATGTGAATGGTGATATGGAAGTCAATATTCTTGACCTTGTGGCTATTGCCAATCACTTGGGAACGACAGACTCCAAATATGATGTGAATTACGATGGCGTTGTCAATATCATTGATTTAGTTGTCGTTAGTCAACAGATGGACGCACAATAGTCGCATGTAAGCGTATTTAATAAAGAATAATAATTATTTTCACAGGTGATACCTGCGTAACGGGAGTAAATTACAATTGGCTTTTCTTAACCCTCTTTTTCTTTTCGGCTTATTGGCTGCCGCTGTTCCACTGCTTATTCATCTATGGAGCCGCCGCCAAGCTGTAACTGTAGACTTTAGTAGTTTGATGTTCCTTGTGGCAGCGCATCGCCAAAATGCCCGCCGACTTCAACTCAAACAACTTCTGATTCTGCTTTTACGGATGTTAATTGTGGCGCTTATCGCGCTCGCTTTGGCACGTCCATTTCTAACACTTGGTCTGCCGCTTGCTGCTGTGCGTGCCAAAACTGACGTCGTAATCGTTTTAGATAACTCTTACAGTATGGGATATCAAGACGTTGATGGTGTTGGGTTTGAGAAAGCAAAAACTTTAGCAACTGATGTACTCCGTTCTCTTCGCCATGGAGATTCGGCCAGTCTTATTTTAATGTCAGATATCCCACAACCTCTCTTTCGGCAACTCACCCCTGACGTTGAAAGTGTGATTACTGCAATACAAAACGCAGAGGTATCCTATCGCACTACGAATGTTCAACCAAGCGTTGAACTTGCACACGAAATCCTTTCTGAGTCAACTCAACAGAATAAAGAACTTTATCTCATTTCCGATTTTGCCCGGAACGGTTGGGACAATTGGGAGATTATTCCAAATAGATCTGGTTCTCGGATTGTCCTACTGTCTGTTAGTGAAAGCGTTCCACATAATACAAATATTGAAGAAATTCTACCCTCTCATCAACTAATTGGTGTTGATTTGCCGTTCCATTTGAACACTACAATTAAAAATAATTCTAATGCTCCGCTTGCACAAACGACATTAACATTCTACGTGGGAGATAAGAAAAAGAAGATGCAGACTTTTTCTGCTACAGCGGATGAATCAATAATGACGACTTTAACACATACATTTTCGGCACCGGGGACACATACTGGATACTTTGCGTTAACTGATGATCGTTTGAATGCGGATAATCGCCGATATTTTGCGCTTGAAGTACTCGGTGAAATTCGGGTGCTTTGTGTCGGTGAACAGACAGAATATCTAAAATTGGCATTGAATCCATTGGGAAGCAAGCAAACTGTGGGAGCACCCGTAAAATTATCTATGGTCCAACCGATAGCGTGTACTCCTGCTGAATTTGAGACTTTTCCTCTTGAAGGTTATGACGTCATTCTCCTCACAGATGTGCCACAGATTTCTACAAGAGGAGAAGCACAGTTACGTGAGTTCATCCGCCAAGGGAAAAGTATAATTGTTTTCGGCTCTGCCAGTCACAATCTATCATGGGCCTCTGCTCAATTCGGTCAATCTATTATATGGCAGGTCCCACAACAGGTCAGCAAATATGAAGAGACACATCCTATCTTTGAAATTTTTCCAGAGAATGTCCTGTCAGGTCAATATGGACCGCAATTTTATCAAAGTATGACGGTAACGCCTGCTCCCGATGCAACCGTTATTGCACGTTTTGGCGATGAAACACCGTTTCTGATAGAACGACGTGAAGGTAAAAGTCATATCCTATTCTTTAACTGCAGCCTTCAACAGCAACCTAATAGTAGTGAACTACTTGTTAATCCATATTTCTTACCTCTCCTTCAACATAGTGTGCTTTATGTAATGCGTAGTGACATAGAAAAAAATCTAAACGTAGGAGAGACATATACAGCCAATTATCATCAGGATTATGGTGGGCAAGCGTGGATTAAAAGACTTGAATCACCGGATGAGGATACCATAACTGCAGTCCCAATTGGTGAGGATGGAGAAATACGTTTTGAACCTACAGAATTCCCCGGTATCTATCAAGTAGATGTAAAAGCACAGGATAGACTATTCAGAGATTTTTTTGCCGTAAATGTCTCATCTGCTGAAGCCGATTTGACTTCCATTTCTCTGCAGCAGGCATCTGAACGAATCAACGCACAAGCTGGTTCAACTCATGAGACCGGAGAATTGGACACTGAAGCATTAGACATCAAAAGACACGGCAGGGAAATTTGGGGTGAATTGCTAATCTTAGCAGTTTGTCTATTACTCCTTGAAGGTTTTCTTTCCAACCGTCAAAGCACATTAAATGTGAGTGAAGCATAATGACAGATTTCAATAGGTTTTTCAGTTTTTACAGTCTTGTTTGTCCTACTATGCGCCTATTTGCTGCTTGTCTACACTGTCCTTTTTTATATTTGATTGTGATATTTTGCCTCAATCTACAACCCGTTTTTGGCAATCAAGCGGATGTTGTCCGCAGTCTTGTAATAAAAGGAAATCACTCATTTTCCAAAGAACAAATTGAGAATCTAATGCGAACAAGCATTGGTGACCCCTATGATGCTGGTATGTTGAAAAAGGATTCTGAAAAGATTACTCGTTTTTTACACAACAAAGGTCTCAAGTATGCAAGAGTAACCGAAGCCCCCAAAAAATTTGAAGACGGTGTTTATATCGGAATAGAAATAGACGAAGGAATGGTCGGCACAATTACGCTATCGGGGAATACGAAAACCAGAGATAATGTAATTTTACGGGAACTACTTTTTCAGGAAGGCGATGTCTACATGGAAGCAGATAAAGAAGAGAGTGAACGGATTCTGAGACAGAAACGTTATATCGGTGCAGCAAAGATTGAGTCCAAATGGGATGCAGAATTGGAAAGTGTCACAATTCATGTTACCGTTAAAGAATTATTTTCTATCACCGGTGCTATTGATCCAGGAATTAACAACCAGAGTGGGTATTTTCTTGCTCAAATCAGGGAAGTTAATATTTTTGGATCTGGACAAGCAGGACAATTTAGATACGAACGAATTACTGAAGCGGGCGAAAAAACTCGTGGTTTCTTTACTTGGAAATATAGGATGCCCCGTCTTGTCAATTCTCATTGGAACTTCGATAGTGAATACATTCAGAAGCGTGAAGGTGATTCATGGCGTGTTTTATTGGAGCGACCACAATATACTTTAAAAAGCCGTTGGAGTGCAAGTTTTAGTATCTCTGAATTGATAAATGAGGTACGTTGGTACGAAAACGGGGAAAAAACAGATATTTTTCAGCAAACTCTTCACAAAACATCCGGTAATATACTACAGTACTTTGGAGACCGGCACCATCAAAACTACTTAGGATTCTGGTTTGACTCACACCGTACAATCTATCTGCCGATTGAGTCTATCAGGGTTTCAGACGCGTCACCATCTAATCGTAACATCAAACGTGTAGGGATTACTCTCGGGCGGAAAAATGTCGGTTTTCACCAAACACGATTCCTCAGAGGCATGGGAGGAGAGGAAGATTTTATCACAGGCTCTCAATTCAACACTTCCTTTGGATATGCTTCTCCGTTATACGGTTCTGAACGTACAGAATATTATGCAGCCCTCGGTATTAATGGTGGATGGGTAAGTCGAAATCGGTTTTTTGGCACCGCACTTATCACATTATCAACAAGCTTTACGAACCAGATTGAACGTTCTGTTCTGCAAGCACGAAGTGCGTTGTTTTTTCGAGATGTATTTAACACGGGAGATATTTATAGAGTAGATACAGGATTTCGTGGGAACAGTTTATTTGATTTTCAACAGACGTTTGTCGCGCAATTTAAAACGGAGCTGCAGTTCGGATGGCGTGGTGAAAGCCAAGTTGTCTTAGGTGCAGGTAACGGTTTGCGTGGATACGAACTTCGACAGTTTAACGGTGAAAAAATGATGCTGCTAAGCTTAGAAAGCCGAACCCTTTGCGGCGGGGGCTTCTTCAGAAAGATTAATGACGGTCTAACAAAGGTCGCTACATTCTTTGCTAGGCCTTTTATTCATGACCGTATCGTTGACCTTGGCCTCGTTTTGAGTGCGACCGCTTTCACGGATATTGGGTACATCTGGGATAGTTATAGGACATTTGATATAAAAGAGGTCAAACCGAGCGTAGGGTTTGGGGTGCGCGGTAGTTTTTCACAGGTAAGTGACGCGGGTATCTTTCGGATTGAACTTGCATTTCCACTTGCCCCATTATCCACCTCATCAAAACAACCGCAGCTATTTTTGGGCATTGAGCGAGCTTTCTAAATTTCATCAAAAACAGTGATACAGATTTATGGATAAACCGCCAAGCCAATCAACTGAAAATATCACGTGGCGTGCCATAGTTTTAGGACTGCTAACACTTCCGCTTAATATCTACCTTGTTGTTCAAACAGAAACTGTTTGGACAACACAGTATCCCACCACGATGGCGATCTTTTTCAACGCCGTCTTTACACTTTTCTTTGTTGCAATTTGTAACCTATTTCTTACAAGATACCTTCCGAAATGGCAGCTGACACAAGCAGAAATGCTTACAACATATCTTATGGTAACGCTTGCATGTGTTGTCTGTGGGCATGATCTATTGCAGGCGACAATGTGCATCCTTGGACATGCCAGTTGGTTTGCTACACCAGAAAACGAATGGCAATCCCTTTTCTTTCGGTACATACCGGACTGGATTGCAGTGATGGATCGCCATGCTTTGACAGGTTATTATGAAGGCACATCTAACCTATTTGAAATAGAACATATTCGGGCATGGCTTACGCCTATCCTGTTCTGGCTACTTTTCTTCTCTGCACTCGCTTTTTCTATGATAATGCTCAGCGCTATTCTCCGCAAGCAGTGGATTGAACACGAAAAATTAAGTTACCCGATTATCTTACTCCCTTTTGAAATGACGAAAGGGGGTGTTTTTTATCGCAATAGACTCCTCTGGATAGGCTTCGGTATCGGATTAGGGCTTGATTTGTTAAATGGTCTCAATTTCCTATTTCCTTTTGTCCCTGGCATTCCTATTCGGCATGACATTGGTCGGATGTTCACAGAAAAACCGCTCAATGCTATCGGTTCAACTCCTATACATCTAAATCCTTATGCCATCGGAATCGGCTTTTTAATGCCGCTTGATTTGTCGCTATCCTGCTGGGTGTTTTATCTGTTTTGGAAGGTACAACTCATTTTCGGGTCTATGTCAGGTTTGAATCAGACACCCGGTTTTCCACATATTGATATGCAATCACTTGGTGCCTACTTCGGGTTGTGCTTCTTTGCACTCTGGATAACACACAAACATTTATGGAAAGTATTCCGCAATATTATTGGTATGAAGACCGATCTTGATTCGTCAAATGAACCGATAGGGTACCGCAGTGCGTTTTTCGGTTTTCTGATTAGTATTGCTATTGTGTTCGGATTTTGCCTCAAAGCAGGCATGTCATGGTGGGGAATCATCGGATTCTTCACTGTCCATTTCATACTGGTTTTAGCATTCACACGGATGCGTGCCGAACTTGGCACACCGACACAGGATTTTTATAGGGCAGGTCCAAGTTTTTTCTTAACTTCACTTTTCGGTTCAAGGAAGATTGGGGCACAAACCTTAACGGGATTTGCATTCCTCTACGGATTTACCCGCAACTACCGCTCACAACCGATGCCGAATCAACTTGAAGGTTTTAAGCTTGCTGAAAAAGGTGCAATCAACAGCCGTCAACTGCTTTGGGTGATGTGGGGATCATCTGTTATCGGACTGCTTATCGGTTTTGTGGCATTCCTACATGCAGGTTACCTACACGGCAGTTTAGGAACATGGCGCGGACAAGAGGCGTTCAATGACCTTCAACGTTGGTTGACCTTTCCAACTGAAACAGAATGGAGACATCTCGGTTTCTTCGGATTCGGAATAGTTCTGACTTTAAGCACACTTTTTATGCGGTTACGGTTTATCTGGTGGCAACTGCACCCACTCGCCTATCCGCTTGCGGGCAATTGGAACTTCGGCAGGCTTTGGTTTCCCGTTTTTCTTGCATGGGGTATAAAGTCTTTGCTTGTTCGACACGGCGGCATTGGTGCGTATCGGAAGGCACTCCCACTGTTTTTTGGTGCAATGCTCGGTGAGTTTGTTATGGGGAGTTTATGGGCGATTTTAGGCTTATCTTTAGGGCAACGGATGTATTCTTTCAAGCATTGGTAGAAAACCCAAATCGGCAACATAACATTATGGTGAATTTTGAAAATAAAGATACATGTTTTTTGTAGGAGCGATCTCCGAATAGCGACCAACCCACTATTAGTTGGAAACCGAAGTTCCCTCCTACATCTCGAATAATAAGATCCCCACAAGTATTTGCTAATCATTTGGTCGACTCATAATACTCCGTCAGAACTTTTTCAAAGTCATCCGGCGGATTTGTCACTATCTTGTAAATATTAATTTCATCGTAACCTTTAATAGTAGCATATTGCGCCAAATTGCGATAAAACGTTGCAGGGGCAGCCATGAATTCGCCAAATTCGCCGGGTACGGATTCATGGGCATCTGCAATTTTTAAGAGATCGGAAGTACGCACATTACCGTTTGTGTCCACATATTTATGGAGCACCGTTGCTAAATTATTCATGTCGGTAAGTATGGTGGGACCTCCTGCGGCTTCTTCAAAAAGGCGGACCAGCTCTTGCATCTCTTCTGGATGCGTAGAAGAGTGTATACCCCCGCCAATTATATTGCCAATTTTGTCCCAGAGTTCCCGCGCCTTTCGCCGATTTTCTCGTTTTTCTAACGCTTCAGGCGAGAGAGTTTCCTTCATCTCTTCTTCCTCCTCTGCAGCAATATCCGCAACTAATTTCTCTACGTCTGCCTCAGAGATTTTTCCATCCGCAGCAAGTTCTTTGAGAAATTTCTCTATATCTGCATCAGAGACTTTTCCTTTTTTATCTTCTTCAGTATTGACACTGTCAGCGTTAACTTCCTCAGGCGTTTCTTTTTGCCTTTTGCTTTCCTCTAACAGTTTGTCTGCTTCAGCAGCCTCCTGTTCAAGTTGGCGGATATCTGCCAGTTCGTGTCGAACCCACACCACGGCGGCTCCAGTCAATAGAATAATGAGGGCGGCAAGCCCCCAGTATTGGACGCGTTTCATAGTGTTCTCCTATAAGGTTGAAGGGATCCTTTGTTTTACTTCCTCAGGCGCGAATGGCGTTCACACTACTTTTTCTCATCCTTCTCATCCTTTTTACTCTTTTTGGACCGAAGTTCCTGAAGTATCTCGACGACAGTTTCCATCTGTTCCTCTAATTTTTCAAGACGCGGTTCAACGGGATCAGGTTTATCTTCCTCTACTTCAACAACTTCAATCGTAGATTCAGCATCTTCCGAATCCGTTTCTCTCGCGCCGAAGATGTTACGAGCTACAACATCGCCAACATCTTTCATGACGTTGCCGATCGTTTCCTTCTCTTTCCTAAAATCGAGGTCGAAATCAAATCCCATCCCGTCTTTAAGATAGGTTGCAACTTGATGATATGCCTGCCCAATATCCCCGACAGACGCCTCCTCGTCTAATGGCTCAAACAACCCTTCTGGCAGTGCTTCTAAATCATATAGTCGTGCCAGGGCATTGTTGAATTGTCGGATGCACCTTGCTTCTCCGCTGGATAAACCGTCTACGTCTAATATAGAAGCTTTTTCAAGATGCCTTGTTGTTGATTCTAACATTCGGACAATTCTCCGAATTTCCTTTTGGGTTTCACGTTCATTACTCATTTTAAATTCTCCTTTTATGGACACATTTGGTATTATAGAGTCTTTGATATATAAAAAGGATAGTAAAATTATGAAAAAAATACGATTTTTTGTTATCAATCGCGATCTTATGTTATAAAGATTATCCTTATCAACTTTCTTTTAATTCCCCCACATTGCGTCTAATCTTTATTGCCGCCTTAATAATGTCTTCCATATCTTCTTCTGTTCCCATCAAAACATTCTGACTAAAGGCGAGTCCTGATTGGCATATTCTTTCTGTTTCAGGACAGTGTGTCTCTGAAAAATCAAGTTCAGAACCGAAAAGATTAGAGGAAAGAAACGAAGCACGGGACATCGGTGTGCTGTACCAGTATCCGATAGGAATGCCTTCAGCGCGCATCGCACTGATAAACGTTCCACGTGAAATGTCTTCAAACTCTTCAGAATCAAAAATTGCCTTGTAACCGTGGGAACCGCATCGGGTTGCACGTGGATCAAGTGGAGTCACCTTAATACCCGGAATTTCACCAAACCACCCATCTAACCAGCGCATATTCATGTGTCTGTAGTTTGTCTCTTCCTCAAGCCGTGTCAAACGTGAGAGGAGGAGTCCAGCTTGCCATTCTGTCATTCTGAAATTTCCACCGAACGGTTCTACATTACCGAATTCAGCGTCAGGCGGTGTGCGTCCGCAGTTGTGGAGTGCCCAGGCGCGTTCATAGAGTTCTCTATCGTTCATCAGAACGATTCCACCTTCACCAGCACAAAGGTTTTTAGAAGACTGAAAACTAAAGCATCCGAAATCTCCCCAACTTCCCACACCTCTGCCTCGCCATTCTGCCCCGTGTGCTTGGGCACAATCCTCTATAATTTTTAGGTTATGTCGATTGCCAATATCTACTAGTGCGTCAAGATCAGCGGGATAACCTGCGATGTGAACGGGTAGAATCACTTTCGTCTTTTCTGTAATAGCATCTTCCACTTTGGAAACATCCAACAGAAAACTGTCGGGGGCTGTATCTACAAAAACAGGTACAGCATGTGTCATCAAAATAGCAACAACAGTAGCTTGAAAGGTATACGCGGTGGTAATTACCTCATCACCTGGACCTACTTCGGCCGCTTTTAAAGCGATATAGAGTGCGGTAGTGCCGCTATTAACACAAACACCGTAGTTTGCGCCTTGGAATTCAGCAAATTGTTTCGCAAATTCAGGCATTTTTGTTCCGCCGACACCCCACTGTCTGCTGCTATAGATACTTTCAAATGCTTCTATGTCTGCTGGATCAAGTGTGGGCCATGTAGGATAGGGCTTAGTTCGGGTCGGTTCACCGCCATTTATTGCTAAAATAGACATGTCAAGTCTCCAATTGTTTATTGAGATCCGAAATTTTTTACAAATTCGGGTGGAAATTTTCCTGACACTACTTCACCGATTAAGTCGTCTAACGCGTTCCGCGCTTTTTCTGCCAATTCAGTGCTTATAGTCCCTTCTTCAAGGGCGGTTTCAAACTCATCTTCATCTTGAATTTCATAATTACCATTGGGGGTTACCCACAAATCAAGAAATAGGTCAACAATTTCGAATTGATCTGGACTCCGCTTAACGGGTTTCATAATATCGCAATAATATCCTGTCCATTCGTTGTTAAGATTATAGATTTTGCCGATGTCGTACCACAATCCTGTGAATACAAACCAAATTGCAGTGTAATTTTCACCTAAAACTGTCTCACCGTTCAAGACGATTGGCGAAGAAGGTTTAATCTTTTGGGACGTAACAATAACGTCTTTGTCCTCATAAAGCAGTTGCTGCTGAAAATAATTAATCCGATCTGGTAGTCTTTTATAGGTTAACGTTATTGTTTGCATCTTCCGTTCTTACTTTATCAGCTTGTCTAACTGCTCTGATAAACGCCTTAATTTTTTCGTGATCCTTGCGACGTTTTTCTGATTCAACGCCACTGGCAACGTCAACAGCGTCCGGTTTAACCTGTTTGATCGCGTCTTTTACATTTTCTGGAGTTAAACCGCCTGCAAGGATTAACTTTTTTGTGTGAAGTCTGGCTTTCTCTACCAATTCCCAATTGACAGTGCCCTTTAAAACAAATTTTGGTTTATCTACAAGACATGCACTCACATTGTAATCATCTAAGGTTTGTAAGTCTTCTTCGTTTTGTAATTCAAAAACCTTGATAACAGGTAATAACAGCTGTGTACAAAATTCGGGTGATTCTGTGCCGTGTAATTGAATAGATGTGGTACCGGTTTGCGTAGCAATATTTTCAATTTCCTTGTGTTCAGCATTCCTGAAAACGCCAACTGTTGTAACAAACGGAGGTAACGCTCGGATGATTTCAGCTGCATCAGTGGGTTTAATATAACGTGGTGTTTCTGGCACAAAAATAAATCCGAGGGCATCAGCACCTGCTGCTATTGCTGTTTCTGCATCTGCCAGATTGGTGATACCACAAATTTTAACGCGCGTTCGCATCAATTGCCTCACGGAAAGCCTTTATATGTGTAGGTGTTGTGCCACAACACCCGCCGATTAGATATGCTCCCGCTTCAAGGAGTGCTGGAACATGACTTGCCATATCAGTTGGTGTTTGTGTATAGACAGTTTTATGATTTTCATCAAGCTGCGGCATGCCAGCGTTTGGATATGCCATCATTCGCTTGCCATTAGGACCTATTTCTGACAATGCGGCATGTAGTTGTTCAGTACCTGTGATAGCGTAGGGCATTCCTGAATGCTCCGCGCGTTTGGATTCAGCGCCACAGTTGAGACCAATAATATCAACACAATCTAATAGTGAGTTACCTGCCGAAAACTCTCCGCTGACAAGCATTTGGAGTAGGTCAGCTGCGGAGTGTCCCCAGTCGGTTTTATAGATTTCTTTACCAGTGCGACGTTCTTTCGTCCATTTGTATGTCATGTTTACTGCTATAGGGAGTTCGGTCTCGCGGGCAATATCAACAGCAATTGCAGCTTCCTTCGCGGAAAACATTGTTTCAAGGCAGAGGAAATCTACACCTTCTTCGGCAAGTGTGTGGATAACCAGTTTATGTGCTTCCCGAACCTCATCATTTGGGATGCCAAATGTTGTGTCACCGCTGTCCGCTTCAATGGCACCCGGTGAAGGGCCAACTGAACCGGCTATGTAAATATCTTTTTCATTCTTTTCAACAGCCTGTTTTGCATGCTGAACACCGAGTCGGATGAGTCGTTGCGCATCCGATTTATCTTGCCCTGCCATTTGCAGGTGAAGTGGTGAAACGACAAATGTATTTGTACCGATTGCTTCAGCACCAGCACTGATATAATCTGAATGGATGCCGACAACATCAGCAGGATGCAATTCGTTAGCAAGCGCGCTGTTGACAAGTTCTATGTCACGAGCAAAAAGCTGCGATCCAAATCCGCCATCATACAGAATTGATTTGTCAGACGTTAAACGTTCCCGAAAAGTTTTCACGTTTTGTGTGTTTTCTCCTTAGGTCTTTGGCATAGGCTTGAATTGACAACCCTCAACAAATATCTCAAAGAAATCGGGAGTCGTCTCAAGTTCTATATGTTCAATGTTTTTAACGAATTTCTCAACCTCCGCACGTTTTTCTCTTGAAAGTAAGACCGCCTTTGCACCACCTATTGCTGCGTTCCCAATTTTGACAATTCTATCCTTAGGGACAGGTGCAAGAAAACCGATATCAATAGCATCTTGTAGGTTAACGTAGTTAGCAAATCCGCCTGCTAAATAGAGTTTATTGATGTCTTGCGGAGAGCAACCGAAATGGCGTAGGACAATATATTGTCCACAATAGTTTGCCGCCTTTGCTTGTGCTAAGTTACTTGCATCATCGCGCGAAAAGGTAATACCGTGTTCAGGTAAAAGCGGCATAATTCGCTGTTTTCTATCAGCAAAAACACCTTTTGCACTCATCTGATTGTGGCGACGTAGTTCCGCAAGCAGTGAAATCAATCCCGAACCACATAATCCTTGCGGTTTTTCTGCACTGATTGTCTCATAGTCAATTTTTCCGTCAACCCATTTCACCGATTCAATTGCACCGGGATATGCAGGCATGCCGTATTCTATACCGCCACCCTCAAACGCCGGACCCGCAGGGCATGACGCTGCAACCATCCGCTTTGCATTGCCAACAACTACCTCCGTATTCGTTCCTACATCAACTAACATAATAACGTCATCTTGTGATTGCATGTCAACTGCCACCAAATCTGCAGCGACATCCGCTCCAACATGGCTTGCGATTAGCGGTAGACTATGAACCATTGCTTTCGGATTGGAACGGATACCGAGTCTACGGGATTTTTCGGTAAGTGATGTTGTTGAACGGATACCCTCACGGTATTCATGCTCGATAGTGGATTTATACGGCTTTTGTCCTATACTCTGGACATCTTGTCTGAAGAATATGTCACGCATTGTTGTGTTGCCAGCAACAACGATTTCGTATATTTCCTGCCGAACGAAGTCATGCCTTTCGCACATTTCCATGATTTGGCCGTTCAACGCTGCAATCAACGATTTACGTAACTCACCCTCAAACTCTCCATCATAGGAAATTCTGTGCATGATGTCGCTTCCACCGAAACGTTGTGGATTTTCAAAGGAACTGACTGAAACTGTTTCACCGTTTTCTAAATCTATCAGATTTGCCACCACAGTGGTTGTGCCGATGTCTAAAGCAAGCCCATAGATATGCCCCCGAAAACGATCAACAGGTTCATTGTCGTAATAGACAATTCCATCGTGATGTGTGACCAGTGGATTTAGAGATAGGTTAGTCTCGTCTTCTGTGCCAATATGTGTCAGAATTTTCGGTGTGCGCCGTAGCGGCGTGAATTCAATATGCTCATCTACGTTCAGGACAACAGCTTGGCAGGCGAGGCGGTAGTTGTCTCGGAGGAATGTCTCTGCCTCGTTGGGAGGACGAAGGCTCTCCATGCCTTGTTTAATCTCAACAATACACTCGTGGCACTGTCCTGTGCGGAAGCAGGAGGTAGGCACTTGGACGGCTAAATCGTCTGCGTAATCAAAGACGGTTTTTCCGGGAGAGAGCTGATACACTTTCCCATCACAGGTAATTGTGCCTTCTGCGTTCTCGTGTGGTTGGCTTGTCTCGTCGTTTGGGTCGATTTCCCATGCATTGCGATAATCTAACTTATCGTCCCCTACACAAAGGAGACCTGTGCCTTCACTGATTTTACGCTGGTTTCGACACCCAAATTTTGCTGTGCAGTGATCAAAGCGATTTTTGTAGGGACAGCGGTAGGTTGACTGTTCGTCAGCATGGACAACCATTTCTTCAAAAATTTGTGTAATTTTATTGAGCCGTTTTTCGTATTCGGTTTTGTCTATTTTTTTCATATACAATCCAACGAAGGATTACCATTCTTCGTCTGTTTCTTCAAGAAACTGTTTGGCTAATGCTACACATGCCAAAGCATCCTTACCGTATCCATCAGCCCCCATATCATCAGCGAATATTTGTGTAACTGGGGCACCGCCGACCATAATTTTTACTTCTTCACGGAGATCCTCATCAATAAAAGCATCAATTGTTTTGCCCATGTTTGGCATTGTTGTCGTTAACAAGGCGGACATCCCTAAGATAGGTGCTTCAAATTCTTCTACTGCCTCAATGAATTCGTCTTCGGAGGTATCCACTCCCAAATCGTGGACGACAAAACCTGCCCCACGTAGCATCATAATACATAAGTTTTTGCCAATGTCGTGTAGGTCCCCTTTGACTGTGCCCATAATCACCGTGCCGACTGGTTCAATTCCAGAATCAGAAAGGATGGGTTCAATATGTGCCATGCCCGCCTTCATTGCGCGTGCACATGCCAGAACTTCGGGAACAAAAATAAAGTTCTCGCGAAACTTGATACCGACAATTCCCATCCCTGAAATTAGTCCATCATCCATAATTTCTAATGCTTCTGTGCCTTCTGCAAGTGCTTCTTTCGTCAAGTCATCAACGGTATGATGGTCACCATCAATCAGTGCAGCGGCGATGTCCTGCATTTCGGGCGTTGCTTGGGAGAACATCTCAATGAAAAACGCAATTTCATCGGGGCGTTCAAGGTATTCTTCAATTTCTTCTCGGATAAATTCGTTTACAATGTCATTTATAGATGCCACAGGTTCTGTATCCCTCCTTGAAGATATAGGATACCACACCGAGTAAAAAATGGCAAATGAATTGGGTAGTGAAGTAAGGATTATGTTAAATCGGTGAGAAAATTGAATAAAGATATTTCGTTTCAAGAATTGCAGTTGACCTACCAACGCATTGCTGCTTCACGATACAACTGAATCTGTTCCATGTTGCGCGGCACAGCAATTTGAAATGATTTACGCTTCCGATTTATATCCTTCAGCACAATCGGTGCGCGCAGCATGTTGGTCAACGTTACGATACCGGACTCATAATAAACCCACATCCGTTGTTCTGTATACGGATTGAGAACATAAGCGGAATTGAGGTTTTCAGATTGTCCAACGATTTCTGAAAATGAATCGTAGTTCGGATAGGTGAGTTCAATGGTTTTATCATATCCTTCTAAAAAAAGCTGATCCGGTGGCAGTTTTGGGGAATATCCACTTAATTTACATCTGTAAAACTGAATAGGCGCACCTGATTTATTAGTTAGGTGGAGTGAAACCACAATCGCTAAGCGATTATTATCGTCACGATTGATAAACCATGTCCCATCCCGTATCAGTTCAACCGTTAAACCTGGAATTTGCCGCCACCTGTGGTAAACAACCGCTAATAGAATAAAACATCCCAACCCAAGTATCACCCAATGTCCGGTTGGCGTTGTAAGAAAATTTAGGAGCTGTTTGAAAGTCTGTTGTAGCACATCAACTCCTTAGCAAGCGTTTCGGAGGGAATAACACCCTCTCTACGAACCTGTGGGGGTGATACAGATATATCATATACTGTTGATGGGATGGGTCCAGGTGTTTGTCCATCGTCCACAATAAAATCAATTTTCGATGACAGTTCCGTGCCAAATTCTTGGGGCGATGTTGCTGCTGGTTGCCCTGAAAGATTTGCACTTGTAATCGCGATCGGTCCACCAAATGCCTGAAGTACCTCTAATAGTAGTGGTTGATTTGGAATACGTAATCCGACGGTAGTTCCACCTGCCGTTAATTGCGGAAGTAGGTTTTTGGACTGGACAATGATTGTTAGTCCCCCTGGCCAAAACTTTTCTGTGAGATGAAAAAAGAATCCTGGTAAGTTTTGTGCGACCTGCTCCACGTCTTCAACAGAACTGAGGACTAAGGGAATCGGTTTATCTTCCGGTCTACCTTTTAACGTGTATAGTTTTTGCACTGCATCAACATTAAATGGGTCAACCCCTATTCCATAAACTGTATCGGTAGGAATAGCAATGACACCACCCGATTTTAGACAATCTATTGCTGATTTAATACGTAAATCCACTTCCAAGTATATTACCCCACTTTATTGTAAATTTAGAATTAATTGCACACTTTACACCAGCGAGGTTAGGAAACCTCGCCTACCGAGAAATAAAAGTGTCTATTTATTTCTTGATTCACTATAAACATCAACAATAGATCCGTTTGCTGCAGCATTGAGGGAAAGACCATCTCTTAACCCTTGCTGATACTTTTCGTAAGCAATTCCAGCAATCATTGCACCATTATCTGTACATAGATTTATAGGCGGATAGTAGACATCTGCACCGATTTCCTCAGCAGCATCTTTCAGAGAAGTGCGAAGTTGGCTGTTCGCTGCAACACCGCCGGTCAAAGTTATAGTGTGAGCATTAGTAGTTTTCGCTGCATGCACAGTTTTTGCTACAAGCACATCAACGACTGCTGCTTGAAAGCTGGCAGCAATGTCTTCAATGCTAATTTCTCCGTTTGCAATTGTTCCTGCACGTTCTGCCTTCTCCACAAAATACCGCACAGACGTTTTAACCCCGCTAAAACTAAATTGGTAATCACCGCTACGGAGCATAGGACGGGGAAAGTCTATCGCTGTTGGATTGCCCTTTTGTGCCAGTTCGTCAATAATTCTACCGCCGGGAAAACCGAGTCCGAGATATTTGGCAACCTTATCGTAAACTTCGCCCGCTGCATCGTCCTGTGTGGTTCCCAGCACTTTATATTTCCACCCTTCATGCACTTCCACGAGCAATGTATGTCCACCTGAGACTGTGAGACAGATATGTGGAAAAGTCAAGGTATCATGCACCATGTAGTTGGCATAGATATGCCCTTCAATATGATTGATGCCGAGTAAGGGTAAATTATGGCAGTAGGCCAGGCTTTTCGCTGCTGCGACACCGACAAGTAATGCTCCAATTAATCCAGGGCGATTTGTCACAGCAATAGCGTCTAAATCATCAAATGTGGCCTCAGCTTCAGCCAACGATTTATTGACGATATAGTTGATTGCCTCAATATGTTTGCGCGATGCCAACTCTGGCACAACGCCGCCATATTCTTGATGTGTTTTTATTTGTGAAGCAACTATATTTGATAGGACTTCACGTCCATCAATGACGACTGCTGCAGCTGTTTCATCGCAAGATGTATCAATTCCAAGTATTTTCACAAGTCTCTCTTTCTGTAATATAGCTCTGTTGTTTTAGGGTGAACCTGTTTTTTGACATTTCGACGAGAAATCGGTTATTTTCAAAACATGCCCACCGCATGCAATATGAGACGTTAACCGGTCGCGATCGGGAGGTTACACCTACAGAATCTGCGCTGCGAATGAGCAGAATATATTAGAAACGGTATTAGAATTATCTCATCGAATTCCCATCTTCAATATTGCGATTTACGCCTTTCACCCTGGAGCCCTACCCAGATACAAACGACCATTCCCAATAAGACAATGGCGAACGGTAAACCGAATAGAAGCGTGGCAGCCTGCAGTGACTTGAGCCCTCCACCGAGCAAGAGCGCGATTGCAACGAATCCCTCGGCAGTGCACCAAAACACACGTTGCGCTGCTGGCGCGTGAAGCTTACCCCCAGCCGTAATCAGGTCAACAACCAGCGAACCTGAGTCCGACGTTGTGACGAAAAAGGTGATGAGCAGAACAATACTGACGAATGAAGTGAGCTGTGTCAATGGCAGTTCCTTAAACAATTCAAAGAGTGCGCCCGCATATTCTTCTGCTTCAACTTTATCCATCACGCCAGTGTAGCCGTCGACGAGGAATTGGTGGATGGCAGTCCCCCCGAAAGTACTGAAGCACAGTAAGGTAATCAGCATCGGTAGCAGCAGCACACAGAACAGGAATTCGCGAACGGTTCTCCCCTTTGAAATGCGGGCGATAAACGTGCCAACGAACGGCATCCAGGTAATCCACCATGCCATGTGGAAGGCAGACCAGCCATGAATGAAGTAGGAGTCCGTGCGTCCGACCCAGTTGCTGAGCGGCACAATTTCAACGACATAGTCCTTAAGTGCCTTAAAAAAGGTACTGAAAATCACGCTTGTCGGTCCGACGACAATGACGAATGAAAATAGGGCTATCATAATATAGATGTTGACTTGACTGAGGCGTTTGATGCCGACATCAATCCCACTGAGCACGGAAACCGTAGCGATGCCGGTAATCAACACAATTATCGTCACCTCGGTAGTACTGGTTGCAGGAATGTTGAACAGTTCATTAAGCCCTGCTGCCACCTGTTGTGAGCCCAGCCCGAGCGAAGGCGCAAGCCCAAACAAGGTTGCGAAGACAGCGAGAATATCAATAACGTGGCCGGGCCATCCCCAGACACGCTCTCCGAGGAGGGGATAGAACGCTGAGCGCAGCGCGAGCGGTAATCCCCGGTTATAGGCAAAAAACGCGAGGGCAAGCCCAACGACGGCATAGCCTGCCCATGCATGAAGCCCCCAATGGAAAGCTACCGCAGCGAAACTCATATCTCGCGCTGCCTTGACATCCGGATGCGTGGGGTCGGGCAATAGATGCTGTGCATCATGATAAACCTGATCAGGGTCGTAAACTTGCGTCATGTGAAACGGTGGGGTCTGAAAATGCTGGACCGGCTCTGCAATACCCCAATAGACGAGCCCGATAGCCAAACCTGCCGAAAAGAGCATGGCTATCCACGTCAACGTGGCGTAATCCGGTTTTGCATCCTTCCCACCAAGACGCACTCTACCAAGCGGCGAAACAATCAGGTACAGGCAAAACAGTACGAAAAGACTACAAGTCAGAAGGAACACCCAGTCCAACTGTGAGGTCATCCACTTTCGGATGTTCTCAAAAACATCTTCCGCCTTTTCTTGGAATACGAGGGCCACGATGACAAAAATGATGATTGCAAGGCTGGAAGTCAGGAAGACTGGGGCATTGATATCCAGTCCGAATATCTGGAGGTTATCTTGGCCAATCTTGTAACCCGTTTCGGTGCGATTGTTTTTTTCATTATCCATATATTGTTGTATCTTATATCAAATCTGTTCTCTGCATCCCCGAGGGGATAGGTGCGGTTTCAAAGCGCGCCTACCGAGAAGGATCGAGTTAATTTGCTATTAGATGGTTGTAGTTTCTGATGTTCTAAGCGTTTTCAGCACCTTTTGTAATATCTGAAGGAATAAACCAAACCCCTTGCATCGGATTCTCTGCAAGCCCCATTTCCTTCAAGAGAGTCAGTGATCGGGTAATAGGATTTTGCTTAGACCTTGGCGGATTTCCGCCGCGTTCAAGATGTGTTGACTCTACAATATCTGTCATCTCTTGCTTGTGAACAGTCTGTCCAGTAAATAGTTCTAATATGAGTTCTTGCGCCATGAGTGGTGTGAGAGGTAACCCAACGTATTTATAAGGATTATCCATAAAGTTGTTTTCTTTTTATTTTAAGGGTATGTAAGTTTAGGTAGGCATTGAATTTGTAGGTTGTCGTGGCGTAGGTTTATTCGTATAGGAAACCTTTGAAGCTTATTCTTTTTCATCAATATCCACTTTAACTTTAAGCAAGGAATCCCATCCGTACCCCGCAGCCACGTCTAAAACAACATCTTTCGCTTTATGGATCCACTCCTCCAGGAATTCTTTATCCACATCAGCGGAATAACTTGCTACCACGTAGATACTTTTCCCATCATCGCCCGTTTTAAAGTAAAGGCGAAACGGATGCTCAATCTGAAAACGTGCATTTAACAAGACTAAGAGCCAATCTAAGCGGGTCGGTGTATATCTTTCCAATCATGGTGAATTTTCTAACATTGTTATTCTCCGTTGCATAGTCACAAATATTGTATGTTAAAAGTGGAGAAAAGTCAAGAAATATCAGAATCGTTCAATTCTTAGGGATCCCAGTTGTATGGAGAAATTATAGATGCCGAAGTTGTATGGAGAAATTATAGATGCCGAATATGTGCATAGCATTCGGCATCTATAGGACATGTGTATAACAATTATCTCATCAAATTCTTATTTTCAATTTTGGGATTCACGCCTTTCTTTAATTAGCCCAACCAAGACGCAAGCCCCCATCCCCAACAGCACAATCGCGAAGGGAAAACCTGTCGCGAGCGATGCAGCTTGTAACGCCTTCAATCCTCCACCAAGTAGCAGCGCGATGGCGACTAAACCCTCAACAGTACACCAGAACACACGTTGTGGTTTAGGTGCGTCGACCTTACCTCCCGCTGCTATGATGTCAATAATTAGAGAACCGGAGTCGGATGAAGTCACGAAAAAGATGATTGTCAACAGCATTGCAGCACATGAGAGAAGCAATGCCCACGGTAGTTCGCCTAACATTTCGAACAGAGCGATTGGATAATTATACTTCTCAACTTGTTCGGTTACGCCGGTATAGCTATCAGTTAAAAATTGATGGATAGCAGTGCCACCAAAGGCACTAAACCAGATTAAACATAGCAATGTCGGTAGCAGCAGCACGAAGATAACGAACTCGCGAACTGTGCGTCCCTTTGAAATGCGAGCAATGAAGGTGCCGATAAATGGTGCCCAGGCAATCCACCATGCCCAATAGAAGGTCGTCCAATCGTGAAAGAAGCCGGTGTCCTCGCGTCCGACCCAGTTGCTGAGCGGTACAATTTTCATGACATAGGTCCCAAGTCCAGCGAACATACTTTGAAAAATGTAACGTGTTGGACCAAGAACAAAAATTGTTAACAACAAAATAAAGGCAAGGATTATGTTAAACTGGCTGAGACGTTTAATACCAACGTTAATACCTGTCATCACTGATATGAGTGCTATGCAGGTAATCCCTACAATTAGCAGGACCATGGTCCAGTTGTTTGCTGGTATCCCAAACAGATGGTCAAGACCGGAAGTTACCTGTTGCACCCCTAAACCGAGTGAGGTAGCAAGTCCAAAAATCCCTGCAAATATTGCCAACGTATCAATGATGTGTCCTGTCCAACCCCATATTCTATCACCAAATATAGGGTAAAACGCGGATCGGATGAGGAGTGGAAGCCCGCGGTTATAGGCGAAAAATGCCAGGGCGAGTCCAACAACACCGTAGATCGCCCACCCTTGTAGTCCCCAGTGAAAAACTGTTGTTGCGATACTCAAGGAAGCCGCCGTTTTAACTTTGGGATCCGCGATGTCAGGAACATCTTTAACACTGTAATCTGCCTCTGGGTCATAAGCGGGATCATCGATGGCAGGGATATCTTTAGCATTATAAATTGCCTTTGCTTCATAAACCGTTTCTGTCCCGAGCGGCGAATATTTAACAACACCACTATCCCCCTGAAAATAGGTAACCGGCTCCGACACGCCAAAGAAGAGAAGCCCGATCCCCACGCCTGCTGCGAAAAGCATTGCAAGCCAGGTTAAGTTGGAATATTCAGGTTTCGCATCTGCCCCGCCGAGACGGACCTTACCGAGTGGAGAAAATGCGACGACCAGACAAAAGAGAAAGACAAGATTAGCGGTAATCATGAACAGCCAATCAAGGTTTGTGGTAAGCCAGACTCGGGCATCTCCGAAAAGTTTTGTCGCTTGCTCTTGAAAAATAAGTGAACCTGCGATAAATACGATAATAGCAATACTGGAAATTACGAATACAGGAGTTAGGTAAATTTCTAAACCGAATAGTTTCTTGTATCTGCCTTCATCTATTTGATGTGGCATCTGTTGGGGTTGTTTTCCTTCTTCGTTCATTTCAAGATTCTCCTTTTTGAGAGGTAGGCGTGCTAACGAAGCGCGCCTACCTTAGGATGGCGTACGCCGATTAGAAATAGTAACCGAAGTTAAAATTAAGCCGCCAATTCCATACATTATCTTTATTCGCACCAAAGTTGTTACTACCATGGTTTCCAACAAAGAAGTTGCCATCGGTCAGTGCGAAATCGCTATAGACATACAGTGTACCCAAGATTGTCCAGCTCGCACCAAGTGTGACAAGGGTACTTGCGTTGTAGTCCTCCACTGTTTTGAGGATAGTGCTCCACTCTGCATAAGGTGTAACGCTATCAATCCATGATATACCTGACGTATCAATACCACCATATCGGAGTGATAGGGAAGGAATCAGTCCTTTAGATGCAACCAGTGAAGGATAGTCATAAGCACCCATAAGAATCAGGTCACCTGTACCCCAAAAGGTATCATCAGTAATTTCGTGCGCGTAATAGGAAAACTGTGAATAGAGCGTGAAGTCAGCAACGGTGTTTTTCATGTGTGCGGAAAGGGCATAGTGACTACCACTATCATCTTCACCCACATTCGTTCCCTTCAACATTCCATATTGAAGTGATACCCCCACGTCAGCAGCATCTGCAAGGGTGTAAATAGCACGGAGATTAAGTTGATGTTGTTCATCAAATCCGTTTTCATAATCCTCTGTATTTTTTTTGGGATCTTCATTAACAACACCTGTTGAATCAACCTTAGTGTTCTGTCGGACAATGTCATAACTATACCGTGAACTTGCCAGACTATTTCCTACCGTCTGAGGCTCACTCATGGCGTAGTAACCAACACTAAGCATTAGTTTATCAAAAGTGGCGTCCCATCTAATGCCTACATCCATATCATCTGCGAGTCCGACATAAAAATGCTGGTCAAAGAACCAGCTGTTAGAAACACCGTAAGCGGTCGGTCCAAATGGCACACGAACAACACCTGCCTTCACTGTTCCCATATCACCTAAATTATAACCTAACCACGCAGTGTGAATCATACTGTAGCCATCATACCATCTGTATTCAAGTCTACTAATGATGTTTTGATAGTCAAGGTCGGCATTGAGCCGGAAAATCTCAAGGTCTGCATCTCCGATCTTTTCGCCTCGGGGATGAGGGTTGTCTTCATCGCCGTAAGTGCCGTAGGCGTAATTGACCCGCATTGCCCCACCGATTTTTATAGGACTCTTCTTGGGTTCTGCTGCCTCAGCTGCTTCTGCGGCTTCTTCGGTATCAGCATTCGCGAATGAAGCAAAAATTAGCATAAACGCTATGCCGAACCCGAAGAAATATTGGAACTTCCGCTTTTTCATGAAAAAGCGGTTTATGAAACTTTTATGTGTATGCACAGCTTACCTCCTTAGGTAAGTCATACCAAATTAACGGGATCTATCTTATTTTTCTGGGTATTAGGCGCGTTTAGAAAACGCGTCTACCGAGAAGAATCGAGTTAATTTGGTATAATATTCTCTTAAGAGGGTTTACCTAAATAACGACGCAGAAGCGGACGAACCCTCTCAGCCGCGCGCTACCGCAAACAATTTTGATATATTACCATAAACACACGAAAAATAACAAAAAACTCGCCCACTTTGATATATTACCATAAACACCAATAAAGTTAAATAAAAAAACTTGCCCACAAGGTCTTTGTGGGTAAGTTAGCAACAACTATTGCATCTGTGCCATTTGAGACAACATAACAGCAGTTTGAATTAACTGCTTAAAATCCCCAAGAGTAATGAGTAATTTAGCACCAACTCCACCATCTTGAACTTTTCCTGAAATACCAATGCTATAGGTTTCAGGAATACTATTGAGGATACCTGTGAACATCTGCATTTGTGCGGCAACGTTGGGGTCCGCATTTGCTGCTATATTCATCAAACTTTTAGCCAGTGTTAAAGGAGAAATCCCTAAAAACAAGTTGTTATCGTTCCCCAACTTTTCGAGAAGCCGTTGGTAACTCACGTTTTCAGATATGTTTTCCCCAACTTTCGCTTTGCTGTCCAGTGCTGCCTTAACCAATGCTGGATCACCTATACTAAAAAAGAGGCGACCGTCTGAAAAAGCGTAAGACCATCGCAATTCCTGGGGCATAAAATTAGGTGTGTCGGGTGGCATATCAGCGAAAACAGCATCAAAATTGGGAAAAACCAGGGTTTTAATTTCAACACCGTTATGCATTATTGGGTCTCCCACGTAAACGCCATCGTACATACTCAGCTGCGGTATATCCCCCAACGTATCTTTCATAATCTGCATTGTCTTTTGGAGGTGGTCCAGCATCTGGTTTTCATAATAATCTTTTACCTTTTGTTCATCTTTTAGTGAATAGATGACGAGATAATCGGGGATAACACTATCTTTAAAACTAACAGAGAAACTCCATTCATCCCCCATAGATTCATAAATGTCTTTCATCTGTTGGATAAGATCCTCATAAATCTTTGTTTGTTCTGCATTATCTTTGAAAAAAGGCTTTATCCAAGACATACCGATATCTACTAACAACTCTGGGTTGCCTTCGAATGCCCCATTCATGAAAGCAGTGTTAGGTAAGTCATTGAGTAGGACTAACCCGTTAGGAGTCAACTCTTTTAATTTTCCTTGAATTTGTCCATCGGCTTTAAATTGTAGGAACGTGGCAAGTTGCACATCGGTTCCTTCAACCTGGAGTGCTGCACCGATAGATTTTAACTCCTCAACAAAATCTATAATCATGTTAAACATATTTTCCATCGTTGGAACCGCAGTCATGGCTGCTGGATCGCTTTCGATAGTATCAATTGCCGAGAATAATTCCTCTTTTATTTCTTCACTAAAGGGAGCTATGATAGATTCAAGGTCGAAGTGGGCTGCTAACTGATCAGTTCCTTTCATGATGTTAGTTAGGAATGATGTGTAATGTGTATTCGCTACGACAGACTTCATTGTCCCTTTGCTAATATCAATCGCATTCTGACAAATCTCAGGCTGTTGCGAGAAAACCAATATGTTATCCAGAATAGCAAAGCTGCCACTGCCTTCTGCGGAACTCCAATAGGTTTCACCATTATATTGGATAGGTTCACTTCCTTCTGCTTCATTCTCAATTACCTGCATCATTGCTTCTGGATCAGTTAGATGGACGGTCGCGGAAAGACTGAACGGGTCCAAACTCGTTAGGAAAACAGCAAAATCTCGGTTCAAATCCAAGCCGATTTCCGCTAATTCGGTTAAACTCTCAAATCCTGCTCCGAAGGAACTCGCCAATATTTGTGCAAGGAGTTCTGGTGATTGACCAGCTTGTTGTACCAGCTCTAATGCCACAGCGTTAATTCTGTCGTCTAAATCAAGCAAACTGGGACAATAGATTACGCCTAAGGCGGTTTCTGGAATTAAATGTAGGACACTGTCTTTGGGGATTTCAAGAGGGGCAACCTCAGATTTTTGGGAGGGCGTGCCAGCCTCGTGACCATCAGCCAGTGCAACGTTGATCGGTTGAGGGACAAAAAAAGTACTAAATATAATAGTTGTCAAGAATGCAACCACGAAAAGTGGTAAAGTGAAACGTTTGTTCATTTTCTTTTTCTCCTTAGAGTAGACACGCCAATAACATATCCACTCCAAATGGGTGTTATTTTTGATTTTCGGCTATTTTTGCTGCGAGAGCATTAATTTCGTCATTGGAAGTTAGGACACTGATTTCGACTTCGTAATGGCGGCGGCCACCAGGTTCAATATGTTGTAAGGTTCCGCGTTCGCGTTCTGATGCTCTACCGTCAACTCTACAATTTGATGGCTCTAAACCCATTACATAGGCACCTTGACCGCACATCTTCCACTGGACAAAGTGAGGAAATTGTGTTTTATGATATCGCACTGCTATTCCGATGCCTTGACCGTCGTTAAAACTTCGGTTGACAAGCGCCGCACGAATATGGTTGTCAACATCAGGTTCCATTTCGTGATAATAGACCTGTTCTTGGAAATCAACAGTGGGTGGTTCCCCGAAGTTATAATTTGATAAATTGTCCTTAGCGTGGTCATCCCGCGGTGTTACTTGGGAGGAGGGCGCCAAGAGTTCACTTCTATTAGCGAGTATTGGGAAACCGATATTAATATGAAAAAGATACATATGTGGACAATCCTGATATCCAAGGTTTTCTACAATATCTTCAATGTGCAGCTTATTCGATCCTAATTCCGTCCAGATACGGCGGGTGCGGCATAAATGTCCACCTAATGCAGCGGTTTCTGTAATTTTTCCTTGTACCCATAAGATGTAACGGTCCCCTTCCCAACGGCTATCAACCCAGACGTTTTTCGCAGGAATATGAGAAACTCTCCCGTGGAGTCCGAGTTCCTCGTCTCCATCTTTGTTGGGTGCTCCTGCTTGTGTCATGCCACATGTTGTCAGCAATCCGCCATAGAATCCACGTAACCATCCGAGACCTTCAGGTTCATAATACGCAGCTGCTACATCACCGGTGCCCGAACGCCAACATAGTGGGATTCCGTTATAATCTGCGTTAGATATATCCAGACCACGGTTCGGCAGAACAGTGAAATTCAAACCTGAACCAGTCCGAAAACCGATTGCATCCGTGCCCTTTTCGTTTCCATCAGTCAATTGGTAAACCTTGGCTTCAGCTACTTGTGATATATCCCCCAAGTGGCGAAGCAGTTTTATTCTATCATAAGCTTCTCCAAATAGATGTATCAAATCATCATTCTCCTTAGCATTACAGATATGTGGATCAGATCAAGCAATTTTCATATTGACGGAATTGTAGCATAAACGTATAGAAAACACAAGCACGGATCCTAACCTCCAACCTTATTGAGAAACAACCATGGAAAAAGATAGTAAAAAATAGCAACCCTTATACTTCTGAACGCAAAATCTCTGCTGCTTTATGTATAGTTTGCAGTTTCTGCACGGCAATTTCTGTGGTATTTACAGGACGATCAGCGAAAGTGCCAAAACCACAATCTGGATTGAGATATATCTGTTCAGGATTGCGATGTTTTAAAAGGCTGCGTACTTTGGCTAACACAAAATCAACGGATTCAACTTCTGTGGTGCGCGGATCCACTACGCCGAGTCCAATCTCTTTGTCCGCAGGAAGTTCACCGAGAACGTCAATGCTGCCAGCGCGCTCTGTCGCATATTCCAATACAAACTGATTAACGTTCATCTCGCTAAAATAGGGTATCAGCAGATCGTAAGAACCGCGAAGTAGAACATCTTCCTGTTGACTCCAGTTGCCACGGCACACATGCAGGGCAGTCTTTATTTTCCCATCTATCCCATCAACGACACGATTCATGAGTTCCACTGCGAAATTGAGTTCTTCCTCTGGGCTGCTCTTTTCTGAAAGGGCGGCACACATAAATGTGTGCGTCTCATGCGGTCCTGTAAAGGCAACCTCTGTCAGCACAGGTTCATCAAATTGCACAAATTCGCAGCCTGCCTCTTGTAAATCGTGTAATTCCTGTCGAAGTATTGCGACAACATCATCACCCAAGGATTCTTTGTCAGGATAAAATTCGTAGGATAACTTCTTAACCCACATTGAACGGGTCAAAAGATATGGACCGGGAAGTGTAACCTTAATAGGTTTTGTTGTGTGCTGTTTGAGAAAAAGGTAATCGTTTAGGACAAGCGGCGAGGTGCGTTTTAACTTTCCGTCAACAACCGGGTTTTTTAAGGCAAAAGCAGGGACATCAAGCGCGTTGAGTAGTTGTTCAAATGCTGCTTTGTCCTCAACGTAGTCAAGCATTTCTGCCAGTGTCATCAATCTAATACCGTCAATACAGCCAGTGATAAATGAATAGAAATTATCTCGACGTTGTTCACCATCACTGACGATATCTACTCCGTTTGCCTCTTGCAATTTGAGACTTTCAAGCACTGCATCGTCTGCTATAGTCCTGAAGTCAGTATCTGTAACATGCCCCTTCTGTTTGTTTCGTAATGCCCGTGACACTTCTCTTGAGCGGGGCATGCTGCCGACAACGGTCACGGGAAATTGAGGTAAATTGTTCATAGTTAAATTCTCCTACATTCATTTTACGGTATGTAGACTAATATGAGTCTTTTGAGAATGTTGGTGAACGTCAAAGACTCGTTTAGATTTTCTTATCTTTTTATTCTACTAATTCTCTTTCTAAAACAACGATCACTTTGTTTGAAGAAGTACTGTTAAATATCGGCAGGATTGTATCACAAAGCCTCCATCCTACTTTGCCTTCAGTATTTAACGTAGTCTCTAAATCTGGAACATCTAAAGACTGAAATCCTAATAATCCTTTTGATTCAATCGTAACGTCAAGTTTTACTGTTTTATATTCGTATTTCGTCATTACAATGCCTCCTATGATTCGGTTACATAAGAACGTGTGTCGATGTAATAGACCAGATGCCCTTCGTTTTCCTTGAAACCAATTGAGTGATAAAAGGACTCTTCACAATTTTCAACGATGTAGCCAGTGATGAAGGTTGCGCCCATTTTTTCAAGTTCTCGGCATAAGCGTTCACCCAACAGAATCCCTAATCTGCTATTATCTGATTCAATCAGCGATCCGTTGTTGTATTTCAGATTATCCCCTTGATAGCGGACGTCAATGGAAAATTCCATGATGTGTGCGGAAAGTCCGTCAAAAGTAGCGCGTGCAAGTCCGACAAGTTCTGTCTCAACGTAGGCAGCTACGATGAGATGTGGGTGTTCCAGTATCCGCGCTGCGACTTCTTTACCAAACCCAACTTCACAAATATTGTTTCGTTCATAGAAGTTGAATAACGCATCGGCAGTGATAATGGGATTAACTTGGATGTTTACGCTTTGTGGTGTCATGGTTTGCCTTTAAATTACAACTCTGAATCAGTCGTTTGCAGTCGTTCGGCTAACCACAGGTTAACAAGAGTTTCGGGTAAGACGCCTTGCGACTTCGCCTCTGTTTGGATCTTTTCGTAGATTTCTGGCATAAGCGTTATACGACACTTGCGCTGTATTCGTACTTCAAAGTCAACTTCATGAGTTTCGTCCCAATAGTCTGCCAAACTATGTGTGTCCCAAAAATCTGCTATTTCTTCCAAAGTTCTTGTTTTGGATATACTCGTGGTTTGCCCTTCTTTATTTTCTTTCATAGCTTCTTCTCTCCTTTTGATCCATATCACGAGCACTCAGGATTAGTGCTAAATTGTTCTCTTTGTGAATAAACAAATGTTCTACCAAGACCTACTTAAATCACACGTAGAAATGACACCTAAGTGTATTGGTTACGGGTGAGGAAGCGAGAGTTTTTTCTCAAAGTTGATTAAGCAATTTTTCATATTCTGCGTGTGGACCAATCCAAAACCAATAGATTCCATCATCTTCCCGCAAACCCAACACACGCCAATCATTTCCGATTCGGATTGAATAAATTGGATTCCTGGTATGTACCCGCTTGAATTGCAAGCTTGGGTAGTTAGGATTTTGTCTCCAAAGGCGGAGGTGTTCTCAATATAGCAACTCTGATAAAGGGTCAGAGGGACTTCTTAGAGCGTTCATGTATCTTCAGATTCTACTATAATCTGCGCTGGGAGCAACTTAACGTCATATCTTTCTTGCAATGCGCGTAAGTCGGCAAAGTCTGTATCCTGCAATACGTACCCAGAGTGTGAACGCACCTGGTAATCGACCGATAAACACCGGACTTGCCGCCCTCCGATAAAACCTACAGCGTTTAGTTCCGATTTAGTAATAACCCAGTCAATATCGCCAGGACCGTAGATCGCACCGCCATCGTCGGTCAGTTCAACGACATGAAAATCAATCTTTCCATGCGATTGATGTCCCATCACAAAGTTTCGATCCTTACGGTCGTCGGTATGAATGTCAACAAATCCACGTGCGAAAAGTGCCTCGGTGAGTATTGCTGAATCCTCCCACGAAAGAATAATATCTAAATCTGCATGTTCGCGGGTGCATTCCGCTAATAGAGCATCAACACCCCAACCACCATCAATCCAGACTTTGATACCAAGTTCATCAAAGAGATCCAGGAACCAGTGAACCATATCAGCGGTCATAGAGCTTAAACAAAACATATCACAAGTTATATGAACCCTCGTCAGAGTATCTTCAGTGCAACTTCGTATGTCCCTCTAACGGGATCTTGGATATCCTCCTATAGTTTCTGCGATATCCTGAGGTTACCGCCCAAAACGTGTGATAAAATTCTCGGTCAGATATGAGTTCACAACTCATCAATCCCCATTTTTTTAACACGACCTGCCTTAATATCAGCACGCACTTCTTCTGCAAGTTTAGCGAGTAGATCTTGTGATTCAGCAAAAGCCTTATCCCACCGCCGTTCATCTTCAAGTTCTTCCAGAATAATGGCAGCAATAAAATCCTGTTTTTCGGGAGGCAGTTTGTACACCTCAGTGAGCACTTTTTCGAGTAGTTGTGTCATAATCTCTCCTCCTGTATCAATAGTAGCTGGCCAATATCGTTCAGCAATTGACAGTGTGATTGTCGGCACACCACCATCTGTAACCGTGCCGTAAATCACTTATGGCCTCCCTTACGAAAATAGGTTTCATCACCAACCCGCTGAAAGAAAAGCGGAGAATCCAAGCCTTCTCTGTCTCTTTGTTGGACTATCGCTTGAATCGAGTCCCCGAACCAAATGCGGCTACTTTTCGGATCTATCCCTGCCGTCTGCCCGATACGTTCAGAAAGATTATATTGCTTTTGATACGCCTCCCATATCTGTTTAGCTTTGTGAGAATCGGCATCAGTCCAATTTGGATGTTTCATTTTCAACTTCTCCTTATAGTTTTTCTGTTCTAAATCACTCGCAGGTCAACATCTATATCAACACCACGCGTAAGCGTGTTTGTTACAGGGGAAGCGGCGAGGGTTTCCTCCCACAACTTTTCTAAAACTTCGTCATCCGCATCCGATGCGACATAGATTGTGCCGCGAACCGCTTTAAAACCGCTATGTCCCTCCTGTTCCGTGCCGAGAAAGACGAAGATATTGTCAATTTGACCGCTTAAGGATATTTCTAATTCATCAATTTCAATCTTTTGTTGGGATGCGCGTATTTGGAATCCCATTGCCAAACATGCACCAAGCGAGCCGAGGACATATTCAACGGCGCTCGGCGCAGCATCCCGCACATCAAAACTTGCGGGTTGTCCCACTGCCCAGGAATGATTTCTACAGAAAACTTTCGCTTGCAAACCACCATCCCAATGGATACGTGTCTGCCACTTGTAATCTCGTGCTTGTTCATAAGCGGCATCTGCATCCTGTTCTGCTTCTCCACGCTGCACAAAGTATTTGTTATGCTCTGGTGCGGGTTTCCATCCAAGATAGGGGTTTTCAGTCATCCGACACCACGCAGGCAGGTCTTCTTTGACGCTAATCTCTGTGCTGCGAATTTCCAATACCTCTCCATCTGGCACTTTTTCCATAGATTTCCGAATGAGCAGAAGTAGTCCAGAACCGCAATCAAGGTTTCCGCCTTCGCATATATGGGGTGTCTCAAGTGAATCAGGTGCTTGTAAGTCTTCTTCTCGCATTGTTATTTTATACTCTAAAGATATTCTGAATATGAGATAAGAATCTTTTATGAAAAAGTTTTGTATATTTTGAAGGAATTTATGAAGTGCTTTAGGTAAGTTATAGCAGATTATATTTTGGATGTGTTGTTTTTAAGGGACCTAAAATGAGAAACCCTCCCTGGTAGGTGTGCCAACAAAATAATGAATATGATCATTAAGCTTTCGTAAGTAAACCTATTCCACAACGGGAGGGAGACTCTTTGCACAGGCTCAGGATTCAACTGATCCCGGATGGATGTTTCTACTGCAGTTAGCAGGAACTCCTTTTCCCGATGTCAATAGGTAATACTGGATCCACCAGTGATTAAAAACTCAACAGCCTTAGCTCCACCAACTATTAACGCGCTATCCACCAGATTATCTTCATCAAGATTGCGCTTTTTGAAGCACGGTGAACAGACCCAAATTGTGCCACCGACTTCGGCAAAATCTGTCATCAGTTGTTGCAGTGGTGCAAAGCCTTCCTCGTGAATATCATCGGCGTAACCGTTTTGCGAAAGATGCACGCCCTCAGTACTGAGGAATACAACCGTTTCAACGCCGGATGCAACGGAAGCGTTCGCGACGACAAAACCGACTGTCGCTTTATCCGTGTTATCTTTCGCATGTGTTATGCTAATCATTAACTTAGCCATTAGGGGTTTTCTCCTTTTTTAATATAAAAATAGGCATTCTCTTCACCGCAACAATCTGCGAGAAGTTCATTGCCTTTCATGTTGCACCATGCCGCGATGTCCACAGGCGCGCCTGGGTCCACTGCGCGGACTTGTGCAATCTGTCCTGATTCAAGTGTTCTCATGGATTTCAATAGTGCGATAATCAAGTCACCACATCCGAGTTCACCTAAATCGAAGACAGCATCTGGGATAATATCAGATAAAATGTTTGTTTCTTCCATATAAAAAAGGATACCATAAATTCGCTCACAAGTCAATCCAATTTCTGAAAATTGGTATCAGGTTTACTTTCGGCGTCTACAAAAAACGAGTAGGGATTAGAGTCCAATTAGCCCTACTCGTTTCTATTCATTCTATACAAGCGTGCAGCATGGCCTTTTCTTAGCGTTCAAGCCAACCCGGCAGTTTCAACTCCTCAGATAATTCCCACGCAGTAAGGTATAGCGATGCTGTCCAGCGCACAGCTTCACGCGAGCGGTCTTTTGTGAAATCAAGCAAAGCAGGTGACGGATTTTTTAGGTCTTGATAATCATCTACAAGTTCATAAACGCGATCTACCAAACTATGTTCAGCTTTTATCTGTTGGACAATCACGGGCATCAAATCGCCTACCGGTTTAACCTGTTGTCCCTTCGCGAGTTCAGCAGGATCAAGTTTCAACATTTCAATTGATGCATCGACTTTCTCATGGATACCAGCATGTAATTTTGTGCCATCCTTCTGAACGATTCCGTCGAAGTGCACCGTTAGATGCAGAGGTTGGCACATATCCTGTGCGTAATGTGCAAGGAAGCCAGCGTAAACATAACATTTGTATTGTATCATAGGATTGTCGGGCCATTTACGATACTCTGCGAAAGCAACGGTGAGTCGCTCTGTCCATTCTGCTACTGCATAAGGTAGAAATCCAACTTTACTCGGTTTAAGTTCCATTTCTGCACAGAATGCAATAAAAGCGTCTCGATCTGCAGGAACAGGATTTTCTTTGATAAGTTCAAGATCAAAATAGTGTTCACCGTATTCGGCTGCGCGTGCATGCGGCGTATCTCGACTTTTCGATATGTCAGGATCGTAAGCACAATGTGCAATCATTTTTCCCGCTGAACGGAAAAATTCAGGCACCTCTTCAGGCAGTGTTTTTACCGATGCTCGGGTTAGGATGTCATGTCCACCACCCCACCATGCCCAAACGGGTGTGGTAAGGATAAGTGAAAACAGAATCAATGTTTTAAAAATATGTTTCATAATTTTCCTCTCAGAGTTGTTTTATAGTAAAAACCATAATTATGGACACACTACAAATCAACGCTGAATACGCGTATGGTATTCAGCGGGTTCGGTTTCCTAACCGAACCGGTGTTTATTCAGTCTCATATCAGAATACGCGTTTGGTATTCTGAATTGGTTAGGAAACCGCATCTACCGGGGAGTGTGCAGTTATTTTTAGGTTTCACTATAAAGTAAAGATAAATTTTAGTCAGCGGCAAGATATTCACCAGACTCGGCATCTTCCCATTGAAACTGGAGTTCAGCAGTCTCATGGGGTTTAAACGCTATCGCAACATCTTCAACAGGAGGTCCTACAATCTCAATTTGTTCAAGATTTGCAGTGCCGTAACCCAATTCATCTGCATAACGGAATAGCCCGATCTCCATCGGTTCAAATCCCATCGCTTTTGATGTAACAGCATCTGCTGCAAACACATCACCACTTGCTACTGCAATACCAAGCGGGACAGAATTAGTACCGCCAGGGCCGTTGCCTTGCAATCCAACAGTCCCATCAACGATTGCAATGTCAGGTTTTAGATGGCGCGAGAGTCGTAGTAGATTGATATTAAGTGTTTGTGCCTCGCGTGGCAGTTCACGATCACCATGACTGTGATACCCGTGCATTTTAATCCGATCTTCCTTGTGTAGTGTTCCCATTATCATGTTTTTCATCGCAAGCGTCACAACACCCGCATCATGTGTTTTGGCAATAGCGACAGAGATCGTGCATGGGCAATCAAGGACAGTTTTTGGCATACGGACTGTATCTTTCTCACGCCCAGAGAGAAACACGGTTGTTTCTACCCATTCAGTTTCTTGATGCAAATCAACGAGTTGAATAGGGACATCGTATTCCGCCTGCAGTGCTTCATAACCGAAGATTTGAAATGCTTCGCCAGAAAAAGACTCATTCGCACCTTCTGCAATAATAACCTCTTTCGGTGGCTGTGGTGTGCTTAGCAGGAAATCCAGAGCCCCACGCATCACATCTACATGTGAGGAAGCGAGTTGATTCGTGCTGGAGAGGAAATTAGGTTTTAACAGCACCTGTTCACGCACTTTTGGTGTAAGGTCCTCTCGGATATTGTTTAGTGCCTCATAAACGTTGGAACGTCTTCTGCCGGTTTTGGCAAGACCAACTTTTGTAGCATTCGTAGCCATAAAGTTCTCCTTTTTTATGGTAGAGATTAGAATTAACTTTACATTCCTGAACTGTGAATCAACGCCAAATGCGCTTTTGGCATTCGGCGGGAGGGAACTCCGATTCCCGACTACAACGGGTCGCGATTCGGAGATCGCTCCTACAGAGGAAATGTAGGATTATTTCTACAATCCACTATAAATTTAAAACATGTCATGTTGTTCAGTATTATCCATCAACTAAAATCGGACGTAAGAAACCACCATGTTTCTCTAATAGTGCAGCAGCATCAGTTCTGTTAATATCTTTTACCAACATCACAATTGCTAGCTTTGCGCTTCCATTTGCCTGTTTTAAAGTGGTGTCGGCAATATCTGCATCAACTCCTGTAGCCGTTTGAACGATTCGGATGCTCCGCTCAATCAGTTTTGTGTTTGAGGCGTGCACATCCACCATAAGATTGTTGTAAACTTTACCCAACTTTACCATAGATACGGTTGTAAGCATATTGAGAACTAATTTTGTTGCCGTTCCTGCTTTCAATCGAGTTGAACCTGTGATTATTTCAGGTCCTACAATCGGCGTGATGAAATGGTCAACATACGTTTTTAATTCTTCTGCTGGTGGAACACAAGAGAAAAAAATCGTCTGGACTCCGATAGCGTGCGCTGCTTCCAAAGCCCCTAATACATAAGGTGTTCGCCCGCTACTGGCAATTCCTACAAGCACATCCTTTGATGTCAGTTGATATTCTCGAACAGCTTGGGCACCACTTTCAGGTTTATCCTCTTCACCCTCTACCGCTTTGCGTAACGCGATATCACCACCTGCGATAATACCTTGAACCATCTCTGGTTGAGTGCTGAAAGTTGGCGGGCATTCAGAGGCGTCTAATACGCCCAGTCTACCACTTGTTCCCGCACCTATGTAAAATAATTTTCCACCGTTACGAAACGCCTCAACTATCATTTCAGCTGCTTGTGCAATCGCATCAGATTCTGCTGCGACTGCTTCAATAGCTTTTCGATCTTCTTCATGAAAAATTTGAACGATTTCTGAGATTGACTTTAGGTCAATGTCTGTTGAGTTTGGATTTTGCTGTTCTGTAATCACTATGAGATATAAAATTTAGTAATCTTGTTGATTATAGATGTGCTTTTGCCAACAACACCGCGCCATACGCCGGTTCATGTTTTGGAAATATTACGGAACTACCAATGATTATCTTCTCAATCCATCTTTGCAGTTTATTTGCTAAAATAGGTTGGTGTAATAAAATTCCACCAGAAAAAACAGTGCTAAACGGATGTGAGAATTCCAATTGCATAACCACTGTCTCTACTGCACATGCAAATTCACTGAAAGCGGAATCAATTATTTTTTCTGCTTTGGTATCTCCGATTTCCGCTGCTTTAAATACTACCCCTGCTAACTGTGCAATTTCGTCTCTGCTTGCCGCATGTGTCCACCGAATCAAATTATTCGGTTCATTCAATTCAAGTCTATTCAGAATTAAATTTGTCAGTTGAGTCGGCGGTTCGCGTTTATCTGCGGCGCGTGCCACTGCTTGAAGTCCCTTTAGTGCGATATCGTAACCACTCCCTTCATCACCGAGTAGATAACCCCATCCACCAGCACGTGTTTCTTTACCGTGTTCATTGATGCCGTAGACTATGGAACCTGTACCTGAAATAACAATTACGCCTTCCTGTTTTCCGATTCCGCCAACTAATGCGATATGCGCGTCGTGTGTTAGAATACGGTTTTTGTTTATTCCGATCTCATTACAAATCTGCCCGATGATTTTTCTATCTTCTTCGCGTCCTAAACCTGCCATGCCTATACAGAAACGGATAGCATTTAATGGAGTGTCAGTAACATGCGTGTAGAGTTTTGAAATAATTTCATTGAGAACACTTTGCGTTTGTGCTGTTCCGACTACGTGGTAATTTGATGGTCCGGCCTCTGCCTTAGCAATATGTTCACCTGTTTCCGTTGTTAATAGGCCAACGGTTTTGGTTCCGCCTCCATCAATACCGATGATATAGTTCATTTTGTTCCATCTTATGTTTGAAAACGATTTTTCTCGAAATGTGTTAGGATCCTGAATTTCCCGATTAATAAAATAAATAAACGAGTGCTACTTCAGATAAAACAAAAATTCTATTGACAATCCTACCCGAATCAGTTAAAGTAATTTATCATAACCCTTTTGAAAAAGCAATCAAATTATTTGGAGCCTCCACATGATCAAGACACAACACCTTATTTTTATAATTTTTATCGCAAGCATTACATTACTTGGTTGTTCACAAGATGCGTCACAAATAGAGTGGAAACAGGTAGATAGCGGCACTGATGCCCATCTGTACGGTATTCATTTTGTGGATGCTAAGCTTGGGTGGGCAGTTGGGACCGATGGCACTGTTTTGTCCTCAAAAGATGGTGGGAGAACTTGGAATGAGTTAGATACAAAATCAATTTTTAAAGCCAAACTAACACAAGTCAGTTTTGCAACGCCAAAAAATGGTTGGCTTGTTAGTATAGGAAAAGTGCATTACACAAGCAGCGGTGGCGATTCATGGAATGTTCAACACCAAATACGAACTGTCGGGACAAAACCACCTGGTATCTTGGATTTGCATTTTATTGATAAAGCAGAAGGGTGGGCAGTCGGAGGAGTCGACGCCAAGGGAATTAGCACCATTCTCTACACTCGAAATGGCGGTGGCAAATGGGAAAAAATCCGGAACCCCTCAGATAAACATTTGTGGAGTGTCTATTTTGTGGATTCTGAACACGGTTGGGTTGTTGGTGAAGAAGGTGTGATCCTGCATACGCAAGATAGTGGAAAACGGTGGGTACGTCAGAACAGTCCTGCTGAACAACCTTTATTCGCTGTCCATTTTGCTGACCTTATGCATGGCTGGATTGTTGGCACAAACGGACTGATTTTGCATACCGCTGATGGTGGACAAACGTGGGAACGCCAGGAAAATCCGATGAAACTGAGTTTACGAGATGTGGCATTCCAAAATGAAAAAGAGGGTTGGGCAGTCGGAGAAGAGGGCTCAATTTTACGGACAACGGATGGCGGAACTACGTGGAATCAGTACGCTTCGCCTACAACGCACAATTTGCAGGATATTTTTTTCTTAAAAAATTCGGGTTGGATCGTTGGTGGAAAAGGCACTATTTTGCGGAGCTATTAAGTTCAATTTGACAACCACATATTAGCAGTATTCAATAATTTATGAGCTTAAATATCCAGACAGACAAGCAGAACACAATCCCAAAAATAATGATTAAGTTGCGAGTCTTTAAAGAATAATAGGTCCAGGCGTTTTTTAGCTGCAAAGGAAAGAATGCTGCTCCGATTGCCAATCCTGCAAGTAAAAAAGAAAAAGGATGGTAACGCCATGCATCGGCGAAATGTCCATGTGTAAGGGCAAGGCATGCACGTGTCATTCCACACCCAGGACACGGAACATCGGTTACTGAATGAAATATACATGGAATCAAAGAAATTTCATCCGGTGATTTTTCCGAAACCACTGTATAGATTCCTACAACTGCTAACCCAACCAGGAACAGTCGGGCAAGAAAAATATGATTAACCATCAGAGGTATCACCGTAGAGTTTATTGATCTGGTACTGCTGGATGGCTAATGAGGCAATGCCAACACCGAAAATCGCCAATAGAACGCAAATAATAGGTAAGTTTGAATCATGCAGCATACCGTTATTATGTTGTACTTCATTGATGCCGCATGCCATCTTGTATTCATAAAATATACCGAAAATGCCGCAGGTGAGAAGAGAAAGAAAAAACCATAGCCAAAACGAGTAGTCATTTCTTCCTAACCAAACATTAAGCGTGTCCATCTGTTTGTACTGCCAGTAAAGTCCATAGATTCCGCATGTAATCAGAGTTAGTAAAATGCCTGCCAGGATACTACGTCTACCCTCGTACTCAGGATAGGGATATTGATTAAGCATAAATTCTCCTTTATTAAGCAATTTGTATGGCTCATTAGGATCGCTTCATAACAAGAAAAATGTCTCTCTATGATGCTATTACAAATTATTCGCGTGGCAGAGAAATTGTGTTTGGCACAACAATCTCACCAGCAATAATTTTTGCTTTTAGTACCTCAACAGTTGCTATGTCATCATCCGAATGTAGTGGTTGGTTGTGTTCATCAATAGCGTAGCTGACACCGCCATCTGCTATACCAAAGTATCGGATACCTGCCATAAAATTACCCTCAACGGTTTCTCGGATAATTCGCTGCACGGAAGCTGGAATCTCTTTCGTCATACTTGTCAAAACAAGTCCTGGAGCAAGATGGTTACCGTTGGAATCAACCCAAATGATAAACTTTTGCTGCGCTTGTGCGGCTTCAAGTACGCCTTGACTGGATCCTCCCGCAGCAACGTAAATCACATCAATTCCGTTTGCATATTGTGCTAACGCCAGTTCTTTCGCTTTTTCTGGTTGACTGAAACCGGTTGCATCCTTACTAATATATTTTACAGTAACTTCCACATCTGGATTGATAACCCTGATTCCAGCGATGTATCCAGCTTCAAATTCCTGTAAGAGAGGGACATCCGCACCACCGATATAACCGATTTTGCCACTCTCCGACTTTAAAGCCGCAATTGCACCGACCAGAAACGATCCTTCGTTGGACTTATAATTCACAGAAGCCACATTTGGAATATCAAGCACAACATCAAAAATTGCAAATTTGACATCCGGGAATTCTGGTGCTACACGGGCAAGTACGTCTCCCATCTGATACCCTGCTGTCAAAACGAGTTCTGAGTTCTGCGCTGCATCTCTCATGAGCATCTCTGTCGCAGCGGGATCGTTTTCCATACCGTTTACTTCAGTTAACGTAATCCCAAGTACTTCTTCTGCAGCCTTTACACCGATATGGAACGCATCACAGTAAGCCGCAGAACCGACACAATCGCTTGGATATATCATTGTTACGCGAAGTGGTGTGATTTCCATTTCGCTTGGTGGTTCGGAAGGTATTATCTCCTGAATTTTTTCACAGCCAGAAATTAATAGCAACCCCATTCCCATTAGAATCAAATTTCTTAAGACACGGATTCTTTTCATATTCTCCTCTTATGTTTAGTTTAGGATATCTAACAACAGGTATATTCAGTAACTTCCACATTTATGGTGGATTTAGAATTAATGAGACACTTTGCACCAGCACGGTTAGGAAACCGTGCCTACCGCGGGAAGGCGAAAGTGTGTATTTATTTCTAAGCTTTACTATAATTTCACAAAAAACACTGTTCACAAACTTTATAGGGGTCGGTAGTGTAAACACGATAAATGACCCTTCCTGAGAAATCGAGCATATCTTTCATTCGATCGTAAATAATCGGATTTGACACTTGTTGCAGGGCTAAATGCCGCGCAACCCATTTGGTTTCGATGCTCTCTTCGCTCGTGGTTAATTCACCGCTCACATATTTTCCTAAGAAACCAAACATCACTTTCGTAGGAGTTTTGATGTTTGAATAGACACCAACTAATGACCCGATTGACGCGGTGACTCCCGACTCTTCTTTAATCTCACGTTGCAATGCTTCAATAAGGTTTTCACCTTCTTCGACCTGACCACCCGGAAACTCCCAACCACGGCGTGGACTTCGTATAACCAAAACTTTACCGTCTGGATGACTTATCATTCCAGAGACAGCAACAATATGTTTCGGATGAACCATTTTTACACACCTATCGCGTATCCGTCGCGCCGCGGGTCAGCACCGCCCATGAAAGTTCCTTCTTCAGAATCAAAAGCGATACCGTGACCACCTCCCACCGTTGCTGTCCAATCGGGTAATACCTCTACATCATGCCCGCGCGCTTCTAATGCTGCACGGACAGCAACAGGAATCCGTCCCTCCATACTGACATGTGTACCGGGCTTTACCAATCGAATGCGTGGTGCCTCAATCGCTGCCTGAACGTTCATTCCGTGTTCAATCAGATTCAAAACCATCTGCAGTGTTGTCTGAAGGATACCGTGGCTCCCCGGTGTACCAATCGCTGCAAATGGTTCTCTATTCTTCCATACTTGACACGGCGCCATGCACATCTCTATCCGTTTATGTGGTCCAACGGCGTTCGGACTTTCTGGAATTCTGTCAAACCAGTTCATAAAATTGTTGAGAAACATGCCCGTTGAACCGAGAATCACACCTGAACCGAAGGGTTGTCCGAGACTCTGCGTTACAGCAACGATATTGCCCTCAGCATCAGCAGTGTCAAAGTGTGTTGTGCATTCGGTTGTCCAGTCATTTGCAAGTATCTCACCGTGGAGTTTGTCCTTTGACCAGCGCTCACCACCGCTAACTGCAGCTTGTTCTCCAATTCGTTCGCGTTGCGCACGCGCATAGTCTTTCGACAGCAACCGTTCAATCGGTGGGTTCGGACGTGGGGCGTATTCGGCTCTATCCGCACTCGCTAACTTAATCGCTTCAATCAGCAGATGCAGGTATTCTGGGGTATTGTGTTCGAGTTCACCGAGTGTATCATTTTCCAAGATATTCAGTGTTTCCAGATATTGAAAGCCAGCACACGGTGGCGGTGGACAGTAAACTTCATAATCTTTATAGGTAACAGAGATAGGATTCTGCCACGCCACCTCAAAATCAGCTAAATCCTTTTCAGTTATAAGCCCATCAGTCTCTTTAGAAAAACGGACAATTTCTTTGGCGATCTCACCCCGGTAGAATGCCTCTGCACCGCCTTCCACAACCGTGCGGAACGTTTGGGCGAGATCCTTTTGCACTAAAAGTTCGCCGGGATGTGGGGTTCTGCCTCGCGAGGCGATAACCTGCTCAGCCTTTTCTGAAAAATAGGGACGCGCGCCTGCGATAAATTCCGCATTCTTGACTGTAACGGCGTATCCGTTCTCTGCGGATTCAATCGCCGGGGCAAAGATGTCCGCGCGATCCATGCTTCCGTAGCGGTCTAAGAGCGCCAGCCATCCACCACATCCACCTGGCACCATCCCCGCACGAATGCCAACCTGTTGACTTTCAAGCGTCGGATAGGCATCCAGCGTCGCTGCATGAGGTGCTGTACCCATATAGTCCAGTACTCGCCGTGTTTTTTCTTTCGCACTATAAAGCAGCATATACCCATTGCCTGCAATACCTGACATATAAGGTTCAACTACATTAAGAGTAGAAGCGACAGCAACTGCTGCATCAAACGCATTACCCCCAGCAAGTAACATACGTGCACCAGCAAGGCTTGCAAGCGGGTGAGCACTTGTTACCATCCCGCGTGTACCTGTTACAGTAGATCGGTGTGTTGTACCGTGTGATGGAAAAGCCATGTTTATCTCCTCGTTATTTACTACAGAAAGTTTCAGCTTGCAAACCTCACGAGAAACCTCCGAACCCAATGCCACCGTAGCTGCCATATTAACTTCCAATAGTTAGCACGATGCACAAAAAGTTGTTTTCCATCCACCTCAAGCACAGGAATCATAAGTTTATATTTTGTGAATAACCCAAGATTTTTCGTGATGTCAATTTCCTCTATCGCAATAAAAGATATTTTTGCAGTGATGCTTTGCAGTACTACTTTTGCCTCGTCACAGAGCGGGCAATCTGGTTTCGTGTAGAATTGAAGTTGCATCGGTTCGGTTTTCAACAGAATCGCCTTGAAACCAGAATAAGATAGTATTGAGAAATTTATATTTTAGAGTTTAGCATAAATCGCCAAAAACCGCACACATTTTTTTCATCAACGAATATAGATTATATGGTAAAATCATGTCAGAACTTACTCTATACATTTGTTAATCGTCCTAAGGAGAAAAGACGTGAAAGTAAGACTTGCACAATACGGTATTTCCCACGACCATGCTGGTGGAAAAGCACGCGTGATGAAGGAAAGTGACGAAATTGAGTTCGCTGGTGTCTTTGAACCATCACCAGAAGTCCGAGAGACCCTTGGTCAAAGTTCTGTCTATGACGGTGTTCACTGGTTTGAATCCAAAGAAGAAATACTTGAAGATGAGACAATCGTTGGAGTTGCGGCACAGGGGCGTGTGTCGCAGAACCTCACCTTTGCACGCGAGATTCTTGAACACGACAAGCATGTTTGGTTTGACAAACCTGCTGGTGATGACCTTGATGCGTTCCGAGAGGTTTTGGATATTGCAAGAGACAAAAAATTGCTCGTTCAACTCGGTTATATGTTCCGATACAATGCTGGTTTTCAGTTTATCCTTGACTGGGCCAATTCCGGCAAACTCGGTGATATTTTTTCTGTTCGCGGACGAATTTCCTCAGGACTGTCAAACGAATCTCATTGGCAACGCTGGGATTCGCTCGGTGAACACTCTGGGGGCATTATGTTTATCCTCGCATGCCATCTCACCGATATTATCGTTGCATTGTTAGGAAGACCTACACGGGTAACGCCTTTTTCGAGGCACGATGGACATGATGTGCCGTGGTATCGGAACAATACAGCGGCTGTGTTTGAATATCCCAGAGCATTGGCGATTCTTGAGTCTACGGCATTGGAAATTGATTCGGGCAAATCAAGGCGATTAGAAGTTTATGGGACGCGCGGTAGTGCTATTCTTGAGCCGCTTGAACCGCCAGCGTTGCGACTGTGTCTTAACGAAGAACGGGACGGATACGCCAAAGGTTGGCAGACAGTGCCCGTGGAGCCACGACCGCGTTATGTTGAAAGCCTGCGAGCATTTGTCGCTGATATTCGAGGAGATAAATCTCCTGATCGTTCCCTTGACCACGAGTTCACAGTTCAGGAAACGGTACTGCGGGCAGCGGGATTACAATAATGTGTCCTTGCTATCATCATTAATCTTCATCTTCAATAGTGATGATAGGGACAACTGTAACGGGAAATGCCGATGGTCTGTAGTTTCCATCTGGTGCTTTGGTTGGGAATTTGTATTGAAGGTCTGTCAGAAGTTCGTATACCTTGGGATCACCAGTTCTAACCCGTTCTTTGGTATTCAATTCCCATTCGACTTCGAGTGCCTCGTGCCGCCCTGGAAAGTCCTGTGTCCCCAATATCGATGTCAAAGCCCAATAGATATACTCTGTAATCATGCAACCATAGTCACACGTTTCATCTGTATAGTGATACCAAGCCTCTGCCGGATATCCGCTCTTGGGTCCCCCTTTCGGCACTCGCTCGAAATATCCACCACGGGCGGCATCCATGCACTTCGCTAAGGTGGACCCCTGTTCCTCCCCGAACACCTCAGGGTAAGCGTTGGCATAACCATGTTGTGTAATGGGATGCAGAATTTCCTCTAATGCGCCGTCGTAGTAGTGACCATCGGGAGCGTTGATTTTGCCATCAACAAGGAAATCTGGCTTGGTTTCTTCGCCATATAGGCCTTGACCGAATCTATAGCCTGCCTCTTCTACCGGTTCCATTTCCATCCGCTCCATCTCCGCCTCTGTTCCGGGCATAATGATAAAGACGTTTCGGCTCACCAATTGGCTAAGAACCAACGTGTTGTCAGGAACACCGTCTTCGTTGTTATCGAGGTATTGTGCCAAAACGCCTGCAGCGTGAGAGAGTTTATCTTTAGGGGTCGTTTGGCTTGCAAAGATGTGAACGCCGAAAACATTGACATATTTGTCACAGCCCACCTGTCTGAAAGCAGAAAATTCACTCGGTATCTCTGCTATTTCGATTCTTGGCGTTATTTCAAGGCTTTCCATTACATTATTGCCAATAATTTGGACTGATGCGATGCTCATTAAAACCAGCATAATTCCAGCAGTCATGGTTTCCCTTCCCTCCGGGGTGAACGGAGAATAACTTGATAACCGAAACTCTAAGGGGCGAAGCCCCGACGAAAATAGCGATTATGCGAATCGAACACCTAACTTAACATTTTCACCCGGGGCAGTTGCGATCTTCGGATACTCGGCCAACAGATCGTCGAAATCGACAATAGGATATATCACCGGTTCAGATTTCAAGCTGCCATCATAAAGGAGCCGCAAACTGATTTCAAAAAGTCTGCCCTCATTCCAATTTGGATACTCAGGATTCGGTTCGCTGCACGCGCGTGAGAAGATAATAGTCGGGCGATTAAAATGTGCCTCTGCACCGAGATCTAATCCTGCTGGGTAGGTCCCGGGCCATGCACCAGCGACAACCGTTCCTAAATACGCCGCACCCCGGATAGCATGTTGAAGTGCCATGTGATGACCACTATATTCAATACAAACGTCAGCACCACGTTTGTCAGTAGCCTTTTTAATTTCCAAGCCAGCATCATCTGTTGTAGGGTCAATAACAATATCAGCACCACATTCGAGGGCAACATTGCGGCGCAACTCAAGCGGATCGACACCAATTACCGGGTATGCACCCGCCAACTTCGCAAGCTGCAGTGCCATCAGTCCAATGCCACCGAGCCCAAAGACTGCCACAGCATCACCGATGCGGACGTGACCGTCGCGCACTGCACCGAGGGCAAAATCTGTTGGGTCTAAACAGACAGCTGCCTGCCACGGCACACCGTCAGGAAGTTTCTGGGTACCTGCTGCACCCCAAACATGCTCCTCGCGAAAGGAGCTGTGCCGAAAAACCCGCTCTCCGACTTCAATATCAGTTACGTCCGCACCAATCTCTATTACCTCGCCAACACACATGTTACCAAGTCCTGAAGGATAGTTCACCATCCCAGAACCGTTTGCTCGAAAGATTTTATATTCTCCATCGTAGCCACCGCGTGGGCCTGCATACCCCTTATACGATGCCATCTCTGAACCGTGTTTGGCTGCACCAAACTGGCTTTTGACCCGAATTTGATTGGCTTGCAAGGGTGGACTCTCATATTCTCGAAAAGCAACCTGCTCCTGGGCGGGTGCTATAAGTTCTCTTGGCATATTGGTTAATTTCCTTCCTGTTTTGTTTGCGGTTCAAAGTCAGTAAAGTAGCTGATGGCACGGCGGAGTGTGCCTACTACTTTAAGCCGCATTTCATAGCAAGTTTTAGCTTGCAAGCTACGCTAAAATATCGCGGACAACATGCCCATGCACATCTGTGAGACGGAAATCTCGACCTTGGAAGCGGTACGTCAGTTTTTCATGGTCAATGCCGAACAGATGAAGCATTGTAGCGTGGAAGTCATGCACATGCACGATGTTTTCAACGGCATTGTAGCCAAGCTCATCTGTGTTTCCGTAGCTAATACCGCCTTTAACACCGCCGCCAGCCATCCACATTGAAAATCCCTTGATGTGGTGGTCACGTCCGCTACCTTGTGCCATTGGCGTACGACCAAACTCGCCACCCCAGATAATCAAAGTCTCGTCTAACATGCCGCGCTGTTTCAGATCGTTGACGAGCGCTGCTGTCGCTTTGTCAACATATCCAGCAGTTGTCTTAATAGCGTTCTGTATGCCACCGTGATGGTCCCATCCACGATGATAGAGTTGAATAAAGCGGACACCACGTTCTGCTAACCTTCGGGCAAGTAGGCAGTTTGATGCGTAAGACCCATCACCAGGCTTAGCACCATACATATCAAGGATATTTTGGGGTTCTTTAGAGATGTCGGTCAATTCTGGAACACTTGTCTGCATGCGGAACGCCATCTCATATTGATTGATACGTGTGGCAATTGTCGGATCGTCAACTGTTTCATTCAGCATGCTATTCAAAGTCTGCACCGCACCCACAACATCATGCTGCTGTTCCTGACTCACACCGCCAGGACTTGAAACATAATGAACAGGATCACCACTTGAATGGAACTGAACACCTTGGAATTGTCCAGGGAGGAATCCACTATGCCACTGCCGCGTTGCAATCGGTTGGTCTTGACCACCACCAGAGGAAATTAGAACAACATAGCCGGGAAGATTCTCGTTTTCACTGCCGAGACCGTATAGCAGCCACGATCCCATGCTGGGTCTTCCTGATATAGCTGTACCCGTGTTCATGAAAGTGTGTGCAGGATCGTGATTGATCTGCTCAGTACGTAGTGATCTAACAATGCAAATGTCGTCTGCAAGGCTACCGATGTGTGGGAATGCAGAACTCATTTCCTGTCCCGACTCCCCGAACTTTTGGAATTCATGGGTCGGTCCAAGACATTTGAGTGAATTTGCCTGCCCCTGCAGCTGCGCAATCGGTTGTCCTTTGGTGAATGACTGCGGCATCGGTTCGCCGTGCATTTCTGCAAGTTTCGGTTTATAATCCAAAGTCTCTAAGTGTGAGGGGCCGCCTGCCATACAGAGATGAATCACACATTTGGCTTTCGGTGGCACGTGCGGCTCTGTAATTATTCCTGGCCACTGCTCAATTTGTGGTGCCGCCCCTAATATTGATGGTGTAAGTAGAGAGGCAAGTGCAAGCGACCCGATGCCGCGTGCTGTTTTTCCTAAAAATGTGCGCCTTGTTAGGCGAAGTTTCGTTTCTTCATGAATATCCATAGTCATATTTCTCCTTTCATAGTTATCAGAGGATTTTTATCATCCATGCGCCATCATATGCAGGGTTATGGATTAATCCTTTTTTCATATCAACGCAGAGGTCTAATGCCTCCAAGATCATGTGTCCAAGGAGGACAGGCATGCCTTCAGGAAGGTCTGTTACACGGATGGTATCGCTTCGTTCCAGGACAGTATATTCCACCTCTGAATAAATGGTACGCGTCACAATACCGTTGGCGGTTTCTGCTTGAATCTTTCTGAGTGGTGTGAGTCCGAGTTGTTCGATGAGCGGTCCCGGTAAGCAGAGACCAGTTGCGCCGGTATCAACGAGTGCATTTTCGACGGTCAGTCTCCGGACATCTTCCGGGTTCATGATGTCTGCTCTCACTAAAGCTAAATCGTCCCGATTTGCGAGTTCAATTCGTGTTGTCTGTTCCATTTTTATTTCCCTTTGTTTTAGATTATTACCAGAACCTACGCAATAAACAGAATTGTGTTATATTACCCGTTATTATAGAAATCAGTTAGTATGTTTCAACTCAATTAACCTATTTCAATGGATTAAATTGCTTATTCTTTATTCGTAAAACCTACTGCAATCCAATAAATGACGAAGTAAATTGACCAAATGATAGCTGATGTCCCAATAAATACTGCCATAAATTTTCCCAATTGAAAATCGCTTGTATAATAGATGGACCCACCATCAAATAAAGTGGTTAAAAAATGAAACCAACCAGAATAACTTTTATCAGCTAAACGTCCAGCCTCTCTTCCAAGAAAGGCAGCAATTATTATGGATAAAACAAGTGTTAGTCTAAATGCTCCTTTTTTGGAGTTTAGTGCCTTCCTGAAAAATCCCTTTTTCAAATTTTTAGATTCCATTGGCAACCTATACTGATTTCAACCTGTGAAACCCTTTATGACAAAAACAATAACGTAGTAATCTTCTACAGCTTCTTCAAAAGCCTCTTGAAGTTGTTGAACAGTGTCTCCGTGGAAACCTACAATGTCAGTGATTCCGGCAATATGACCGACAAAACATCCGTCTTCTTCACTGTACTCGAAAAGCGCATTATATTATAACCTTTGTACTTCATGGAATTATTCCTGCCTCCTCAAGAAAACTCCGCTCCTAACTATTACAAAGAATTTGGTCAATATGAACCGCGTATATTAGATTCTCGAGTTTTGCTTACTCGCGATCTCGGTGTTATAAAACGAGTTATTCCGAAGTAGATTAACCATGTCAAACCGAAAGGCACAGCAAAAGCAATAAGAAAATCAGCAGCAATGTATAGTTCTGTCCCCAACGGTCTGGGCGCGTTAAGTGGAATCATATCCATTTTCTGATAAGACATTAACCTAAGAAATTCCATGTAAAGATATGACTGTGTAATCCCCCAAAATCCTAATAGAAGGGAAAATACAAATGTTAAAGAGAAAAAACCTTTTTTCCAAGTGATTGATTTCATTAGTAACCTCTTGTGAGTTAGATTGACGAACAAATTTCACGTACAATATGACTTCGTAACAATATGACTTCGTAAAGAAAAAGGTAAATAGTCGTTGTTCAATCTTGCGGATTCTCTTCTTTAAATGTATCATCTGAATTTGGAACAAAACCTCTGAAAATACGTTTGATGCTGGATTTTTCTTTGCTCCTCGTAAAACCGCTTGCGATCCAAACACCGATGAAGTAAACTACCCAAGTTCCAAAAAGGCCTGTTAAAAAAGCGTGAAAGCCAAACCGCTCCCAATTCTGAGGATTGGAAGTATTGTATCCATATCTCCACAAGTCGGAGACAAAACCGGACAGTAAGCTTGGCGAAGAGTACCGGTTTTCTAAACTTTGCCCCATAACATAAGCAATCAGAATCGATAAAACAAGTGTTAGCCTAAAAATCCCTTTTTTCCAATTTGTAGATTCCATTAGTAACCCTCACAGATTTTAACTCGTGAAACCCTTTAAGACAAAAATGACAGTGTAGTAAACGGGCCACTGAATTATAAAGTATCCTAACCAGACGCATCCGAAAAATATAGAAAAATAAACTAAAAAGGCAGGCTTAGGATCAGTGAAATGTTTTGGTGGCGGATCACCATCATCTTCATCTGCAAGTTCCCCTTTCTTGGCAAGATGGGAGAAAAGTATTCCTCCTAACATGCCAACAATGATTGAGAAGACAACTGCTAACCTGAAAAACCCTTTTTTCCAATTTGTAGTATTGTCATCACCTTGGCTATTGTCAGAAAATTCAATATAAATCCCGCTGCCAATTCCAAATAAAGCGCATAAAACCGTAACCACAAATAGCAAGATTTTCCATTTTTTGGACTTCATAACACCTTTACCAACTTGCTAACCACCAATTGACAGCTTAACTCACATGCTTAGTCGACTGAATCACTTTCAATAGTTTGACCGATCTCCTCTTTAGTTGCAAAACTATTTATAATCCAAAAAGCTGCGAAATAAATCAACCAAGTGAAGCCAAAGCATAGAACGAAACCGATAAGAAAACTTATGGGGTTCTCCACAAGTCCCTCCTCAATTTGCCATAACTTTCGAATAAGCCGAACGTCACCTGTTCCATCCATTAAGATTTGAATCATCAGTGTCCGCATGACATTTATCACGCCGCCTATCAACCCCAGTAAAATGGAAAAGACTAATGTGAGTCTAACAATCCCTTTTTTGTGTTTTATGGATTTCATGTTTTCCTCACAGATTTACTCATAATACCGTATTAGCGTTAATACCGTGTAATCGTTTCATGCAGATTCAAAATTACCCGTGCCACAGAGGTCCACGCTGCAAGTTCTATAGGTTCAGTCCCTTGTGTTGTCGGAGTCTCACCCATTGCCACCAAAGTTTTCGCTGCGTCAGGATTGTCAGTGTATTCGGTTTTGTGCTTTTGGAACAACCCCGTCATAATCTCTAACTCTTTCGGTTGTGGCAGACGTGATAGCGCTCGATGGTATGCCCAATTGATGCGATCTTCTGAAGTCTGCCCGCCTTCTTTAATAATTCGTACAGCAAAGACACGTGCAGCCTCAACATAAGTTGGATCGTTGAGTAAAGTAAGCGCTTGCATCGGTGTGTTGGACGTTGATCTTTCAGCGGTACACTCCTGCCTACTCGGGGCATCAAAAGCCATCATACTTGGATGTAAGAATGTTCGCTGCCAATGCGTATAAAGCCCGCGACGGTACTGACTTTCACCCTTGTCATGGACATATTTGCGCTTGGGAAAATTTAGATTTGAGTAATACCCTACAGGTTGATACGGTCTAACGCTTGGCCCACCAATTTTCGGAACAAGAAGTCCGCTTAGCAATAATGCATTGTCACGCACAATTTCTGCGTCTAATCGCCAGCGTGACTGCCGTGCAATTAGGCGATTGTAAGGGTCTTTTTCGAGCAGAACTTCATTCGGTTTTGAAGACTGACGATAGGCGTTTGAGGAAACAATGAGTTTCACTATGTGTTTGACGTTCCATCCGCTTTCCATAAATTCCACTGCTAACCAATCAAGCAGCTCAGAATGTTCTGGTGGTTCGCCTTGCGCACCGAGATCGTCCAGAACGCGAGAGATACCTGTTCCGAAGTAGAGTGCCCAGAGACGGTTCACAAATGTCCGCGCAGTCAATGGGTTGTTCTTTGATACCACCCATTTCGCCAAGTCAAGTCGTGTCGATCGACGATTTTTGATACCGAGATCCCCTATAAATTCCGGTATCATCGGTTCAACAATTTCACCTGAATCGTCCAACCAATTACCTCTCGGTAATATGCGCGTTGTTCGGGGTTGGACTGAAACGGTTGTCAGAGAATATGGGCTCTTGGAATTGATCTCATTTTTGCGTTTTTCGAGGTCTGCAATCTGGTTACGTATACCATCAAGTGCAGGAGCGATACGCCGATAGTAATCAGCAATCTGTTTCCGTTGGTTTGTTGTTCTGACAAAAGAATCAACTTGGATTGCTTTGATGACAGCACCATCATGAGTATTCTTCGTTGCTACGCCGAGAGTAGTTGCGATACCAGCCATATCCCAATAAGCTGTACCGCCAAACTGTGTGAAAGCCATTCCGTTCAGCACACTCCCCGCTTTCAATCCAACGACTGTAGGATCAACTTCAAGACGTACCCATTCGCCAAGGTGCGGAAGAGCTCCCATCGGTTTGTGGGCAGGTGTATCATTTCCTATTTCTCCATGTTTAATTTTATCTTCGCCCCAAAATGCCCGATGGTCCCAATTTCCATCGTTCCATTGAAGCATAACCGTTTTAGGTGGATTTTCGGGGTCTAACCAAACGTAAGCGAAAAGTTTGTCACCCTCAGCGAGCGTAATTTTCCGATTTGCGCCTCGGAATGCATGTTGCACAAGTTGCTCAGGCGCTGCGGTCTGGACCCGTGAACGCTCTTTGCTGAAAACGGGTGCCTCGTTTTTCCCAACAAATTTCCATGTGCCTTCTGTTCTACCGCCGTTTGATTGTGCATCGTCAACCCATGCAAAATCAGCTGCTTCTGCTGAAGCGAGGTGTGAAAGAATCTCCTCTTCCCACTTTGTTTGTTCTGCTTCCAATCCAGGAGATGGCAACTCAAACACTTTACGTAATCTGGAGAGTTCATCATCAATTTCCTGCATTTCAGTTTGTTGTTCCGATGATGGCAGCAGGACAACGGGATCCCATTTACTTCCACCGCCATAGACACCAGGTCCCTGTATATCGGCAAAAAACGCAGCAAAACTATAGAAGTCTTTCGCAGTATAAGGGTCAAATTTATGGTCGTGGCATTGAGCGCAGCCGAGTGTCGCTCCTAACCAAACAGATGCAGTGGTACGCACTCTGTCTGCTGCATAGATTGCGAGGTATTCTTTTGCTTGTGCGCCACCTTCAGCAGTCGTTTGATTCAAGCGATTGTAACCCGATGCCACTTTCTGTTCTGGTGATGCATTCGGCAGCAGATCACCTGCAAGATTTTCCAGTGTAAATTGATCAAACGGCATGTTGTCATTAAATGCCCTAATCACATAGTCCCGGTAGGGCCATACGCTAACATTCTCGTCCGAATGGTAGCCGCTTGTATCAGCATAACGCACCAGATCAAGCCAGTAAATTGCTAATCGTTCGCCATACTGCGGTTTGGACAGCAGCCGGTTGATTAACTCTTCATAAGCGCCTGGCTGTTCGTCTCGGACAAATTGATCAACCTCCGCTGGGGCTGGTAGCAAACCGGTCAAATCAAAGTGTAGTCGACGGATAAGCGTACGTTTATCTGCTTCTGGAGAAGGCTCAAGTCCTTCTTTTTCTAACCTACCGAGAATAAATTGGTCAATTGGATTACGCACCCAATCTGGATTCTTTACTTCTGGCGGGTCAACCCGTTTCGGTGGATTATACGCCCAATGTTCCTCCCACTCAGCACCTTCCTTGATCCATTGAATTAGCGTATCTATCTGTTCTTGTGTGGGTTGACGGTTAGAAGTCTGCGGCGGCATCCGTCTATCAATATCTTCATGTGTGATACGCAGGACTAATTCACTGTTCTCAGGATCACCCGGGACAATAATTGGGTAACCGCTCGGTTCAGAAAAAGCCCCTTCCTTAATGTCAAGTCGTAGGTCGGCTTGCCGTACTGCCGGATCTGGACCGTGGCACGCGTAACACTTATCGGATAATATCGGTCGAATATCTCGGTCAAATTGAATTTTCTTCGCATCGGCAAGCTGCGCTATTGTTAGCAACAGCAAAATTGCTAACAGACAAACAAATCCTTTGTTAAATGGTATCAACAATAATAACTTTCTTTTATGGTACGTTCTAAACATTGTAGAACATCTCCTCCTCGCAAGTAGGCGAAAATACTGGTTCTATAAACCTTAAGATTTTGTATGTCAAGTAATTTATCATAAAAATAAAATATGTGCAAATCAAATATTTCAGTCAAGCGTGCGACTTCTTTTTAAATATTTATATCACTGATTTTAGTCCCAATAATTGCGTGGCTACAAATGCGATCAGTCAAAGAAAGGTTTGTATTTTGCTTTACCATACTTTGAACATGAAGAAAGATCAAACAATTTTCTTGCTTTTTTATTTTATATTATGTTATTATTTTAAAGTTTGAAGGAATGTAAGATTTCGGGGATTCTACTATTTCTTGCATATCTTTAGAAAATTTTAATCAAATTATGTTTAAATACATTTTAGAAAAATTCTCAATCAAGAGATAATGCAGTAAAGGAAAGTTTATGAAAAAAATCGTACTATTATCTGGTCAATTTCCGATAACCTTATTGCTCATTTTATCATTTTTCATTGGAATATCCCAAGCACAAGACGACACGACTCAGGATAAAGACGTGGAAACTAAAAGTGATTCTGTCTCTTCTGATGAAATAATTGAGCTTCAAAAAATATTAGTCAAAGGTGAGCGTGCCTATTCGACAGCATCGTCAAGGTCTATCCGAGATTTTGATCTAAACGTCCGCCCCGTGAGTACAGCACAAGATTTGCTTCAACTGGCACCGGGGCTTGTTATCGCACAACACGCAGGTGGTGGTAAAGCTGAGCAGATTTTTTTACGTGGGTTTGATGCCGACCATGGTACAGACGTTGCCATCTCATCTGATGGGATTCCAGTGAATATGATTTCACACGGACACGGACAGGGATATGCAGATCTCCATTTTGCTATACCTGAATTAGTGGAATCAATTGATGTTTTTAAAGGTCCGTATTTTGCCAGGTATGGTAATTTCTCTACCGCAGGTTCAGTCCAATTCCGCACAAAAGACAAAATTGATGGTAATATGCTGAAAATCGAAGGAGGCACATTTAACACGCAAAAATTCACTGGAATGTTCCAGTTACCTACTGCCAGCAAACGTCAAAACGCATATTTTGCCGGTCAGTTTTATAATACAGACGGCCCCGTTGAAAGTGACCAGGATTTCCAGAGATTAAATCTTTTCGGAAAATTTCGTACGGATCTTAATGAAACAAGCAAACTATCCGTTTCAGCAAGTTCTTTTAGTTCCGCGTGGGACGCTTCTGGTCAAATTCCACAACGCGCGGTTGACAGCGGCTTGATTTCGCGTTTCGGCACAATTGATGACCTTGAAGGTGGACAAACCGGAAGACAGAATCTCAATTTAATTTATATCGCAGAGGGTGATAAGAATAGCCAATTTTTGTTTCAACCGTATTTCAGTCGTTATAACTTCAAGTTATTCTCAAATTTCACCTTTTTTCTTGAAGACTCGGAAAACGGTGACATGATTGAGCAGACTGATGACCGCACCATTATTGGCTTGAATACTGAATATAAATTTACGCAATCTATCTCTTCGATACAGGCGAATACAACGTTCGGTGGTGGATTCCGTTCTGACAACATTGCAGTCAGTCTCTGGCATAGCCCAAATCGGAGACGATTAACCCAAAAGGTGGATTCAGGCATCATTGAACGGAACTTGTTCATCTGGGCGCAAGAAGAATTAATCATCAATCCAAAACTCCGATTTCAACTCGGTTTGCGCGGGGACTACTTTACTTTTAATGTAGAAGACCATCTTGACACCTTGGCTGACGAAACAGTTACTTTGCCGCATGCTTCAGGATATGCACAGGAAGCCATGCTGAATCCTAAGTTTAACATGGTTTATAGTCCAATCGAATCAATTGATGTTTTTCTAAATTTCGGTACAGGATTCCACTCCAACGACGCCCGTGATGTCGTAATTGAACAGACTATTTCGGACTTACAAGAAACATATAAACGTCAAGAGTTGAGTGAAGATCAAATTGATGAGCGTCTAACACAGATGAATTTCAACCGAGAACACGCTGGGATTCAGACGCTTCCTCGTGCGATTGGTGCTGAAATCGGCACGCGTCACCGATTTCTTGACCGATTTAATATCGGGTTTGCTGGTTGGTGGTTAGAATTAGACGAAGAATTAGTTTTTGTCGGTGATGCCGGTGAAACAGAAATCAGCGGTAAATCACAGCGGATCGGTATTGACATTGAAGGACGGGTAAAGATTCTTTCATGGTTATGGGTAGACGCAGACGTGAACTTGTCGCAAGGAAAATACGTTGATGAACCGGATGATGCTAACCAGATTCCCCTTGCTCCCCGTATAACTTCAACTGGCGGGTTAACTGCTATCCACCCTTCTGGCTGGGATGTAAATTTGCGTTATCGGCATATCGGTGACCGCCCCGCAAATGAGGATGGCAGCGTGACCGCAGAAGGCTACACATTGGTAAATCTTGGGCTTTCCTACACGTATGGTCCGTTCAAATATTTTGTCACTGTTGAAAATCTCTTTGATGTCGATTGGAACGAAGCACAGTTTGACACAGAATCACGCTTAGCTCATGAACCAGAACCGGTGTCAGAAATTCACTTTACGCCAGGAAATCCGTTAAACCTGCAAGCTGGAATTAGTTTTCAATTTTAATGAGATTTTTCGCAGCCACATGAGTGCATAGATATTTAGATATGATTATCACACAACGCGCTGAGGTATTCCTGAGCGCGTTGTGCTGTGTCTATCGGCGACATAACGCCGGACATGACTGCAACGCCTGATGCCCCCGCTTCCAAGCATTCACCAACACGCGCTGATGTTATCCCACCAAGTGCAAACACAGGCAAGTTAACTTGTTTTACCAACTTTGCAAGGTTTCCCACGCCAACTGCCGGACCATATTGTGGTTTGGTGGCTGTCGGATAGATTGGACTATGGGTGATGAAATCTGCACCTTCTGCTTCCCTTTTTTTCGCAGCATCAACACCGTGTATTGAACACCCGATAAGGACATCGGAGTCTGATTCTGCTTTCACTATGTCTACACATATATCGGTATCGGGTAGATGAATACCTGCAGCACCAATATCCACGGCAACTTTGATATTAGTGTTAATGAACAGGTGGGCGTTGTTTGTTCGACACAAATCTGAAATCGGTTTCGCCAGTTTGAACAAAGCAACATCGTCCAAATCCTTTTCGCGTAACTGGATTGCTTTCACCCCAACATCCAATATTTCTGAGACAACTGTAAGTAAAGGTTTGGGGGCACACAAGTGCCTGTTTGTAATGATGTACAGATTAAAATCAATCATTTGTTATGGTTAGATACGACGGAGTCTCGCAGCGAACATTCCATCGACGCCATGCTGATGGGGAAAAGTTTGCAGAAAGCCCTTTGATGTCATGGCACTCTGTGGAATATCAGGTAAAAAATTACTTACGTGCTCCACCGTGAACATTGGAAATTTTTTCAAAAACCGATTGATAATTGCTTCATTTTCTGTCGGTTCAATTGTACAAGTGCTATAGACTAAAATACTACCTGGCTTGATATGTGGTGCAGCGTTTTTCAAGAGGCGGTCCTGTAGGGCGCTAAGAGAACGTAGTTGGTCAGATGTTTTGTTCCAACGGATATCGGGATGCCGTCTAAGTGTACCAAATCCTGAACAAGGTGCATCAATAAGTACAGCATCTGCAGCATTGATAAAACTGAGATCCGATTTTGTGGCATCTACTGTTCGGGTTTCTACGTTCTGAACACCGATACGTTTACAATTTTCTTGCAACACATTAAGTTTTTTCTCCGAAATATCAGCAGCGATGATTTTTCCCGAATTCCCCATCATACAAGCGATGTGTGTTGTTTTACCCCCTGGCGCTGCACATAGATCCACAACTAACTCAGGAGATTCTGGCATGAGAAGGTATGGCACTAACATAGCACTCTCATCTTGCACATACACATCAGGACGATTAACCAAATCTATTAAAGATATTTCATCTTTAGAACCAGAAACAGCATCGTCCGCAGTGATTGATGGGTTTTCAACTACAATTCCATCTGGTGAAATTTTAGAGGGTTTAGCAGATAATCCATTTGCTTTAAGTGATTGACAAAGCTTGTCACGATTTGTTAGGAGGGAATTTGTGCGGAAAGTGAACGGAGCCACCTGATTGCTTGCTTTACAAAATGCCAAGGTCCAAGATGGCCCGCGCGTATCAAGCCATCTTTTTACTAACCATTTCGGATATGACAGAGAAAAGGATATATGCTCTATGGGATAGGTTTCAAGTGAAGGATAAGTTAATTCTGTGCCTTTGCGTTGCACTGAACGCAAAACTGCATTGATAAAGCCGGTTGTTTTCCGACTACCTTTTGCAAGTTGGACGGTTTCAAAAATTGCGGCGTGTGACGGAATACCATCAAGATGTAATAACTGAAAAGCACCGAGCCGAAGGATAGCACGATGTTTGGCATCTAATCGAAATCGTGGATTGATAAAATGCCCCAGTACCCAATCCAGTTGCTGTTGCCAACGCACAACGCCATAGACCAATGCGTTTGCTAATCGGCGTTCACGACCACGCAACGTAGCCTGCTTGAATGCATTATCAACGACAGACGCAATCGACACATTACTTTCAGAAAGGTCTAACAGGCATGCCAATGCGACTTCGCGTGCGTTCATATTTCATCTTCCCTATACGTTTAGGTTTATTATAGGGCGATTATGCAGTAAGCGCGTTCAATTTGCGCATGATGCGCGATTTTTGGCGATTTGCAGTGCCTTTTTTGATAACACCTTTACTTACAGCTCTATCAAGTAAACTTGTAGTGGTTTTACACAGTTGTTGTGCTTTTTCTACATTACCTTCTTGCAAAGCGAATTCGGCAGCTTTGAGTGAAGTTCTGAGTGTCGTTTTCCGGTGTCTATTACGCGTGCGTTTTTTCGCATCCGCGCGTGCATGTTTCTTTGCTGATTGTCTATGCAAAACGTAAAAACTCCTTTTAAAAGGATTAAAATTACCTTAACTTTATTCCAGACTTAATGATACCACAAAAATCAGTGTTTGTCCACTATTTTTCAAAACAGTGGGTGTGTAAATATTTTGGCATTAACCATATCATCTCTCTTGTAGGAGGGATTAAATGAAGATTAATTTTTTAATTCGGTCCTTTTCTATCTACACGAGGCAGGTGTACCCTCTGCTGGCAAGGCGGGGAATGCCTAAAGCAGCATGCGCTAAATCAAGAAATCAACGGTATGAACGCCTATAGGCGTTCCCCGGGTATGAATGCCTGTTGGCATTTCCCGTCCGGCATTCGCCATGATTCATACCGTTGATTTTTTCCTAACTACGCCAAAGGACCGATTTTTTTCTTAATAAACTTCATAAAACCCCATAGGTGCACATCCTGCTGCTGTAAAGTCGTCTGTGGTGAGCGTATTGAAATATACACCACTCGCCTGGTTCACCGAGTTAGTTTCTGCCGTCCCAGGACGCCGCACGACTTGCGTCTAAAACGTCTGATTATGTTTAAGATCGCTCCATTTTGTAATAAGTTTACCACTCACAGACACAAAAACCCTCAACTGAACAGCCGCAAGGCGTCCCCGAACACTCGCGTGGGACACATCTTCTATACGATAACCTAAGTTGCCACCTATAAAATACTTCTAAATCCATGGGATTTGCTCTATAATGTTTTTATCCTAAAAAGACAAAAGGAGAAACCCCATGGACTTAACCATTGTAGCAGTTTACACGATTTGTGACAATCTTTTAATTTCACTCGGTCATCA
>JAJDWA010000065.1 GCA_022825825.1 Candidatus Poribacteria bacterium
TACTATAGTTTGGACAATTCTTGTTCATTGAAAGTTGCGTTTTCAACGGAAAATCTATTTTTAGCGGGTTTCCCATATCGGTGAAACCAGCGAAAAATACCGCACTCCAGCGGAGTGCTATGTTTATAGAAAACATTATGAGAACATTCTCGCACTCCAGCGGAGTGCTATGTGTTAGGTTACTAAATACCGCTCCGCTGGAGCGGGAGATGTCAGTTCGGACTGTGGCTATAAACATATTGCTCCGCTGGAGCAAAGAGGGTTTGCGTATTGTGTCAGGATTGGTAACAGATGTAGAAAACCAATTCTTATATTGAACTCCCGTATGAAAAATTGTCCAAACTATAGTAAAATACTAATACCAAATCAAATATCATCAGTAGCATAACTAATTCAACGCACTACACAAAAGGCAATAATTATTGGAGGAAATTGATGGCTGAAACCGTTTTTGTGGGAGACCACGAAGTTACATTTCCAGGACCGCACCTCGGTGTGCTTCGGGACTGCAATGCTGTGCTGGATTCGGCAGAAGGTCTACATAAACAGATCGCAGCGGATGGATATCTACTCGCTCGCGGCTTGATTGACAAGGACAAGGTAATCGCCGCACGACGCGCTATCCTTGAATATGCCGAAGGCAATGGAAAAGATGAAGTTTTTAAACCGGGAACTGAAATGATGGACGCTATTGCTGGCCCCGGCAGCCCGGGGCGAACGATGGGCGCGCCTGCAGTTACACATCATCCCGATGTTTTGTCCGTTTTGGAAGGTGATGAACTCTTTACCTTCTTCCGAAACTTCTTTGGCGGCGATACCCGCACGTTCGATTACAAGTGGCTTCGGTTTGTACGTCCTGATGGTTGGTCTGGGCCGCATTTTGATTTCGTCTATATGGGCAGAGGCTCAAAGCAGTTACACACCTGCTGGATTCCGTTCGGTGATGTGCCTGCAACGATGGGGACGCTCACTGTGCTTGTCGGTTCGCACAATTTGGATAGTTTCGCTCGTATTCGCGATACCTACGGCAAAACCGATGTGGATAAAGATGGCACACCAGGGCATTTTGGGCGCGACCCCATGGTAATCAGCGAAAAATACGGCGGGGAATGGCAGACAGCGGATTTCGAAATGGGTGATATGATCGTTTTTACTATGCACACAATGCACACCTCTACCAAAAATCTGTCGGATCGGTGGCGCATCAGTTGTGATATCCGGTTCCAGCCCGCGGAACACCCGATTGATGAACGGTGGGTCGGTAAAAATCCGATTTCGCACACAGGAAGTCAAAAGATTTCGTTTGAGGAAGCGAAGAAGGAATGGGGATTGGAATAAAAGGTAGTTTGGACCGATAGGCGCGGGAACAAACTGTGCCTATCAAACCATTATAGTGGATTTTACAATTACTTGGAGATTTGTCAATAAGCGAGGTTAGGAAACCTCGCTTACCAGGATGTTTGAACACGCCAACAGCGGGTTTACAAAGCGCGCCTACATGTTCAGTGTCAACATACTTGTATATTTATCATACTACTGTTTTATGCTTCAAAACCACTCTCTTTTGCCGATAACGTAAGTCTGTTCAAATTCTTCATCAGATTTTACCAAATACAAGATACCCTCTATGATTCCTATCACACAAACTATGTAATTTGGAATGAAAAAGAGGAACATGGTTAGTACAATCCCAACGGTATTGATAAGTAAAACAATTATTCCCGGGGTTTTGTAACCAAGATAGAATTTGTGGATGCCGAATGCTCCCAAGAAAACAGCGAAAAGTCCTGCAAGAATTTTATCCTTTTCACCTAAAGCTGGCCCGCCAACAGCTATGTAAATTTCTTTGGCTTGATGATTTTCGGCAGCAAAATCAACGGACATGCCGCGAGTTGGGTGACGCTCACTTTTCCAATCCGCGCCACTAAAATTGTATCGTTCGCCATCATCTCCAGAAATCACACCGGAGTTGGTCTGAATAGAAAAATCAAGTATCTTTCCTTTCATCGTACTTTTTCCTCACAATTAAGTAAACAAAGCTCGCCGAATCTGCCGTACTGTCTAACACATTTTATCTTGTTAGAGATCCTCAACGGTATCAATTGACAGCAAGTCTATAAGATTCTTGTTAATATAGTAGTACTCTCGGCCAAATCGCAAACGCTCCAACAACCCGAGTGCTGTTACTTCATTCAGATATTTTGTGGCTGTAAGGCGACTACATCTCAGTTCTTCCTCAACAATACTAATCTTGCAGTAAGGCCACTTGAAAAGTAGATCGACAAATCCTTCGCGCTCAACGGCTTTCGTTTTGTCCCGTGCCGTTGTAATGACGTTGTTGATAAGGCGATTAATTGCCTCTATTTTGTCCGCAGTGTCTCGCGAGGTCTGCTCCACGCCAGCCAAGATGTAGAGAATCCACTGCTCCCAACTTCCGTTTTCGGTGACTTCACGAAGATAGCGATAATACTCATCCCGATTTTGGATAAAGAAACGGCTGAGGTAAAGTATCGGTACATCAAGCAGTCCTTGATGTACCAAATAGAGGATGTTGAGTATGCGCCCTGTTCGTCCGTTGCCATCCATGAAGGGGTGTATTGCCTCAAACTGGTAGTGCATTATAGCCATTTTGACAAGCGGTTGGAGTCCATCAGTCTTATCATTGATGAATCGCTCAAGATTAGTTAACAATCTGATAAGATTTCCATATCCTGTTGGGGGTCTATAAATGAGCTGCTGTGTTGCTCGGTTTTCAATCACTACCGCGCCGTTACGCACTTTCATTTCCTCGTCAAGAATACGCGAGCAGATCTGTTCAAAGAGTTGTATGTCCAAAGTTGAGCCTTCTCGGATGTGACGGACACCATCCCACAATGCCTCGCGGTAGCGTAGTACTTCTTTGGTATTGGAGTCAATTCGGTTTTTGTCAGATGCCATCGCTCGGTACAGATCATCGTTGGTTGTAACGATGTTTTCGATTTCCGAACTTCTACGTGCTTCCTGAAGCGGAAGTGTATTTATCAGGACCTCTTCGCTTGGCAGTTGCTTCACCAAGGCATTTGCCCTCGAAAGCTCAGTCATCGCCGATATGCACGCTTTGAGAATGTCACGCGATTCAAGGTCTACAGCGGGCGGAAGTTCAGGAATATCGTTCCATGGAAGATTTGGATTGAATTGAGGCATTGTTGTCACGAGTCTTGGCAACCGGACATGTATAATTTTTGGCGATTTTTATACATATCGGCGTTGATATGTATAATTTGTATACATATTGATTGATCATTAACTAAACAAAGCTCTCCGGATTTGCCGCACCGCTTGCCGAATCCGATCCTCATTTTCCACAAGAGCGATGCGGATATACCCCTCACCGTTATGTCCAAAACCTGCCCCCGGAGAGACACAAACCTCTGCTTCATTCAGGAGTTTCATTGAAAAGTCCAAAGAATTGAGATGTTTCCACGTTTCAGGGACGGGTGCCCAGACAAACATGGAGGCTTGCGGTTTCGGCACTTTCCAACCAATTCGGTTTAACCCATCAACAAGCACATCGCGGCGTTTCCAATAAACATCTGTATTTTCCATGACCACATCTTCAGGTGTACGCAGTGCCATAATCGCTGCAATCTGAATAGGAGGAAAAATACCGTAATCGTAATATCCTTTAATCCGGGCAAGTGCTTCAATAATATCACGGTTTCCGGCGGCAAATCCACACCGCCATCCCGCCATATTATATGACTTAGACAGTGAGATAAATTCAACACCAACATCTTTCGCGCCTTTTGCCTGCAAGAAACTTGGCGCCTTATATCCGTCAAAAACAATATCCGCATAAGCCAGATCGTGGATCACCAGCATATCCTGTTGTTTAGCGAACTGGACAACCTCTTCAAAGAAATCTAATTCTACGACTGCGCCAGTCGGATTGTGTGGGAAACTTAATATCAACACCTTCGGTCTCGGCCATATATCGCGCGTAATCTCTGCAAGGGAGGGAACAAAATCGTTTTCCTCAGAGAGCGGAATACTCACAACGCTTCCACCTGCAAGCACAACGCTATACATGTGAATAGGAAAAGTTGGGTTCGGCACCATTGCTAAATCACCATCGTCAAGTAGCGCTAAAGCGAGGTGTCCAAGTCCTTCTTTAGTTCCGATCACAGCAATTGCTTCCGCATTCGGATCAATGTCTACACCGAACCGACGTTCATAGTGCCAACTAACTTCTCTTCGCAGATTGTATATACCGCGAGATGCGGAATAACGGTGATTTCGGAGTTCCTGAGCCGCTTCCGTTAGCTTGTCAATAATGGGTTGCGGGGTCGGTTGATTCGGATTCCCCATCCCCAAATCAATAACATCTATTCCCTGTTGCCGCCGTTCATGTGTCAGCTGCTTGAGTTTGCCAAACATATACGGTGGTAGCCGATTTAAGCGTTTTGAAAATATAGTCATCTTACTATAGTCCTGATTTATTATTCTATTTTACCATGTTTCCCAATATTCCTGCAAACGTTTACCCCAATTTGATATAATTCTTTGCGGACCTTGGTGAACAATTTGTTGTCTATTGAGTTCACTTTCTTGTGTGAGAAGACTTTCTCGACATGTCTTAATAATTTCCTGATAATCTGGAACATCAGCAAGGTTTTCTGTCTCCCACGGATCGTTCTGTTTATTAAATAATTGTGCAAGTCCAAGTTGTTCGGTATCTGGTCCGGGTGGCACAAAATCTTCCACTGTTTTTGGTTTATATTCAGTAACGTATTTATATTGATCAGTGACAATAGCGCGTCCCCAATAATTGCTTTCTATGTAGGCATATTCGCGCCAAGCAACATCTTTCCCTTCAGCAAGAGGTCGGAGACTGGTCCCTTGTACAGCTTCAGGTGGGTCAATGCCCGCGTAATCACAGATTGTAGGAAATACGTCTACGCCAGAGACGAAATGCGTTTCGTCAAACCGATCTTTCCCCACAGAAATACCATCTCCCAAGCCCGAAATGATAAACGGTACCCGCACGCTCTCCTCATAAAGCGAAAACTTCTGAAACATCTGATGGCTTCCACACGCTTCACCGTGATCAGCACTAAAGATGATTAACGTGTTATCATAGAAGGATGTTTGCTGCAACAGTGAAAGTACCCGTCCAATCTCTGCGTCAACTTTTTCAATAAATCTATAGTAATTCCACCTGAAGTAACGCCAGTGAAGTTCGTCCCAATCCCGCACCGCTTTTAGGATGCGTGCATGGATAAGTGCGTCATCCACCCTCCGACAGACGCGATGTAGTACCGTTTCCCGCTCATCATAGGTAAAGTTTTCAGGTAACGGAGGCAATTCATCTTCTGTCAGAATGCCCTGCTCCACAGGATTTGGAATATATTTTTCCTCATGGTTGTGTAGATATTCGCACACATCATGCGGATCAACGTAACCAATTTGCAGATAGAACGGCTCATTACCATCGTAATTCGTTAAAAAATCTGCTACCGCGTGCGTAGATGCTGAATCGTAATATGCAGCACCGCCTGCACCTATATCGTGTCCTCCGTAATAAAGCACCTCAAAACTTTCGCGTACATTTCTGCCAGGAACATGCCATTTTCCACAATGGAATGCCCTATAGCCACCAGACCTAAGGATCTGCCCAATATCAGGAATTTCTGTGTGGAGTTGTCCACCGTTGAAAGGCACACCTGTTTCGGACGTGTATAATCCTGTTGCCCAACTTGACCGTGCAGCAGCGCACACAGGATCTGTACAGTACGATTTTTTGAAAGATGTTCCGTTTCGGTGAAGTAGGTCAATATTCGGCGTGTGGAGGGACGAATTTCCGTAAGCCGATATAGCGTTCCAGGAATGCTGGTCTGTGTTAATGAAGAGAATATTGGGACGTTTGTTCATGAAGTGTTCCCCATCTTCTCTTTAAGTATCAACGTCTCAAAAACATTTGAAACAATAACGATGTTTCCGTTTGCATCAATCCACCAATATGATGGCAAAACACCTGTACCGTAAAGGTAATAACCATCAAGTGGGATTGGGAATTGAACTGAATCAAGAAAACCGAGTCTATTTTTCGGTCTCAATTGCTCAAGGTCATCAAGCAAAGCGACATCTACATTATCACCTAACGTTTTCATCTTTTCAGCAATTGCGGGGATAACATCAAAAAGTGCCCAATTGCAAGTTAACGGTAAAGAATTATCCACCGTTCCCGCTGTAATTTCAGTGTCGTTAATACAAAGCTGAATCTCTGCGTCTGCGGTAAAGTGTCCCTCCCACGTTAATTCGGAATAAGTGTCCCTACAACTATTTTGAGCGTCAACGTGCCAACTATCACGGAGGGGACGGTAGCATTCATCTTGACAATGGAATTGGAAACGTAAATCTTCGCCGCTCGTAGTATTTTGGTATCGGACATTATAGTGCCAAATATCGTTGTTGTCCTTCTGGCGTTCAATGATAACTGTTCCAATACTCAACTTGCCTTCTTGAACATCGCGTCTTTTATAGCCTCGCCAGAAATTCGGCAAAATCTGATAAACATGCTTTTTAAAATCTTCTGTATCCGTGTTTACGTCACCAGTAGCAGGTTTAACTTCAGACTCATGAAGTAATTTGATTAATTCCTGCGCGAATTCAGGGTTTTGCGAACCATGATTATAGTCAAACGACCAGTGTAACGGATTGCTATCGTCCATGATTTTACGGGGATTTGGGTTTAATTGTTAAGTGTTGGGAAAACGTTCTATATGTTATGTTTTTATTTTTCTATTTTAGCATACTCCACGCATCTGTTTAGAGATTTTATTCGCTCTCCTTAACAAATATCACTCCCTCAGGTACTTTGCCAGACGCAGCTCTGTGAGCATATCGGGTTGTTTCGGGTAAGCGGTATCTTTTGCAACATGCCAGTGTTAACTTTCGTGCTGAATCAAGTGAAATACGGTGTCCAATTGACACATATACAACGCTAACGTTTGTGCGGGTGCGGAGGGCAGTCCCGATAATCTCGTCTTTGTCCAAAAGGTCCGTATAGGCACCTTTCTCTGCATCCGGCTCATCGTATTGTCCACACAAACGAGACTTGGCACATCCAATTGTCGGTTTATCCAAAATTAACCCTAAGTGGCATGCAAGTCCAAACCGTCTTGGATGCGCAAGTCCTTGACCGTCTACGATTACTAAGTCTGGTTCTGTTTGTAAACGCGCGAAAGCCACCAAAAGCGGTGGTATTTCGCGAAATGATAAGTAGCCCGGTATATACGGGAAATTGACACGACTTTCAGCAACTACACCGTCTACAAGCAGCAAATCAGGAAAACTAAGGATAACAACAGCCGCGCGCGCAATATTGTTTTTGAACCCAATATCTACACCCGCGACCGTCTTAATTGTCTCAAACCGGTCCCTCCGGACTACCTGCGTGCTTAGCTCGTTTTGGAGCTGCCGCGCTTGTTCAGTTGTGACATGCCATGCGTGGAGGTTTTGATACTGCATATTGCTGTTCGCGCTGACTCCTCAAAGACTGTCACATCCGATTTTTCACTTAACAGGACGGACGCATTCCCCCTTTATCAGTGGGACTTTAAGAAAAAATGCGTCCGTCCTGCTTAATTTGTACAATATACGATACGATAATAAGAACTGTGTCAGTTGTCAAGCATCTTTTGTGTTGCTTTTTCAATATCAGTGATTCGAGGTTTTGCGATATGTCGTACCCCCGCAAAAAAAGCGTTTAAGATTAAGTACCCAGCACCAATGCCCATCAAGGCACATAAAACACTAAGAATGATTACGTTAAACATCAATTCTGCCCCCTGAAACTAAATTTACGTGAGGTGCTCTAATGAACATCTTACGTTCTCCGTTTATGCCGAAGAGTTTCAATTCTTTATACATAAGAATTATAAGACCAAATGTATTTGACTAATTTATTTTCATTGATATTATGTTCAATTTCGTTGCTAAACACTTTCACTCATACCAAATTTACGAGATTTATTTTTTCGACGGTAGGTGCGGTTTCCTAACCAATTCAGAATACCAAACGCGTATTCTGACATACCCTGAGCAAGACGGATCACGTTAATTGGATATCACATCTGACCGTTTTGGTAAAATGCCAAAGTGTTGCAATACAAAACGATATTTCTTTTGCCTGGTTTCAAATCAGTTGTCAATTTATACTGAGCATGAGCAAAAATGATGCCATTTTGAAAATAACGGATTCATGTTGCTATTTTTAACTAATCAGGGGCTTGTGAATGATGCGGTGTTTTATGGTGTATTGGGTGTGGTACTCTGTGGAAGGTTACTTTAGAAAGTTTACGGAAGTATCGTGAAATATTTTACCGAAGACGAAAAATAGTAAAAAAGTGTGTCAAAATTGAGACATGCTTGTGGTAACTCTAATTTTTTGATTACCCCAAGGTAGGCGCGTTTTGTCCACGCGCCGGAGTCAATTTGAAAGGTAGGCGCGTTTTGTCCACGCGCCGGAGTCAATTTGATCTTAAACAGGACGGACGCATTCCCCTCGCTTGCGGGGGGTTGGGGGGTCGGGATAAAGGGGGTGTATTTAGGAATTCAAAACACAAAAACTTAGCGAGTGAACCATTTTGTGTAGACTATAATAAGATTTGACCTATTCTTGCGTAGCACAAACTGTTAGTTTGTGCATATTATAGTAGAGATTAGAATTAACGCTACATTCCTAAATTGTAGGAGGGAACTCCGATTCCCGACTGCTCCTAAGTTTAGTCGCGATTCGGAGATCGCTCGGACAGAGGAAATGTCCAATTAATTCTAAAGTTTACTATAATCCGCAAACTAACAGTTTGCGGTACGAAGAGAATTCCGCGATCTTATAAATCCGATGGACGATGTAAACTGCACAAGTTGTGTTAAATATATTTCCTTGTTGTCAGAATCACCGAATTAATAAATCTGATATTTCTCATAATGGTCTCGAACTAATAATAATCAACAAAAACAAGGTATAACACCATGAAAATGCGTTTTTGCTGCGCAGATTTTTCTTGACTTTTAGTGCATGAGAAGCCATCCTAATAAAAAAACTATAACC
>JAJDWA010000060.1 GCA_022825825.1 Candidatus Poribacteria bacterium
TTATAGTTTTTTTATTAGGATGGCTTCTCATGCACTAAAAGTCAAGAAAAATCTGCGCAGCAAAAACGCATTTTCATGGTGTTATACCTTGTTTTTGTTGATTATTATTAGTTCGAGACCATTATGAGAAATATCAGTTTAATTTATCCGCAACAATGGCCCGACAGTTATGCCAGGTTGTCCTTGCCCTGCTTGCGATGATAAGACGGGTAACCATTGGTTATGGAGCAAATTGTGCACGACTCAACGTCCGCAGTGCATCAACAAGCCGCTGCATATTCGCTGGTTTCGGGGCAGAAAAAATTAAACGTTCATGTGTTACAGGGTGTTCAAATTGAAGTGTACGTGCATGCAATGCCTGCCGTTTCAGGTGTATGAGCGCATGCTTCACGGGAAGTGTGTCGGCATCGTTTAACGCGCGTTGTTCACCGCCATAAATGGGATCGCCAGCAACGGGATGTCCAATGTGCTGTAGATGCACACGGATTTGATGAAGTCTACCTGTTTCTAATGTGAGTTGAACGAGCGAAAATTTGTGGTAACTCTCTAATACTTGGTAATGTGTGATAGCATGCCTGCCACTGTTTTTGACTGTGGTCATCCTTCTTCTATCACGACGACTCCGTGCAATTTGCGCGTCAATTGTCCCTGTAACTTCAGCGGGAACATCACACACTACTGCAACGTACTGGCGCGTGATGGTATGCTTTTCAAACTGCACGGACAGTTCACGATGCACAACATCAGTTTTTGCAACTACAAGAACCCCCGACGTATCCTTATCTAACCTATGAACAATCCCAGGTCTCTCTACCCCACCGATACCTGACAAATCAGTGCAATGCGCAAGCAAAGCGTTGACGAGTGTACCTGAATTCACACCGCTTGCAGGATGGACAAGCATGCCAGCGGGTTTGTTCAGCACAATTAAGTGGCCATCTTCGTAAAGAATGTCAAGCGGGATATCCTCAGACTGCAAAGTTTCCAAAGGGCGCGAATCAGGAAACGAAAGACGAATTTGGTCGCCAGAACGGAGCATGTAACTCGGTTGCTTGGAGACTTTATCATTTACGGTAACAGCACCTTCGCGAATCAATTTCTGGAGATAGGTTCGCGATACACCTTCAGTCACACCTATCAGAAACTGATCCAACCGTTTTCCTTTGTGTTCTGTTTGGATGTGGTAAATTTGTGCTGCGGTTTCCATAACTGTGCATAGATTGGAATTAATCTGCTGAAGTTGAGATGCGGAGGGCTGCGGGAGGTGTGTTGGCAGGTCTTTTGTGGAGGACAATCTCTATGTCATTATCCAACTTTCTAAGTAAGGAGAGTATACGATCAATTGTAAAATGGCGAAAATGCCCATCTAAAAGGCCTGAAAGTTCAGACGGACTTATACATAGGATTTTAGATGCTTCGTCTAACTTGAGTTTTCGTTCAGTTATAATATCTTCAATTTTGAACACAAGACGTGCTTTGGCTTGCATTTCTTCTGGATTAGGAAATCCTAAATCCCTGTACACATTGCCGCTACCTTTTTCATATTCTATTTTTTCTTTACTCATTTGGCACACCTGCAATATATGTTCTTTCGTCAGTGTTAAACGCCTACCAATTAAACAAGAGTGTTTCAAAAATCATTAATTTTCTATCAAAATAATGCTAAAACTCACAGTCCCTCTAAACTGCGCTACATCACAACTAATCGTTTAAATGCTAACATATTTGGTAAAAGGTGTCAACAAAAACCAAACGATTTTTGTTGACTTATATGTTGAAAACGTGTATCCTCATCAAAAACAACCACTTCTACCAGGGGATACCATGAACAAGTGTCCAAGATGTCAAAATGAGGACTTTGCGAAAAAGCACGCACCGAAACCCGCACTCACACCCAGCATACCTGTTAGTTTAGAACTTGATGAACGGAGGAATAATAATGGAACACACAAACTGGACTGAAGACGATTCACACAAAGCAAAACACATCTGGACAGAATATCAAAAACAGCACGATATTACCGAGCGTATTGGACAGACAGCTGGTATTGATCCGAAAACTGGACGGATTTGGTTCGGCGATTCAGCACTTGAGATCGTCCAGCAACGTCTCGCGGAAGGTTTAACATCTCCACTTTTCTTTGAACGAATCGGATATGTATCCTACTTGCGCAAAGGCGGACGTCGATGATCCACGGAACAGTATCAGATGCGGGTGTACCAACAATTACTCTCTCAATCGCAGGGCAAGAGTGGACAGCAACTATTGACACAGGTTTTAACGGGTATCTCGAATTACCTGAAACTCTACGAAATACTTTGAATCCCCAATATATAGGACAAATTACTTCTGTATTAGCGGGTGGACAAACAATTGAAGAAGAACTTTATCGGGTTAATTTTCTTTTTGATGGATGGATGATTCCTGCAGAAGTAACATTTGTTATTGATAGTGAAATACTTATAGGGACCCGTTTACTACAAGAATATCGCTTGCAAATTGATTTCGTCAGGCGAACCGTTGTATTAGAAAGAGTTATCACTTGATAATTGCTTAGTAGTTATCAAAATGGGGCAGATTTCCGTACCTGCCCCATTTTGACTTTATAGTAAACCCAAAATATGTCCACAGGTCAGATTTTACACCTCGTACAAGCGAGGTTTCCTAACCTTGCCTGTGTGTCCGTCCTTTTAGATTTTACTATAAATGCTTAACCACGTTGGGACAGGCATAACACCTGTCCCAACAAATAGAAACAATTAAACTGATAATGGATTACACTATGGGGTGGAATAGGGTAGATTTATCCCGTCACAGCACCTTCAGATGCGGAAGAGACAGAATTTGCGTATTTCGCCATAACACCGCGTGTATAGCGAGGTTCGGGAGGAGTCCATTTCTCAAAACGCGCTTGAATTTCAGCATCGGAGAGCGTAACATCAAGTCGGCGTGCCTTTGCATCAATCACGATTTCGTCACCCTCTTGAAGAATAGCAATGGGACCGCCTGTTGCTGCTTCAGGAGCAACATGGCAGATCATAAACCCGTGTGTAGCACCAGAGAATCTGCCATCGGTTAGCAGCGCAACATCTTCACTCAAGCCTGCACCGACGATTGCTGCAGTAACACCCAACATCTCACGCATACCAGGACCGCCGATGGGTCCCTCATAACGGATAACGATAACATCACCGGGCTTAATTTCTCCACCTTTGATGGCAGCAAAAGTGTCCTCTTCACGTTCAAAGATACGCGCAGGACCGCGATGGAGCGTTTTGTCTTGACCTGCTAACTTGATAACACACCCGTCTGGTGCAAGATTACCTCTTAGGATAGCAAATCCACCGGTCGGTTTGAGAGGTTCGTCTGCTGGTAAAACGACTCTCTGTCCTTCGGTTTCAGTGGCAGCGTTCGCCTCTTCACCGATAGTTTTTCCTGTAACGGTGAGTTCATCGGTATGAATCAACCCTGCTTCTGCCAAACGTTTTGCTAAGAACTGAATGCCGCCTGCCTCATACAGATCAGTAGCAACAAACTGCCCGCCGGGTTTCAGGTCTGCCAATACAGGTGTTCGCTGGCTAATCGTGTGAAAATCTTCAAGCGTCAAAGGGATTTGTGCTTCGTGTGCAATAGCGAGGAGATGCAGAACACCGTTGGTAGAACCGCCCGTAGCTGCAACAGAGGTAATCGCGTTTTCAAGAGACTTACGTGTAATAATTTGACTGGGACGACGGTCTGCAGCAAGCATATCCATTACAAGTTGTCCCGCTTTGTATGCTTCGTTGTCCTTCTCTTCCACCACAGCAGGCACACTGCCACTTCCCATCGGTGCAATGCCCAACATTTCAACTGCAGTTGCCATTGTATTAGCAGTGAACTGTCCACCGCATGCGCCTGGGCCGGGGCATCCTTTGCTTATCAAATCGTCCAATTCTTCTACTGTGATTGTGCCTTCAGCATGCTGACCGACCGCTTCAAACACATCTTGGATAGTGACATCACGCCCCTGAAAATTGCCCGGCATAATTGAACCACCGTAGAGTGTGAGCGAAGGAATATCTAAACGTGCCAATGCCATGACGGTACCGGGAACAGTTTTGTCGCATCCGCAGAGCGCAACAACAGCATCAAACATGTTGCCGATGGAAACTAACTCTATTGAATCGGCAACAACCTCTCGACTGATAAGTGAGGTTTTCATGCCCTCTGTTCCCATTGTGATACCATCGGAGATGCTGACGGTATTGAATTCGAGAGGTGTTCCACCCGCATCGCGAATTCCCTGTTTGACCTTAGCAGCGAGACGTCTTAAGTGGAAATTACAGGGGCCGATCTCAATCCATGTATTAGCAACCCCGATAATCGGTTTGTCAAGGTCCTCAGGGGACAACCCGCCATCGCCAAACATAAGCATGGTCCGTGCAGCGGCTCGGTCAGGTCCATCGGTGATCACATAACTTCGGGGTTTCAGTTTATTGGACATTTGTCTGTGTTCTCCTACAAATGCGACAGGCAGAAACAAGGGAAAGGTTCCCTTATCATGCCGAGATTTGATGATTTAGGTTACATTGTAAAATCATAGACAAGCTCTAAATTCGGAGCATCTTTGAGACGCAGGATAATCGTCCCTGCTTCCTGTCGGTAAGCTTCCTGGTACATAGTTTTGATTGGTGTAAGATCAAAGTGGTAATCTTCAGTCGGATATGCTTCACAGGTGTCACCGTTAGCATTGTGCGCGATATAAATAGGCAGCTGTACAGGAAATGATTCAAGAAACGAATCAGAAGCAACCAAAGTGAATTGATGGGTTTCACACCCACCACTGTAGGATAGACTTACCTTCAGTGTGTCACCATCTATCGTGGCAGTATTCAAGGCAAACGCATCAGTTCCAAATCTATCACCAGCGTTACCAATGAAAACCTTACCGACGGACGGTTCTATGTCAGGTATATCGTCATCAACTGAAACAGATACGGTAGTCCCATCAGGTTCCACCTTCATCTGATTCTGTATCTGCTGACACCCTATTGTGAAAAGGACGAGTAATAAACCCAAGAAAAGTCTGAAAGTGTTGTTTACTTTCATATTGCTTACTCCTTTATAGTGAATTTTGAAATGATTGGGACATTTTGATAAACCTGTTTTGGAAACATAACGGACAATAGAAGCTGTCCCATTAATTGTAGATTTTACTGTATGATTACATTGTGAATTCATAGACAAGCTCTAAATTCGGAGCATCTTTGAGACGTAAAATGATGGTGCCTGCTTCCTGTTGGTACGCCTCTTGATACATGGTTTTAATTGGCGTAAGATCAAAATGATAATCTACATTACCCAAAACTGCGTCGCATGGGCCGAATTGATGGATGAAGAAAACCTTGAGCTGAACAGGATATGATTCGAGAAACGACTCCGAAGCAACCAATATCATACCACCTTCATAACCACAACCGCTGACACCTGCTAAGTTGAGTGTCAACGTATCACCCGATATATAATAAAAAAACGTATCAGCCGATAATATATTAGCGGTACTCAAATTATCCACATCTCCAATGATAACATCGCCCCAATATTGCTTCTCGTTTTGTTCACCGTTATTAGGTTCCACCCTCATCTGATTCTGTATCTGCTGACACCCTATTGTGAAAAGAACGAGTAAACATAAGAAAAGTCCGAAGGTGTTCATTTTCATATTTGCGCCTTTAGGAATGCCAACTACTGCATGCCGATCCACTTGCTGAATGCGTCACCATATTTTGCAATAAGACCTGCAAACACAACAGAAACCATAGACATCAACTTAATCAAGATGTTAAGTGAAGGACCTGAGGTGTCTTTAAACGGATCGCCAACGGTATCACCGACAACGGTAGCTTTGTGCTGTTCTGAACCCTTTTCACCGTATTCATCTTTATGTTTACCTTCTTCAATAAACTTTTTCGCGTTGTCCCATGCACCACCAGCGTTTGCCATCATAATTGCTAAGACAAAACCTGTGGCTAATCCACCTGCAAGCAAGCCAAGCACGCCAGCTACATTAAAAATCAATCCAACAGCAACAGGCACAACGATAGCGATAAGCGATGGTAAAATCATCTCGCGTTGCGCGCCTACCGTAGATATACTAACACATCGTGCATAGTCCGGTTTTACCTCGCCCTTCATAATGCCAGGATTTTCACGGAATTGGCGACGTACCTCGTCTACCATAGCACTCGCAGCACGCCCAACAGCTTTCATCGTCAACGCACAGAAATAGAATGCCATGACCGCACCGATGAATAGACCGATAAGCACCTGTGGATTCATCAAGGTGACGTTATAGTAATCCATGAATTGACTCACCGTGACCTTCAAGGTATCAATGCTACCTTCACCGGGAATATTTAGTTCCTCTTTACCTGCTAAATGGATAAGTCCGTGCCGAATTTCTTCAAGATAGGCTGCAAGAAGTGCAAGCGCGGTCAGTGCTGCTGAACCGATTGCAAACCCTTTACCTGTTGCGGCAGTTGTATTACCGAGTGCATCTAACTGATCCGTGCGTTCTCGGACACTTTCATCAAGTTTTGCCATCTCAGCGTTTCCACCAGCGTTGTCTGCGATAGGTCCGTAAGCATCCGTGGCAAGTGTAATACCGAGTGTGGCGAGCATACCAACCGCAGCGATACCGACACCGTAAAGCCCCATCAAAGGTTCGGTTGCACCTCCCGGTAGGTAATAACTAATAGCAACTGCACCGATAATTGTTATGACTGGTATTGCGGTTGATTCCATACCAACGGCAACACCTTCAATAATAACTGTTGCAGGGCCTGTCTGTGCTTGCTTCGCGATGGCACGCGTCGGTTTATACTCGTGAGAGGTAAAGATTTCGGTGACTTTGCCGATAACTAATCCAGCGACAAGTCCAGCGACAATCGCACCCCAAACCTGCCACTTATTCGGAAGATCAAGGTAAATAAGTACCGGAAGTGACACAATAGCGATGCCTAAAGCACTTCCATTGATGCCGAGGTTCAAGGAACCCATCAACTGTCTCATTGACGCGCCCTCTTTTGTGCGCACCATATAGATACCCAAAATTGAGAGAATCACACCGATACCAGCAATAATCATCGGAGCAGAGAGGTATTTTAGTTGAAGGGCAAGATTATTGTAGTCTTTAGCAGCAACAGCAGCAACACCGAGGGCAGCAGTTGCAAGGATTGAGCCAGCATAAGATTCGTAAAGATCCGCACCCATACCCGCAACATCACCAACATTATCACCGACGTTATCTGCAATCACAGCGGGATTTCGCGGATCGTCTTCAGGGATTCCTGCTTCTACTTTTCCGACAAGATCAGCACCAACATCGGCTGCTTTGGTATAGATACCACCACCAACGCGGGCAAATAGTGCTTGTGTTGAAGCACCCATGCCGAAACTGAGCATAATCACAGTAATCTGTGGCAACGGATTTACGCCTAAAAATTCGGTACCTATCCAAGGGATCTTAGGGAAGATGTAGTAAAGAATGAGAAACCATCCCGTAATATCAAGCAGTGCAAACCCAACGACTATCAATCCCATGACCGCGCCTGCGCGGAAAGAGACTCTTAGTCCCGCATTAAGTCCTTGCATTGCAGCGCTTGTTGTACGTGCGGATGCGTTGGTCGCGGTTTTCATACCCAAGAAGCCACAGAGTCCTGAGAAAAAACCACCTGTGAGAAATGCAAACGGAACAACCTGATTTTGTGCCTTAAGAACAAAAGCCATGAAGATGAAAATTAGGCAGAGAACAGCGAAAACAATGCCGACTACTTTATATTGTTGTCTCAGATACGCCATCGCACCTTCGCGCACAGATTGTGCAATGTCACGCATTGTATCGTTACCTTCGTCCTGTTTCATCACAGAGCGATAGAAGTGGAATGCAAAAGCTAAAGCAATAAGTGAACCGACTGGGGCAATCCACCATATCAGCGGTACAGCGGGGGGCGGGTCTGATTGGGCAAAAACCGTAGTGGCTAAATTCAAAATAGGTAAGCAGGTCAGAAATACCTTCCAATTTAGCCACCGTCTTTTGCAAATAATTTCACGCATTAAAAACCTCTCTTTTTATTTTTACAGGATTTACGCACAAGCGGTAGGCGCGTTTTGTAAACGCGCTGGAAACTCAGGATTTTGCCGAAAATTACACCATTTTAGTCATAATCATTGAAAAAATGTGAAAATTGCGTAAGTCCTAATTTATTCGTAATCCCAATTAAAAAATTTGAGTGCTTCTCCGACAAGATAGAGTGAACCTGTCACACAGATCAAATCTGTAGGAGATGCGGATGATAAACCTTTCTTGATCGCTAATTCTGGGGTTGGACATGTTGTGATCTTCGGACATATATCCGACCAAGTGTTTTGTATCCTTTCTGCGGGCAGGACACGCGGGTTATCGGAAACTTGTGTTGCAATCACGTAATCCGCGGTTTTTGAAATAATCTCGCCAATTGCGGTTAAATCCTTATCTTTCATAATACTAACAATAAAAATCGCTTTCGTGTAACGAAAATTTTCACGAATAGCACGACATAACGTTTCCATTGAAATAGGTGAATGTGCACCATCCAGTACAACAAGCGGTAAAGACATAACTCGCTGAATCCGCCCGTGCCACTGAACGTTTTTGAAGCCCGCATAAACACTATCTTTCGAAATTACATACTCTTTCTGTTTTAAACATTCAATTGCTGCGATGGCAGTTGTCCCATTCACATACTGATGATGTCCAAGTAGCGGCAACGTGATCTGTGAATAACGTTCAGAGTCTGTCTCTACATCAAATTGTTGTGCTATAGGTCCACCTTCAGAATTCAAAATGACCTGTGAAACTGAAATATCAGGGTCTTGTTGGACAAAATTCTTAACTTCAACAATCGGTGCGTTCCGTTCACTCGCTACCTTTTCAATGACAGCCCGTGCTTCAGAGTGTTGCGGTGCAAGTGCTACAGGACACCTCTGTTTTATAATTTCCGCTTTTTCGCTCGCTATCTCGGTATAAGTTTTTCCTAATATAGCCGTGTGTTCTAAGCCAATTGTTGTAATAACAGATGTGACGGGCGAGACAACGTTTGTTGCGTCAAGTCTACCTCCTAAACCAACTTCAATCACGGCAAAATCGGTTACTTTGTCAGCAAAATAGGTAAAAGCAAGTGCAGTGTATATTTCAAAAAACGAAACGCGACCAAATTCAGATGCGGAGACGGTTTCAATCGCAGGTTTAAGTTTATCAATGTAGAAAGCAACTTCTGCTTCTGAAATAAGTTTATCATCAATACGACACCGTTCCCGCGGTGTTATAAGATGTGGAGACGTAAACAACCCCGTTTTATAGCCTGCATGTGTTAGTACTGAAGCGATAATCGCTGCTGTTGATCCTTTCCCTTTACTCCCTGCGATATGGATAACTTTTAATTTATCATGCGGATTTCCGAGCAGATCTAATAACTGTGAGATACGATTCAGATTGTAAAAACGTGCCTGACGCGAAAAGTCCGGACTTCTTTCATAATCAATGAACTGTTCAATATAGGCAAGTGCCGCTTTGTAGTCCAAATTATTGATATTATCGGTTATAGCACACAAAATGTGCCTAATTTTAGGTTTAACGTGTGGACTAATTGTCCTCACTCCTATAATATCTAACAACGATCCATAACGCTATCACAAAACCAACAAATCCTAATATACTGAACACACTACTAATGGATTTAAAAAATTCGGATTCAGACAAAATGTTATAAGATCCGAAAAGACCGATTATGAAGCCTATTACACTTATTAATATTATCCGTTCTCTCTTTTTTATCTGTCTTTCCTCCAATAATGCGCGGAATCAACACCAAATACAAATTAATTTAAATATTCATAAATCGGGAATTGCGCGCAGAATTCTTGCACCTTTTCTCGAATTCGCTTTTTAATCGATGCTTTCTGTCTATTCTCAAGTGCCTCAGTAATAAAATCCGCGATGTGAAGCATCTCATCTTCTTTCATGCCGCGCGTCGTAACCATCGGTGTGCCAAGACGAATCCCGCTTGTTGTTTTCGGTTTCCTTTTGTCAAACGGAATCGTGTTTTTATTCACAATAATGCCTGCATCCTCAAGGTGATCCGCTGCCTGCCTCCCGCTTAATTTTTCGTATTTAATAGTTAAATCTATTAACATTAAATGATTTTCTGTACCGCCGCTGACTAATCGGAACCCATTCTCCATTAATCTCTCAGCGAGTGCTTTTGCATTCTTCACAATTTGTTCTTGATATGTTTTAAACTCAGGCTCACTTGCTTCCTTGAAAGCAACTGCCCTTGCAGCGATTGTATGCAGGAAAGGACCACCTTGTAAACCTGGAAACACTGCTCGGTCTATTTTGGCTGCATGTTCTTCCTTACACATAATCATCGCACCACGAGGGCCGCGTAAGGTTTTGTGCGTTGTTGTCGTAACCACATCGCTATATGGGACCGGGTCAGGATGAACACCACCTGCGATCAGACCAGCGATGTGTGCTATGTCTGCAAGCAAATATGCACCAACGGAATCGGCAACTTGGCGCCACGCAGCAAAGTCAAAATGACGTGGATATGCTGTTGCCCCAACAACAATAAGTTTTGGACGATGTTGTTCCGCAAGACTCGCGACTGTTTCCATATCAATTAACTCGGTTTCAGCATCTACACCATAAGCAACAACATTGTAATAACGACCAGAAAAGTTCACTTTATCGCCATGACTCAGATGCCCACCGTGACTGAGTGACATCGCTAAGATAGTGTCGCCCGGGTCAAGTAGTGCGTGATATGCCGCCATATTCGCCTGTGTGCCAGCATGCGGTTGCACATTCACATGCTCCGCGCCGAAGAGTGCTTTGGCACGTTCAATTGCAAGCGATTCCACCCCATCCATAAACTCGCAACCGTTATAGTAACGTTCACCAGGATACCCCTCAGCGTATTTATTCGCTAAAATACTGCCCTGAATTTCCATCACGGCTCGGCTGGCATAGTTCTCCGATGGAATCAACATGAGAGAATTTTGCTGGCGTGCCAAGTCCTTGGCCGTAATTTCAACAATTTGTGGGTCTACCTCTGCCAATAATTTATTCATTTCTTTCACCGTTTGTGCTTGACAGTCGGATTGTCTATATAAAAAAGGAATTTTATCACAAAATTGACGCAATTTCAAGAAAAGTTGACATGTCCGTGTCAACATGTTACATTAGTGGTAACGGATTTTCGTTACTTCACAAATTCTGCACGTTTTTGACGGGACTTTGTAGCGCAAACTGTCCGAAGATTAAGTAATTAAATCGGTCCTTTTCATTATAACTATAGTTTGGACAATTCTTGGCTCATAGGAGTTGAGTTTTAACGGAAAATCTATTTTTCTAAGAGTTTCGCATATCAATAGAACACAGTTAAAAATGCAGCACTCCAGCGGAGTGCTATGTTTATAGAAAACGTTTGAGACACATTCTCGCACTCCAGCGGAGTGCTATGTGTGACAATCTCACATACCGCTCCGCTGGAGCGGAGATGTCGGTTCGGACTGTCGCTATAACATATTGCTCCGCTGGAGCAAAGAAGGGTTCCATCTTGTCCGTTATACATTGATTGGGAAAATGGTGAACTAAGTTTTTATATCAACTCATGTTTAAAAAAATGTCCAAACTTTAGTCATTATAGTGAACTTTAGAATTAACAGGACATTTTGAGGTGTAGGAGGGAACTCCGATTCCCGACTACCAGTGAGTTTTGTCGCGATTCGGAGATCGCTCCTACAAAAATGTGTCTCTTTAATTTCAATGTTCACTATAAATGCGCGTCCCGGTATTTGGCGGGACTGAAGACACCCGAATGGGTTTGTCTTCTTAAATCAACACCTATAGCAGAATACGTCAAATCACATGCAGGAACGCTTTGACGATAAAGCATTTAACTTTCACTCCGGTTTCTCTTCAAGCGTGTGTATTGTGCCGTGCAGATAGCAATCCAGCGGGATGCCATCTGCAAAGTTACCCTTAATCTCAACATGAAACTGCATCGTAGGCGTCAGAGTCGGTATTTTAAGGAAAGCTGTTTTGCCATCTTCGGAGAGTGTTATAGATTGGACGGCGTGCATGTCTCTGCCTTCCTCACCGGAACGTTTTAACTGTGGCGAACCGTAGTCTTTGGACCAGCGATACTCCCAACTTTGTACCCGCCAGTTTTCTGTCATTGTTGCGGACTCCGGTTCAAGCGGTTCATAAAAATCGATGATTAAGCCATCCTTGACAGCGCGAAACGATTTCGGTGTACGGAGTGGTGCACCTGTCATGCGTACCCGGTAAAACCCAGTATCTTCCTGTTTGTTGGACGACCAGCCGAATAGACCAGCAATGTAGAGGTCCCCGCTGATTGGATGGAATCGTCCACGCATCACACCTGTGGGAAACTCCAAACCCATTTCAGTAAGTGCACCTTGTACAGACTCCCCTGTTTGTTGTTGAAGAACGGCGTATACTTTTCCTGTGCCGTAGCTAACTGAGAGTAGAGAATCACCCATTTCTCCCCATCTGTCTGTAGGAATCCAGACTAATGTTGCCGGAGAACGGTCAACAAAAGGCGCGACCCAGCAGAGAGGCGGTTCGTAGGTACTGGGTGGTTCACCGGGTGGGTACCACCCCAGCAGATTTCCGTAGAATTTGCCGGGGGAAGTGATTCGGTTCAGTCGGTTTGCCGGCATCCAGTAGCCTTCTTGATCAGTGCCGTAGAATATCGGACCAGGACTAATTCCAAGTCCATTTGATGCGCGAAATCCATAAGCAATCACGGTAGATTGTTTTCCATCTGGTGATACTTTGATGAGTGTGCCGTGGTGTGGATGTTGGGCAGGTAATGCGTGGCGACCCGACTTCATGTAATAGAAATTCCCCGCTGCATCAGTCTGCAAGTCCATAACCTGCTCGTGGAAGTGTTCACTGTTGTTAACGTCATTGTTAAAATTCTCGTAGAAGTCAGTTTCACCGTCTGCGTTGAGATCCACAAGACGGGTAATCTGGTCGCGTCCGGCAACGTAAATCTGCTGCCCGACAATTTTTAGTCCAAGTGGTTGATTCAGTCCGGTGGCGATGCGTTGCCATACGAGTGTGTCCAAAGTCCCATTAAGTCCAGTTACTATCCAAACATCACCGTTCCATGTGGAAAGCGCAGCCCGATTGCCATCTGGGAAGAAGTCGAACCCACCGAAACGTATCCACGATTCCCACGGATTTTGTGCAGGCCAATCGATTTTGTCTATCGCGAACGGTTGGTTGGGATCGCGTCCATCATTTGCCGCTAACCGTGCGAAATCTGTGAGTTTCGGTTCACTCCCTTTCCACTTTAGCACTTTTGCGGTTGTGTCAGTGGGAAGGCGGAGGGAAACACGTTCGGCATCAATGATCCAGTTTGCCCCCTCAGTCGGTTCTACCAAAGTTGCTGCGATTATAGGCAGCTCATGGTGATTCTGGTAAAGCGCATGCATCTCATCGTGTGAGAGGACACGGTTGTATAGATGCAGATCATCAAGCTTCCCTTCTAACCACGGAGATTCTTCTGGGAAATTCTCTGCGGTGAATCCGAGTCGCCAAATATCATCATCCAATTCATCATTTGGCTTGAGTGTGCCTTTGCCGGCAATCTCGCCATCCAAAAACAGGGTTATTTCTCCACTTTGATGTCGCCACGTCAATCCGACATGATGCCAAACGCCATCAGTGACCGATTTTCCACCGCCTGCTGCACTGCTGACGACACCGACCCAACCGACATCAAACGCCAATTGTCCATTTCTGATAAAAAAGGTTTTACCATTAGGCACCCACTCTGGGTCCTCAAGTGCCTCAGAGAAGATTGTGCCATCCTCCTCAGTCGCAATCCATGCAGCAAAGGTCAGGTCCGTGGTGTCGAAATCAAGGGCAAAGTCTTCCTCAAAACGTGCTTCCGCATCACCACCGAATGCAAGACTACTGCCCTGTCGTCCGTCTTCCCAGTGAACGCCATCAAGGGTAATTGCTGATTCTTCAGGTGTTTCACTTACTGTGTGTGAACCGTTACCTTCATCAAATTGCCAATGCCCGATCAAATCGGGATCATCCTTATGTTTTTGTGCAGCCGCGGCCTGTGTTGTTTTGTCAGGCGGAAGCAGAACAGCGATGTACTGATCTGCACTACCAGTATCACCGGGAACTGGTGACAGATTGTTCATTGAAAGTATTTTGGGGAGATATCCCTCTTTTTTAAGATGCCAAGTGGTTGTCTCTGCATCTATTTTCACCGTTTCCAACCTGATTTTTCGCTGTATATCGGTGTGTCCTGTCATATTCAGTTTTTCCGACCAACGTTGGGGTCCGCCTTGTATCAGTTTTGTCAGATCTTCAACAGGAGCAGAATTTTTAACGAATTGTCTCCAAACGTTTAATTCAAGTGTATCATGGATCGTTGGCGTAATCAGGATTTTCGCTGAAATTGCTTGGTCAGATGGCGGAAACCGTACGCGGATCTCGTCATGTGCTGTCTCCCACTGTGTGCCTTCTGGAGCGTCAATCAAAGCTGCCAACAAGCTGCCTGGTTGTCCAGGTTCTGTGTCTGGTCGGCACAAAGCGACAGCAGTACCACGTGAAAATTCAGGCAGATTGGATGCTTCGCCATCAGGCATTGTTGCGATACGGACAAGTGTGCTTGACGTGGCGGGACCGAGGCGGAGAGTTCGAACAAAAGCGAGTCCCTTTTCTCCGCTTTCAAGCGATGGGGATTCCAGCACCGAGCGAGTGCCTACTGTATACGATAAAATGACGCGGTTACCGTGAAGATACAATCCTTTCCAATGTGCCCAATCTCTTGGTAGAGGACCAAAGGGAACGGTGCGTGTATCCCTGAAACTGTCATCCTTTGCCCAACCAGGACCTACTCGATTTTCCCACAGCAGCTTACCTTCAATAGATGGGTAACTCTGATGCCAACCGTTGAATTCAACATCAGCGAAGTCAATCAATCCATCAATCCAACCCGCTGAGTATCGCAACAGGTCTGTGTCGAACACCACTGCACCGTTTGTGAGTTCCGGCGTAAGCGGAATAACAATGCCCTTGTAAGTAAGGTTATCGGCATTTGCTGCAACGGCTGTGGATAGGAATGGACCGTAGTCCATATCTCGCCACGGCTGTCCAGTTTTCGCAGGCCAACCGGGGGCATATCGTCGTGGTGCTTCACTTTCAAGACACCAGTAGACACCGTTAACGATGAGGCGGCGGAAATCGCTCACTCTGAAGTCCTCTGGGTGTCCCATCGTGGTTGTGAACACACGTCCGCCGCCAGAATGGGTGTGTGTCCATGCGATTGGGTTCACCGTCTCATCACCGCCGCGCTCCCCTTCGGGCAAAACAGGGCGTCCTTGCACTAAGACCTGTGCATCTTTCGGTGGATAGTCGGGGCGCACATGGTAGGTCCAGGATCGAACGTGGAACGCAGGACTCACGCCAGAAAGGATTGGGTGATTGCCAACGATTGTGGCATCGGTGCTGGCACCGTGCCCATAATGGTATATCCATGGCGCGCCGAGTTCGCGGGCACCGAAATTGTTCCATTTTGTAGCGCGCTCGTCTTCCTCTTCGTAGGCAAAGGCGTGTGTTGTTGTGCGAAAGGCGAGGACAGGACCACCACGGTCAATGTATTTTTGTAACAGCTCAAGTTGGTCATCCGGAAGTTGGCGGAATCGCAGATACAAAACGAGTAGGTCTGCGGTTTCGAGCGCGTCAAGTCCATCTATGTTGTTTTCATCGCCACCTTGAAGCACGTCGTCAATGAGAACTGTGGTACGGAAGTCATAGTGTTTTTCCAACACCTGAGCCAACGCGGGCATCGTTACTTCAGAACGATATTCACCTTCACCGACAACGAAGACAATGTGGGGTTGTGCATAACTGATGGATGCTAATACACCCAGCGCGATCAGGATGTTCAGAAGATAAATTAGAATCCGTCTCGTCCATTGGTCCGAGGCGTTCAGCGGATAGTTTATTTTTGACATATAATATATATATTCCTCCGGATGAATAGATTAGGTTGCTCTGTTGTATTTACATTATAACGTTGTTGTCCGACAATTGTTCAGTTAGCAAAAGTATAATAGGTATAAGAAAAAATGTCAATCAAGAGATGTGAGCAATAAATCAATAGTTGACATATAACTGCCTATATGCTATATTAGTGATAACGGATTTTTGTTATTTCACAAATACTGTACGTTTACGACTACTTTGCAAAACCATGCTTCAAATCACAAAATTCAGAACCGTTATACTATTTTTAATTCTTTTTGTTTCTCAGTTCCTTCTTTCAGGTTGTAAGTCCGAAGAAAAACCTCAGAAATCACCTCCATCAACCCCAAAAACCGATTCGCCTGAAGTCGTTACGCCTCCGATCACGCCTCTTCGTGCTGAAGATTGGCACATGTTCTTGCACGACTTGCAGTTATCTGGAAAGAGTCCGGACAAAACAATTAAGCCGCCACTACAACTGTTGTGGCAATTTAAAACAGGTGGACCTATAAAAGCATCCCCAGTGGTAGCTAACGGGATACTTTATATCGGTTCCGCAGACGGCAAATTTTATGCTTTAAACGCCAAGGAATGGGAGATAAAGTGGGTTTTCAATGCCAAAAGTGCTATCCGGTATTCTGCTGCTGTTTGGGGCGGACGCGTCTATTTCAGTACACGGGATAATATGTTTTATGCACTTGATGCCAAAACAGGAGACCTGCTTTGGGAATTCAAGACGAAAGGTTGGATGGACTCACCGCCCGTTGTTTTTGACGGGATAGTCTATACTGGGGCATTTCCGACACGGATTTACATGCTGGATGCGATTACTGGCAAACTTAAATCAGAACGACAACGCGCAGTTACTATCAACGGCGTCGAATACGGATGTGTGAATGCAGAGTTCTATCCCATTATTCCACAGTACAACACAAATTTATGGCGTAAATATACAGAGGGAAGTGAGAGTTATCCTATTACCGCAAACGGTTCTGTCTATATCGGTGCGCGGAATGGAAAGATCCATGCAATTGATATAACGTCTAAAGCAGAGACATGGTCTTATCAGGCCAGAGGCCCTGTTGATGCTGCACCTGCGATTTCCGAAGGTGTTTTATATGCCGCATCTACGGATGGATCAATCTATGCCTTTGCTAACGCGACTGAAAGCAGAACCGCTGAAATTGATACTCGACAACATGGGGTTGTTACCCGTGATAATGCCTCTGTTTATGCAGAAAAGAACGGGACCTCATCACTGTTACATCTCAATGATGGCACGAACTTACCAATCCTACAAACGACACAAGATTGGTATCAGGTCGAACTACCGAATAAGGAAAAAGTATGGATAGATAAATTCGCCTTTGGGCAATTTAAAGAGACAGATGGGATGCTGTTGAACACCAACTTTTGTGGGAAGCCTCAGGTAATACATCTAATAAAAGGTGCGGAATATCCTTATTGGAGCCCTGATGGTGAACACATCGCTATGTTCATGTTAAAGAGAACTGATCTGAGTGGAAGTTATTGGAAGGCAAGTGAACTCTGGATTATGGACAAAGAGGGAAAACAAGCACGAAAACTCTACACCGGTCAGTTTTACAATCCACATGTCTCTTGGTCACTGGATAGCCGTTTAATAGCATTTGAAGCCGAAGTAGACAATGACCGTTTTGTCTTTACTGCAGATTGGGAATTGAGACGTATCAAAAAACTGATAAAGGGTGCAGCACCAATATGGTCACCCGCCGCTAATCAATTGGCATTTAGACGCCGTGAAAAAGGTTATGATTTAGTTTATCGGATTAACAGTGATGGCAGCGACGGTAGAACCGTTGCACGGGTCCTATTCAAACGACTTCGGCAAGCGTACACCTATTTGAACCCGCCTTCCTGGTCCCCAGATGGGAATAAACTCGCTTTTGAGGTGACACACGATCAAAAAGTCGGCAACGGAACAGTTACGTACGCAGCGATCCGTATTCAGAATGTTGAAGGCGTACATTTAAAACAAATTCCAACGCAACACCAACATATAAGGCAGATGCGCTGGTCTCCCGATGGAACACGGCTTGCTTACGTGCTTTCTGGTAGTAATCGACAGGATCCGGTACTGGATAAACGCCTCCATATCGCTGGAATCACTGATGAATCGGTGAAGCATCGGATTTTGAAACACACTGCACCCGCATGGTCGCCAACAGGGAATCGGTTAGCGTACTTAGAACGGGAGGATTGTGTGGGGCTCCGCTGGAAAATTTGGGTGCATGACTTGGATACTGGTAAGAAATATCCGATTGCCCGAACATCTATGAAACTTGCCTCTATCGTCTGGATGCCAGACGGTAAAAACCTCTGTTTGTGGCACACATCAGATTATCTGCGGAATAATGTCTACCAGCCTGCAGATACAAAGGGATGGATTGTGCCTATTAACCTATCTCCGTAGTATAACTCGCTTGCGTTTGTCCCGCAATAATTAGAAAGCCTCCTCAAGCAGATAAAGCATATCTTGTTCTGAGCACTGTCTCGGATTAAGTTTATGGCAGTGGTCAAGCATTGAATCGGCTGCGAGTTTTGGAATCTTTTCTCTGTCTAAACCTGCCGCTCCGAGTCCTGCGGGCATATTAAATTCCTTGTTCAATTCGCGAATTTCATCAATTGCAGCGCATGCTGCCTCCCCTTTAGACAGACCTTCAACATTAACGCCCAACGCGTCAGCAACATCTGCATACTTTTCTATCACATGGGGTAGGTTAAATTCCATTACAGGAGGCAAAAGTATTGCATTAGCAACACCGTGTGGTATAGGTGCGTCTGTTGATAACTGATGCGCAATGGAGTGAACCGCCCCAAGACCTTTCTGAAATGCAAATGCTGCCATACATGATCCTAATAACATTTTGCCTCTCGCCTCAATGTTTTCTCCATGATGATATGCTGTTCGGATATTTGCCCCTAATATCTTCAATGCTTGCAACGCCACGCCTTCTGAAATTGGGTGATATTTTGTCGCTACGTACGCCTCAATTCCGTGTGTAATAGCGTCCATACCAGTTGCTGCCGTCAACGCCTGCGGCATTCCCACAGTCAATACAGGGTCAAGTAGCGCGAGGTTTGCCATATTATAGCGGGTAACAATCGCCCGTTTTCGCCACCGATTAGTCGTCTGTAACGACGTATCGGTAATGATTGCACCTTGAGATACTTCGCTGCCTGTTCCTGCTGTCGTTGGCACACATATTAGTGGTGGCATATCGCCGCGAATTTTATCTGCCCCACCTGAGTCTACATAGTACGGTTCCAATGGTGGCGCGTGCGTTGTCAAAATACGGATGGCTTTCGCAGCATCCATTACACTGCCACCGCCAACAGCAATCACAACATCGCATTTTTCTGTTTTATAGACTTCCACACCCTGCACGACGCTTATATCAGTGGGATTGGGTTCAATATCTAAGTATGTAGCATAAGACAAATTGGCATCTTCCAACGGTGTGACCGCTTGGCGCAATATCCCCACGTTGCTGATACCTGCATCGCTAACGATAAAAGGTTTTTTGCCACCGAAAGCCCTAACATGCTCAGCCAAGTTTGCGATATCACCCTCCCCAAATTCAATTCGCGGTGGTAGAAAATAGCTTAGTATTTCTGTGTTCACACTTGATTCCTTCAGGACTTACGCATTTTTTCTTAAAGTCCCCCTGATAAGGGGGATTGAGGGGGTTAAAAACACCAAAATAAAGACTTTTAAACCCCCTAACCCCCTTTATCAAGGGGGAATGCGTAAGTCCTGTCCTTTTTTTATATCAGTAATTTTTGATAAACAACTCATTTCCTTTTGCAGCAGAGTCTTTCTTATAATTGTTCATCCCGTACTGTAAAGTCCATTCTTGAATTTCGGCAAAATCAAAAAGTTCCCGAATTACTGGAGAATCATCATAAGTAATCAACCACTTATGATGACATTTTTTCATATTTTCAGCGAATTGTGCGTGGTCAAATGAAGTATGTAGTGTGCCTCTTGTACCATACAATTTTGATTCCGTTGCCTTCCAATAGGGAGGGTCAAGAAAAATAAAAATATCCTTACCATCGTGGAAGAGTGCATCGGTGTAGTCTCCACATGTGATTTTGACTCTCGAAAGATAGGGTGAAATCATCTTAACTCGCGCAATAGAGGAATCTGTGAAACGTTTCTCATAAGCGGCTTGTGAATACCCTCCTGAATCAACTATGCCGGAGAAGGTAATTCGGTTCAAAACAAAGAACCGCACTGCGCGCTCAAATTCGGAAAGTAACTCTCTATTTTGGCTAAGCAAATCCTTCGTCTGTGTTAGTTCATTAAATAGAATTCTACCGTCGTTATAGTTCGCTTTTATATCTACTAACGCTTCAACTAATTCAGTAACATTGTCTCGTGTCTGTTTCCAGAAACAGTAAAGATCATAATTGAGGTCATTAATCCAGTAGGGTTTAATATGATTTTGAAAGATGCTTCGGATCGCAAAAAAGACGGAACCCCCACCGACAAAAGGCTCACGAAACTCCGAAATGTTCGGAGGGATTAGGGGTAAAATCTGTTTTAATGCTCTGGATTTACCACCCGGATACCGCAAGGGACTTTTGGCTAACTTTTGCATGATGACCTATTATCCATTTTTGGAATTTGTTATCCATATCTGTAATTTTTTGTTTTCACTCGCTTCTCGGTTAAGAAGATCGACGGTTTTCTGGTGTGTTTGAGTCAAGTGGTTTTCTAGGCAATACTTTGAAATAGACTCTTTATCGTTAGGTAGAAACAAGGTGCCAGCAAAATTTCCTGTTAGTTTTAATCGGACTATAAAATCGACATCTGTTTTATTACCAACTGCCACTTGTTCCAAATTTGAAAAAAGAATAAGTTTAAAAAGACCATCCTTTATGTCACTTTCAGATGGAAATTTCTTTTTGCTGCTATTTTTAGATTCTTGTATGACTAATTGGTTATTTTCCCAATAAACCTCATCGGCTGTTAAATGATATTCTCCACCCAAATAATTTGAAATCGAGAAAATCCCTTTAGCATTTTCATCCAGAGATTCTAACTCATGTATCGTCAATGACTCTCTAAGAGCGGCAGCCTGTGATGCGGGTAGAGTAGCATTTTTGAACGCCTCTAAACAGAAAAGGTTATCTTTTTTAAATTTTACCAGTTTTTTTAAATGATTTTGTGAAGCATGCATATCAACTCTTTCTTCAAAAGAGATTTTCTCGTAATTTTCAATCGCGTTTAAATAAATCTGCTCAAAATCTTCCTTAAAGTGGTTCGTATTCCAATGTAATGCGCTTGCTTGATGCCTACTCACCTCAAGCATTTTTTCTCTAACACTTTCAGCATTTAGGGTTTGATTCGTAATTCGGTCTGTCGTGTCTGGTTTTCTTTCCGCATTATCGTACCAAGCCAAGATGATATATACGTTCAGGAGATTCATCCATGAAAAAGTGATGAAATTAATCCTATCGTTATTTTGTGTGCCAGCACCCTCATCTTTGATGATTGGAATAACCGTAACTTTTTTTGTGTTAAGATGAAATGTATTGTAAATTCTCGCAAAGGGATATGTGCGAGTTCGTTTAGGTGAAACCCATTTAGAAAACGCCAGATTATTTTCTGAAGTCCCCAAGTTTATCAATCCGTACGCGTGGGCTTTATTAACATCAAATTCTACTATATCATAAATCTCAAATTTCTTTGGATTAAGACATGGAGTATATTTTACATCTTTCACAAAACCTTTTAAAAAAAGTGTACTCATTTCATGCCGCCCATGCTATGCATATTCTTATGTTTCTATCTGAAAAATATCTATTAGCGAGTGTTTAAAATATACCATGCTTTATGATAATTTTCAAGGCGTTCCGCATAAATTCTTGTAGGAGCGAGCTTCGCTCGCGACATCCCAAACTTTAACAAAATTAGGAGCGCTCTATCAATCTGGATGCTAAATACGGAAAATTTCGCCTAACTTGCCACCAAGAACACGACCCGCACCGAGTAAACACGCAATTAAAATTAACATTCCTACAACGCCAAGGGCACTTGCGATATATGGACCTTGTCCAACACGTTGGGAGAGCGAATAAATCGCTTTTGTTATGGGGTAGTACTGGTTTTGGGTTGCTAAAATAAGACTTTCACTCACCTCAAGCATAGAAAAGGAGAAAACCAGAATAGCACCAGCAAGGATATTCGCAAATACCAAAGGCAATGTGATTTTATAGAGGGTTCGAACTGGCGTTGCGCCCATATTCTGTGAAGCTTCTTCGTAGCTTATGCTGGTTTGCTGGAAACCCGCATATATCGAACGTAACATATACGGCAAGCGCCGCACAGCATAACCAACAATCAGGAGAAACGTAGGGTTTTTTCGCGGATCAATCACAGCAATAAGACCCTCCGGGAGATTCCGTAGGAAAAAAGAGGTGTCTGAGAAACTACCCATATATCCGAAGGCGATCGCAACGCCAGGAAGTGCTAAGGGTAACATTGCAACTGCATCTAACAAATTTTGGAATGGAATGCGTTTACGCGTGAGGAGATATGCAATTGCAACACCGATAATCAGTGCGATTAACGTGCTGAAGATGCTGTATTTCAAACTGTTGAAAATGCTCGGTAGTGTATCGGAATGCGTAAACGTTTCAACATAGTGTCCAAAGGTGAACGATTTCGGCAGCACGGTCAAATTCCATTGGCTTGCATCCGGTGTTAAGGATACCAAAATCACGCTGATATGTGGTAGTAATGCCATGAATGTCAAGCCACCGATAAACAGATATATGATGCATCGCATGCCCCACCTTGCGTCCACCTCACGTGACGTCACGTGTCCACGTCCGAGCATCTCATAGTGCTTGCTGCCGGTCCATCGTTTAGAGGCGTAAAAAGCGAGTGCTGTTAAGACGATAATTAAGACGACCAACGCGTACCCCATCGGATTTACGTTCGCATCGTTTACTTGTCGGAAAATTCTGACTGCAATTACCTCGTTATAGTTAAAAATCAGTGGTGTGCCGAGGTCTGTGAATGCCCAAATAAAGACAAGGATCGCCCCTGCAAAATAACCGGGCATCATCAATGGCAGTGTTATTCTGCGGAATATTTGGAATTTTGATGCACCAAGATTTTCTGCAGCTTCCTCCAAACTTGGATCAACATTCGACAATGCAGCAACGATGTTTAGATACATAATAGGATACAGGTGAAGTGTTGACAGTAGGACTACACCCCAGAACCCTCCCTCAAACCAGTCAATAGTTTTAGTTATATCCATCAGTTTGAGTTTCACGAGGAGCATATTTACAGTTCCATATTTTCCGAAAAACTTTAGCATACCGATAGCGCCGACAAAGGGCGGCATTATCATCGGAATTAGGATGACAGAACGTAGCATATTGCGCCCCGCATATTGGTAGCGCGTCAAGAAATATGCCAACGGAAGGCTTATGATACTTGTCAGCAGTGTAACCATCACACCGATATTGAAACTATTGATAACCAATTCCCGGATGTTTGGATCCGTTACCATCAGTTTGAAATATGTTAGGTCGAATTTGTTTTCAACCCAGAATGCTTCTTTAAAAATATAGAGAAGGGGATAGATAAGGAATATGACGAAAAATAGCGTTGTCAGGCCGAGGATTAGCGTGATGGATGGGGTTAAATCGTATTTTCGCCTAATTTTTTCAATTAAGGTTAGTTTTAGGTGCGGGTTATCTTTTGCCTCTTGGCGATTGAACATCTTTTTCTCCAACATAACAATGGGCGATACGTTTTACAAATGCTTTTAATTATTACTCTATATTGCGTGAGTGTGTAAAGTTGTTGACAAAACCTGTCGAACTCTTATTGCCCGGGCGGGGCCCTGTGCCTGCCTGTTGCTTGGCACATCCTGTGCGATGGCGGGCACCAAATCAACGGTCCGAATCATGGAGCATGCCACACGTGCATGCTGCTTTAAGCATTCCCCAGGACCTCGTCCTACAACTGATCTATGAGCGGACTGTAGGTTAACGGCGTTTGTAGTCGTGCAATTCATTTCGCCTCTTATATTCTAAGGTATGGGTGTTTCCATGTCTAAAAACTTATAGATAGCAACTTAGGTTATAATATTGCGTAAGTCCAAATAATTTAAGGAGGGAAAAGTGAGTAGACTTCCGCTAACCTTCCATATCTTTGGATTAACATGGAAGGTTAGAAGAATAAGGACAAATGTCCTTTTATCCTAATACGGAACTTACGCATTCCCCTTGATAAGGGGGTTAGAGGGTTTAGAAGTCGTTATTTCAGTGATTTAACCCCCTAACCCCCTTTATCAGTGGGACTTTTGAATACATTGTGTAAGTTCTGCTAATATTTAAACATCTGATTCCTGCAGGTAAGGACGTAGATGTTTGCGGAGATTACGATGTGCATGAAATAGGTGCGCTTTGACCGTTCCGTCTGATCTACCAACCACAGCCGCAATATCTTTAAGCGACAATCCATCCCAGTGACGCAGAATAAAGATTTGGCGCTGTTTTGGCGGCAGTTGACGAATTGCCTTCTGAATCTGGCCTCTGAGTTCCTTATTCTCAGCAGCTTTGGCAGGGGAATCTGACCGCAAATCCGGGAAATTTGCCATCGGCAGCTCGTCAGATTCGTCAGATTCGTATACCATCACTTCCGAACGCGCTTTTTTTCTTAAAAAATCAATACAGAGGTTGAATGTAATTCGGTAAAGCCAACTATAAAACTGGCACTGACCCTTGAAATCACCTAATCCTTGATAAGCACGAATGAACGCATCTTGCGTAATATCAAGTGCATCCTCATGGTTCGGGACAAACCGCTGTACTAACCGAAAAGTGCGTTTCTGGTAGCGAGTAAAAAGTGTATCAAACACAGCCGTATCGCCTTTCTGAAATTGTTCAATCAGTTGGGCATCATCATTACAGGATAGCGGAATATTTTCGGGGCTTTGGGACTGCATGTTCTCCTCTCAAGTGTCATTGACCGCAACTGAAACTCAGGCGACCATTGACAGAATAGAAGTCACCGATTTTTTTGTTTGTGGACACTGCGAAACCATCGTTTATATCTGTGGCTATCTTGAAGCATTTGTTGGAGGAGGACTAATTCCTCATCCTCTTCTTCACATGGGGCATCATCAAGTAACGCTAACAACCCCTCGTAAACTACCTTGTCCTCATCAACAAGGGCTGAGAGGAGTTTATCAAAATTTTCACCATGACCAAGTAGTGCGAACAATTGGTTTGTATGTTTGATCTCTTCAGAAGCGGCTTGATTCAGGTACGCTGCGAGTTCGTGCTCATTACGTTCTTCTGCGATTTGAGCGAGAATTAACCGGATTCCAACGAGTTTGAGTTTTGCTTGTGCAAGTTCGTCAAGTTCCGTTTCAAACTTTTCGCGCAAATGATCCGCATCCCGTGGATGTAGCTGCGCATAACTTGGCCACACCGGTTTTGCCATCACCTGTTTCAACTTTTTTAAACTCCCAATCAGGTTTTCCCGTTCTTCAGGAGAAAGTTGACCAAAAGTGTTTTGCCAAAAATCTGCAGCGTGTTGCACACGTTCTCGGAAAAGCTGTTCTGATTGCGGTGTAAGCTGAATGCGTGCACGCCTCCGATCTTCATCACATTTACGACGGACAACCCAACCGTGCTTTTGAAGCCGACTGACTAAGCCTGAGACCGTATTATGAGCAAGACCTAAATGCTCTCCTAACTCACTTACTGACATACCAGATTCACGGCCATACCAATGCAGGTGCTGCAAAGCATTGAATTGTACAATTGTCAGCCGGTTAGGGACTACTTCCTGAATAAACCTGGATTTGACTGCTGCTTGTGCATGATGCATCACACGCATCACAACATCAATCTCTTGATTAAACTCCGGGTTTTCTGACATCTCTAAATACGTCCTATGTTAGAGGTATATTCCATCGTATACGACATAAATTATACATTGAATGTTTGCCAATGTCAAATTAAAATGTAAAAAAGACGGTATTTTATGAAAAATTCACAAAAATTAATTGAGGGTGTTTCATAAAAATGCCAGTTTGCGGACAAGGGCGCAAACTAAAAGTTCGCGCTACAATGTGCTTTATCAAACTCACGTTAATACTTAAAGTTTGGACAATTTTTAGAATTTTAGAGACAAAAAGTAGAAAAGTAGGTATCCTTTCGGATAACACAATTCTAAAATGCGTATGCCTATATATTTGATAATCATATTCTAATTTGGAAAAGGTCAATTTAAAAAAAATAAATCTTGACAAAAGTGTGTAGATAAGTTAAACTTTTAAAATCAGAAACGTCTTAAAGTGAAACCTTTTCATTAAGGACCTATGCGGTGAAGTTTTTAGGTTTTTTCAAACACATTCGTGTGAATCTGGAATTTGACTTGATTCCCAAAAAGGAAAGTGGTAACATGCCAATTTAAAGGTTTGCAGGTCAAATTTGATATACTACTAATGTTAATGCAGTAGTAAAAGCGATGGCCTATTCCCACTTGCAAGGGAATCGGCAAGTTGCTAACGAAGAACCGCGAGGACTCTCAATAACCGAGAATGATCGCGTTTTTTATTTTATAGAAGGAAAAATGGCTGGAGGCATTGAAACGACCGTCGCAGAAATGTTAATACCTCTTCTTCGGACAGAAGGGTTTGAATTGGTCGCTGTAGAAACAGCTGGGAACCGTAAAAATCGGATACTCCGGTTGTTGATTCATAAGCAAGGTGGACTTTCGGTATCTGATTGCAAAGCGGTGGACGACACTGTTCGCCCGATTTTAGAGGTTCACCAGATTTTAGATGAGTATAAACAGTTTGAAATCGCTTCACCAGGAGTTGACCGTCCGTTGAAAACAGCAGCGGATTTCCGGCGGAATCTCGGCAGGGCCGTTCAAATTGAAGCCATTTCGCAAAGTGGGCAAGCGTTTGAAGTGCAAGGGCAAGTGGTAGATGTCTTAGACGAATGTGTCGTTTTAGAACAAACATCAGGTAAAACCGTCCACATTAAAATTTCGGAGGTTTGTAAAGCATATATTCAACTAATTTGGTGATTGGTTGAAAGTGATTTTGCTTACAAACAGTGCCGTAATGTAGGAGTAATATGAAACATAGAACAGAAGCAAGAAGAGAAAGTTTACAACAGTCTATTCGGCAAATGATGGGACATACCGACTTGCCAGAGGATGTTTTTGTCAAAGCAATTGAGGAGGCATTACGTGTTATAGCGTTACGACATTACGGTCCAGAAGCGAAAGTGTCGATAGATATTCAGCTGGACAAGGAAGAGATAAGATGCCACGTTCCGAAAAAAGTTGTTGATATTATGAGAGATTTCTCAACGGAGATACCGATTGAAGAAGCACAAAAACTTGATCCAAATGTAGAAATTGGTGATATGCTGGAAGTAGAAATTAACCCTGACGAATTTGGCCGAATTCAAGCACAATTAGGACGGCAAATTCTACTCGGTAAACTTAGAGAAGCTGAAAGAGAATTGGTTTATAAGGAATTTGAAGGACGGGAAGGAGAGGTTGTTGTTGGCTACTTACAGCGATACGACAAACAGAATGCTATTGTTGATTTAGAGCGGACAGACGTCTTACGCACTGAGGCTCTCTTACCCGCAAGTCAGATACCACCATCTCACCGGTATAACCGGGGTGACTCTCTGCGATGTCTGATTTTAGAAGTGAAAAGTTCTTTAACTGGAGAGCAGATCGTTGTATCCCGAACGCATCCCGATCTGATTGCAATGTTATGTGAACAAGAAGTTCCAGAAGTATATGAAGGGCAAGTTCGTGTGATGGCTGTTGCTCGTGAGCCCGGATACCGTGCCAAAGTTGCTGTTACCGCGAATGAAGAAGGTATAGATGCTGTTGGTACCTGTGTAGGTGTTAGAGGTAGCCGAGTCCAAACCATGGTTCGCGAACTGAAAAACGAGAAAATTGATTTCCTTGAATGGAATGAAGATGCGCGAATCTTCATTACGAACGCTCTAAAACCGGCAGAACGTATCCGCCAAGTTGAACTCAACGAAGCAGACATGAGCGCTATCGTTATCGTTCCAGATGATCAATTATCTCTCGCGATCGGTAGGCGAGGACAGAATGCAAGACTCGCCGCGAAATTGACCGGATGGAACATTGACATAAAAAGTGAATCCGAAGCCTCCGTTTCATTGGAAACCATATTTAAGGAGGATGTGGAGGAGACTCCATCTGAAAATGCTGAAGAGGTTACTGTTACGGAAGCGGAGGAAGAAGTAGTAAAAATAGTTGTTGAACAAACCTCAGAAGAGATTAGTTCAGACGATACTCTTGAATCAGAAACCAAATTAGAGGCTTCCTCTGAAGCGGAGGAAGAAGTGGTAGAATTAGTTGTTGAACTAATCCCAGAAGAGATTAGTTCAGACGATACTATTGAATCAGAAACCGAATTAGAGGCTTCCTCTGAATCCGAAGATAATTAACAGACGCGCAAACCTACAGGTCCTGTAGGTAACACTATCGGAAAGTGGTTTGAAGCGATCTATTTCCATAGTCAATTAATGAAAAATATTAAAGCACCCCTTCGGACATGTATTGGGTGCCGTAGTAAATTTCCACAGAATACATTAATCCGTTTTGTGTGTCGCACAGGTGATGCTTTAGAGATGCAGGAATTAAAAAAACTCCCTGGGCGTGGTGCTTACGTCTGTCGTTCAAAGTCTTGTATTGAGAATGCTTTTAAAGTGCCTAAGCGGATTAATACACTGCTAAGGGTGCAACTGTCGGAATCGGTTTTCACTGAATTCAAACAGGCACTCCTTGAGAAGGAGATTATCGCCGATGAAAAAAAAGAAACAGCAAGCAGCTGAAACTAACAAAAAAACAACACCGAGTCAAAACGTAAGAGTTTATGAGTTGGCAAAACGCCACGGGTTAAGTAGTAAAGAACTTATCAAAGCACTGGAAGAATTAGGTGTTCCCGTTAAAAATCATATGAGCACTTTGGATCCGGAAACAATTATATTAGTTGAGTCCGAGTTAGATCCTCAGCAAGAAATAGACGCAGATCAAGAAACAGAAGTTGATGAAACACCTGAAACAGAAGTTGATGAAACACCTGAGACAAAGGTTGACATTACACCTGAAATAGAAGAAAAAGAAGAACCTGTGGATGCTCCCTTGCAGGTTCGGGAAGGCGTGACAGTTGGCACATTAGCATCAATGTTGAATCTACAATCAACTCAATTGATTATGCAGTTGATGAAATTAAAGGTGATGGCGTCAATTAACCAAAGTTTAGATTACCAAACTTTGTTAATCTTAGGGGAACACTTCGGTTTTGAGGTTGTTCAGAAAAAGACGTTAGAAGAACAACTTCTATTAGATGAAGAGGACCCACCCGAGTCGTTGGTAGCGCGTGCCCCGGTTATTACAATAATGGGACATGTAGACCACGGTAAAACCTCCCTCTTGGATTCTATACGACAATCGAACGTGAGCGAATCCGAAGCGGGAAATATTACACAACATATAGGCGCATACCATGTTGAATTAGAAAATGGCAACATTGTCTTTCTTGATACGCCCGGGCACGCAGCGTTCACTGCAATGCGGGCGCGTGGGGCACAGGCAACAGATATTGTCGTCCTTATCGTTGCTGCTGATGATGGCGTAATGCCACAAACAATTGAGGCAATTAATCACGCGAAAGCAGCACAAGTTCCCATTGTTGTTGCAATTAACAAAATTGATGTGCCAGGAGCCCGTTCTGACTATGTCAAACAGCAGTTAGTCGAAAACGAGTTGGTGCCAGAAGAATGGGGCGGTCAAACTATATGCGTAGAGGTGTCCGCGATAGAAGGCACAGGCATAGAGTTGTTGTTGGAGATGCTTCTCCTTGAAGCGGCACTCCTTGAATTGAAAGCGAATCCGGATAAGTCTGCCCGTGGCGTTGTAATTGAGGCACAGGTCGATAAAGGACGTGGGGCGGTTGCGACCGTTTTAGTCCAAAGCGGCACGCTGAGAGTTGGCGATGCATTTGTTTCTGGACGCTATTCCGGGAGAGTTAGAGCAATGATGAGTGATGATGGAAAACGGATAAAAGTAGCCAGTCCATCTACACCTGTTGAAGTCCTTGGATTTACAGGAGTCCCGGAAGCAGGTGACATATTTTATGCTGTCGAATCAGAACGGGATGCCCGTGCGATAAGCGAAGAACGACAAGATAAGCACCGCATATCCAAACTTGGCGCGCATAGTCATGTAAGCCTTGATGACCTATTCCAACAGATTCAAGAAGGCGACATCAAGGAATTGAACGTCATTGTTAAGGGTGATGTGCAAGGTTCAGTCCAAGCTATATCAGAATCTTTGATTAAATTGAGCACGGGAGAAGTGAAGATAAATATCATTCACGAAGCTGCTGGCGGTATTACAGAGACAGATATTCTGCTTGCTTCTGCGTCCGATGCTATTGTTGTTGGATTCAACGTTCATCCAACCACGGAAGCCGTCAAAGCTACAGAAGCGGAAGGGATTGACGTTCGCACTTATACGGTTATTTATGACATTATCTCTGATATTCGTGCAGCCATGGAAGGCTTGTTAGACCCAGAGATAAGGGAAGTAATTATAGGGCGAGCTGAAGTGAGAGAAATCTTTAAAGTGCCACGTCTCGGATTAGTCGCAGGTAGTTATGTCAACTGGGGTAGGGTTACATTTAATCAACCCCTTCGTGTATTGCGCGAAAACAGATTGATTTACGAAGGTAAGGTGGACTCGCTCAGACGTTTCAAAGATGACGTCAACGAAGTACAGGCCAATTATGAATGTGGAATCGGCATTGATGAATTTGATGACATAAAAGTTGGGGATGTGTTAGAATGTTACGTCCACGAACATGTGGCTCGGACTCTCTAAAATCTGGTTTGCAATGTCTTCAAACTTAATCTTTGCGGAACAAAAATAGAACGCGACAACAGGCTGCCATTGTTGTCTCGCTTATTCCAAAAACCTACAATACAGATTTGAGATAATAGTTTTACACCTTTCTAAAATCTTTTTTTATGCGTATCTTAAAGTCCATTTCAAGCGTTTTTAAGGATTGACAACTCAAAACGGAAGTAAAAGAATATTAAGCTTATTCGTGAAACATTTGGTATGTCCACAAGCAATGTCTTTTCTACTAAGCGGGAAGTACAAGTCCCTCCCATTGCCTTATCTTTGCCAAGGTTTCAACCATTGGTTTTATGGAACGCAAGAGGATGATTATGTGATTGATCCAGCCGCAGGATCCTTTTCTGTGATGAAAGCATCACATCTTCAAAACAGAAATTTCATCGGTTGTGATTTAGATGGGTAATGTCTGCATGCGTAGCGTTGTTTTTTACGGCTAAATACGTGAGCATGTTACTTTAGAAATAGATAATAAAGATGCACATCGGTGTTTGTAAAATAAAGTTGTACCTACCAGAGAGCCAGTCCCTTAAGGAGAAACGCAGGGTAATCAAAAGTATAATTGCCCGACTTAAAAACCGATTTAATCTTGCAGTTGCTGAAATAGAAGCGCAAGATATACATCAATCTGCAGTTTTAGGAGTTGTCACGGTTGCGAATGAAGTTAAATTTGTGGATAAAATTTTAGCACAGAGCGTTAAATTCATTGAAGAAAATGCATCGGTGGTTTTGGTTGACTATGAAACAGAATTTTTCTTTTAAATAGAAAATATACTTGGTGGCAGGAGGTCAGCGAACATGTTAGAAAATAGAAGGCAAGATCGAGTGGCAGCCCTAATCCAGAGAGAATTAGGGGAGGTAATTCACCGTGTAGTAAAAGATCCGCGTGTCGCCTTTTGCACCGTCACCCATGTAGATGTGTCCTCCGACCTTAAATATGTAGATGTGAGGGTGAGTGTTATCGGTGATTTAGAACAGAAGGAAGCAACCCTTGCAGGACTTAAAAGTGCGGCGGGGTTTATCAGACGCGAAATTAGTCGTCGTTTAGCACTTAGATATTCACCTGAATTGCGGTTTAGCTTAGATGATTCGATTGACCATGTGATGAAAATAGATGGACTTCTTAAACGAATTGAGACTGAAGAAGAAGTGCCAGAAAATTCAGCACAAGATATTTAGCTGATATGGATAGTTTCCGACCACTCTTTACCTTATTTGAACAGTATCAGACGTTTGCAATTTCTACGCATGTTAATCCGGATGGTGACGCAATAGGTTCCGAATTAGCGTTTTACCAACTTCTGAAGAAGTTGGGGAAAACCGTAAAAATCTATAATACAGATTTGGTTCCGAAAAAGTACCAGTTCCTGCCATATTGGAAAAACATTGAAGATGCTAAAGCGTCTAAAGATTTTTGCCCAGAAGTATTAGTTATTTTAGACGCAAGTTCAAGAGAACGGATTGGACCTTTTCTTAGCAAACACTTGATTCCAACACATGCTGTCGTAAATATTGACCACCACATCACTGCGGAGGATTTCGGAGATTACAACATTATTATACCTACTGCCTCATCAACAGCCGAAATTATTTACAAGTTGATAAAATCTACGCAGATACCGATTGATAAGGCTTCCGCATTATGCCTCTATACTGGGCTAATGTTTGATACTGGATGTTTTCGCTATAGCAATGCCACACCGGAAACACATCGAATTGCGGCGGACTTGATAGAGATTGGTGACTTTGCCCCGGATGAAGTTTACTGCCAAGTTTATGAGCAGGTGCCGTTGGAAAAGATTCACTTATTAGGACAAACTTTGCAGACCTTAGAACTTACACCTGATGGTAAGATAGCCTGGATTTTAATCACCCAATCAATGCTAAATGAAACCAAAACAACATTAGATGATGTAGAAGGTTTTGTCAATCAGATTCAAGCGATTGAAAGTGTTGAAATTGCTATTTGTGTTTGTGAGCTGCCAGATGGTAGCACTAAGATAAGTCTACGCAGTGAAGGTCGTGTTAATGTGGCTGCGCTTGCAGCGGAATTCGACGGGGGAGGACATGAACGCGCTTCAGGATGTCGTATTAATCTTCCATGTGTTGCTGCTATCAAAGAAATCGTATCAAGTGCTAAACAGCATATTCAACAAATTTGCTAATATGTTGTGTAGTGTTTGTCTATAATAAACACTACATTTACTCCGCAAAGTGTATTACAGAGGAAGTAACAATTAGTGGAGAAAAAATTTTGCAAACCTATCATAATTTGGAATCCATACCTAAATTAACACAAGACTCAGTTGCAACATTTGGGGTATTCGACGGATTACATATTGGCCACCAAGATGTTATCGAAACGGTTCGTACACGCGCCGATGCCGATAATCTTGCAAGTGTTCTCTTCGGGTTCTATCCACATCCTTTGGCACTCCTTGCCCCGGAAAAATGCCCGCCTGTTTTAATGTGTTTGCCAAAACGCCTCGAAATACTCAAACAACTCAGGATAGATATTGCTATTTTTGTTAATTTCAGTGAACAAATTGCATCAATGTCGCCAGATATCTTTGTGAATAATGTTTTGCTTGATCTGTGTCGCGCCAAACATGTCGTTGTCGGTTACGCCTGCCAATTTGGAAAAGATCGCGAAGGTAACGCAGGGTTATTAGAATCAATGGGGCAACAATCTAAATTTGGTGTTACGGTTGTTCCACCGACCCAGTTAAACGGTTTGCCAGTGCATAGCACGCGTATCAGGCAAGCAATTGCAAGGGGCGATCTCGGTTTAGCATCCCAGCTGTTAGGAAGAATCTATTCTTTGAGTGGCACCATTATAAAGGGAGATGGGCGCGGTAGACAGCTCGGGTTTCCAACTGCGAATATTGAACCGGGTGAGCAGCTCTGCCCGCCAAACGGTGTTTACGCTATTCGCGGAAAATTAACGGATCGGTGGCTGGATGGTGTGCTAAACATCGGAATCCGACCTACCTTTAATGGAACAAAATTTCAGGTAGAAAGCCACTTTTTTAACTTTGATGAACTCATATATGGTGAAACTATCGAAATATATTTTGTTGAAAAGATTCGCAGTGAACGCAAATTCTCAAATATGCGCGCCTTGGTGCAGCAAATTCATAGGGATATCTCTGTTGCTGAAGAAATTCTTGCCCAACACCCTAAGGTGCATTTATAAAAATCTGAAACGGACTATTTTAAAGCCTATTTCCTACCCACAGAACGCCTCTACTTATAACTTCTTGAAAACTCGGATGTTCAAGCACAGCCATATCGTGGCCTAACGCAAAATAAAATACTTTACCTTCGCCATACTTATGGTGGAACGCCATGACGTGGGTTTCATCCTTCGTGTGATCGTACGCGTGCATCAAATGTTGTGAAGAATCGGGATTGTGTTTCAAATAGTAGAGTTCATCTGTCACCTTAAAATCAGTTAACCCAGTGCAAATGGGATGCTCGGTGTTGCTCACGTTAACTGTGAAATCCATATAAGGGCTATGCCCATCGAAAAACCCGTTGAGCATATCGTGGTAGCCTTCAGATTCTCGGAAGGAAGCAGCTGCAGTGTGTAATCCAAAAAATCCACCCCCCGATTGAATATAGTTGAGCAACCCCGCCTCTTGTGCCGCTGTAAGCTCTCCGACATCAGTATAGAAAAGCACAGTATTGTATGCTTCAAGACCATCGGCAAGTACATCATAGTCTCGGGAGAAATTGGCTTCAATGCTATCGGATCTATTGAGCATTGCTGTTAAAAATTGCCCGTTTCCTTCATGATCGTGATAAATACCTTCCGTTCCGACAAATACAAGTGATTTAAGAGTTTCCATTCTACCTCCATTAATTATTGGGCATCACAAGAACTTTTACAGATCCGTGTTCATCACGTCCCGCTGCGACGGCAAAAGCTTGTGTAATCTCGTCCAGGTTAAATCGGTGTGTAACCAAAGGATTTGGGTCAAGTTTGCCAGCAGCAAGCAAATCAATAGCAATTTGAAACTCAGTTTTGCCGCCGCGCCTGCCGTAACAAAATGACCATATTATTGTCAGTTCGCGGCTGCGGGCAAACCGTTCCGAAAAGGTGAGTGGTGCGCCATGCCCACCTACCATACAGACGCGTCCGCGTTTTGCTGCTATCTGCGTTGCCTGTTCCAACGTATTTGCTCTACCGCCAACCGCTTCAAAGACTACATCAGCCCCGCGTCCATTACTCCAATCCATGATAGCTTCCACAGCATCGGTCTTATCTACATTAATTGGCACAGCACCAACTACCTTCTGAGCAATTTGTATCGGAGTGTCTGGTTTTCCTAAAACGGCAATGGAAGTTGCCCCCGCAATATCCGCTACCTGCGCAATTGTCAAACCGACCGGACCGCTTCCAATAATGGCAACGCGATCACCAGGTGACACCATTGCTCTATTAACAGCATGCACTGCAACAGCATACACCTCTGCTAACGCACCGCCTTCAGCAGAGACGCTACCAGGAAGAGGGTAGGCATTTGAGGTACGCGCAATCATGAATTCAGCGAAACCCCCACCTGCATGTCGTAAATTTGCGCAGATGTTGTAGTAACCGTTATAGCATTCTGGGCAATTATTGCATGGACTAATCGGTTCGATCGCTACACGTTCCCCTCTTTTGTCGTCAGGAACGTCTTTTCCTATGTCAACAATTTGTCCGACTAATTCATGTCCACCGATGCGGGGGGACAAAGGTGTGTCTGGCTGATGGTGGTACCCGTGCAGATCACTCCCACAGATACCAGCTGCTTCTACCTGGACCAATACTTGTCCTGCTGCAGGCGTCGGATCAGGGACTGTTTCAACTCTGATATCTTTTCCACCGTAAAATTGGGCAGCTTTCATATACGTCTCCACATTTATTTTTGAAGTCCGTTTACAACATAACACATTTAGAAGATTGCGTCAATCACTTATACCAAATTCATTTGATTCGTCGTCTTTACATACCGCTCCGCTGGAGCGGAAAAGTGAAAAAATACTGAAAAACAAGACGAATTACGTTAAGTTGGTATTATCCATTTCGGGGTTAGGGCTATTTAGAGCGTATCTCATAAATCATTTGTTGGATGAGGGACCGCGCCTCGCCATGTCTGATGAACGGAAACAACGGACGGGCACAGAGACTCCCCCTACAATGTCGGACTTGAGTATTGAACTATCAGGTTTAGTTGAACTCATATTATTGCAAACAAAAGTAGACGGGTCCCAAAGAATCCGTCTACTTTATCAGGTTATTATGCTGATATATTGAAACTACTTCTTTTCTCGATATTCGCGCAATAGTGCGTTAATCTTATCAAGAAATTCTTGAGAATATATTTCACCAACAAATGCTTTATGGGTTTCAACAGCGAGGGCATCCCACGCCTCAACCGAACTTTGTTGAAACTCAACTATCTTTATCCCAGCTTTCTTTGTTAGTGCTTCAATAGCTTTTTCATTATCCCTCCGAATTTCCTCAATCAACTTGACTTGATATTTGTCCCCTGCTTCACGTAATACTTTCTGTTGCTCAGGGGTAAGTCGATCAAACTTTTCCTTCGTTATCACTGTTGCACCAACACCAACACTTACGGGTAAGTTTGTCATGTATTTAAATTTATTGCTCCACTGTAATGCAACAGTGACGTAGGGTGAAGTGGTAAGCGCATTGAGTTGCCCTGAATAGAGAGAAGGTAACACCTGTGTAACTTCTCTGGGTACAGTGGCAATTTTTGCTCTTTTGTAAAATTCAAGAGCAATTTTGTCACTTGTTCGTGCCCACATCTTGATGTTAGGTGACTGGAGGTCAGCAATAGTTCTAATCGGATGATTACTGAAAATGTAATAGAAACCTATATCACCTAATCCGATTAGTACATAGCCAGCATCTAAAAATGCTTTATCTAAATCTTCACGGAGGAAGTTGCGTACATAGTCAAGTTCTTCGTAGCTTTTAAACATTCGGGGCAGTTGAAAAATTAGCGCTTCTTTCTGTATTTCGCCAAGTCCTGTAGCAGTCATAGCACTTGCATGAAGTAGCCCAGCGCGCATCTTACGGATGACATCCAGTTCGTCTCCGAGTATTCCATTCGGATAGAATCGGAACTTAACATTACCATCGGTTTTAGAGAGTATTTCTTTTCCCATCGCATCGAAATTGTTCATCCAAGTAGACCCTTTCGGCGCGTATGTAGCGAACTTAATAGACTCTACAGCGTGAACGGATACAGGTAAATAGAACATGCTCAAAATTACTAAAAGCACGCTTGCAATTACCGCAGTTTGGATTTTATTAATTGTTTTCTTATCGTTCATTATTCAGTTTCTCCTTCTTCTATATCTAAATCAAAAAGTATATCAACCTGGGAGAGCCAACGTTTGGCGCGCGACTTTGCTAAGGCAGTTGCGGCTTCCCCTCCAGGATATAAGTCGGACGGTGCATCAATAATTTCCTGTAACGATTTCTTGTAAAGTTCCACATCCTGTTTCGGATAGGCGTAGTATCGCGCCAGATAGAATTTGCTCATCAGGAACTTGCCATCATTAATCTCATCAACCTTATCTATGTGCTTCTTTGCCTTTTCAGGGTTACCCCCGATTGCTGGTGATCGATCACCATAATAAACTGCATAGAACAGATGCCCGCTGCCATTATAGAATGTTTCGTCTAATTCAAGAACACGTCGCATCATCAATTCAACACGATCGAGGTCAATCACTTGCATCGGGTCATCTTTCTGCAGGCTAATACCATTTGCGACAGCATAAGCTGCCCAAAATAGTGGTTCTACATCTTCCTTCTCTACTTTCTGAAGCAGCTTTTCGAACACTTCCATGCCGATAGTTCTTGCTTTAGTGAAGATTTTGTTTGATTTTGCGAGTGCTTTGAACGCATACATTTCAGACCGTGCGTAATGCTCAATCGCCTGTGCACGCATCTCCTCTGCTGTATCCGTATCACCTGCTATTTCAGCCTCTTCCATCCTATCTTGAAGCAATCCGCTGTAAGATGAAAAAGCGCGAGCCGTCTTAACAATCAGAGACTTATTTCCTAATTTTGTCAAACGTTCAAGTGTTTTGAGGTTTTTCTCAAGGGTAGTTTCTACTACCGCTAAGTCACTTTCCTGTTCGATTTTGGATAACTTGCTTAGACCACACCCACCTACGAGTATCGGTAGTAAAAGTAAAAAAGCTATCCGAAAATAAAACTTGTTGTAAATCATTGTATCGAATTTATCTCCTATCAGTGTTGTGCGTCCAATTGTAGACGCAGTTATAATTCCATATTTCTATATCTAATATAATCTATTATGCTTTATAGGGTGAAAATGGCAGGCCAACAACTGTCCCATTAACGCGCCCTTCCGAAGTTTCAATCTGGATTCTACTACCTTGTTCCGTAACTTCTGTACGAACGTAACCAAGTGCAATCGGTTTTTTGAGTATTGGTGAATAGGCAGAACTTGTAACCCAGCCGACTTCTTTTTCGCCATTGAAAATTTTTGAGTTTTGTTGCATAGTATCTTCTGCGTCAATTTCAATCCCACGTAATAGACGGTTCGGATGTCCGCGATACTTCATACGTGCTACTATCTCTTGACCGATATAACACCCTTTTTCAAAATCAATCGCATGTTCTAATTCTGCCTCAAGCGGAATAACAGAGTCGGTTAATTCTGTTCCATATCTTGGCGTACCTGCTTCAATCCGAAGTGATTCAAGCGCGTCCCATCCAATAGGAACAACATTAGCTCCTGCAGCCATTAACTTTTCCCATAACGTTTCTAACTTATCGGTTGAAATGTAAAGATGGTATCCACATTCTCCGACAGTATTCGATTCTACACAAGCAATCCGTTGTTGATCAAATTCGCAAAACAGGGAATGATTCTCTGGTAAACTACTGAGCCCCTCCACATTTAGAACGGATTGAACCAGTTCTGTAGATTTTGGTCCATAAACGGCAATTGCCCCTAAATTGTCCGTTTCCACAGAAAGTTCTACATCATCTGCAATAATGTACTTGTCCAATTCCGTAAAAACATTTTCTGTGTTTTCAGGGGCAGTGCTGAGATAGATTGAATCTTCAAAGATGTATACTTTCATATCAGCGATAATTTTACCACGATTTGTCAAAAGTGTGGCGTAATTCCCCTCCCCAACTGATAAACCTTCAACATTGTTAGAGATGAGACGGTGCAAAAATTTTGCGCGATCCTCTCCGGTTAAACTGAGAGTACCAAGATATGAAATATCAGCAATGCCGACATTGTTCCTAACAGCGTTGTGCTCAGAAACAGTATCAGTAAACTGTACTGCTAAGTTCCAATCTTTGTGTCTCTCAGCAAAGGTTGCACCAAGTTTTTGATGAATTTCATGTAACAGCGTATTTTTCATTCTTTACCATTTCTATGTTACTGTTTGCACATACCAAAAGCATTCGCATGTCTCTATAGTATTAAAACATCCGTTCCAACCGTAAAATTAATCTCGGTGTACGTAACGAATATTCTACGGTGAGAGGAACGGCAATTTCAACTGAACCGCTCAAAGGTTGAAAACCTGCTGGTGGACTAATGAAAAACGATATTCCGACACCGACTGAGGATTTAAACTCATTCACGGAAAAATCAGAAAATGTATTTTCAGTGGACTGCCAAGTCTGTCCAGTATCAAAAAAAGCAATCAGTGCCCACCCGAATACAGCGTCTATATCGGTATTAAAACGGGTCTCTTGTAAAAAACGATATTCGATATTGAGAAGAATTCGCTTATCCCCAGCGAATGTATTAAAATCGTATCCACGCAAAGTTGTTGCCCCACCGAGATAGAGAAGACGTTGCCTCGGCAAGGGTGCGTCCGAATAATCTCCCGAAAGACGGATGTTCAGATGATGCGCTCCGAACAAGGGTGTGTAGCGAACTAATTCAAATTTGTAAAAGTTAAATGTCCATTCTCCTCCAAGACTTCCGCCTGCCAATTCAATTCCCAAATGTCCGCGCCACCCACGCCTCGTCCGTTCATTTGGCCAGAGGAATAGGTGGCTTCCAAGATTCTGCGGACGTTTAATAGTTGATTTTTTGTCACGAGTATCAAATGTATAACCGAGGGAAATCATTTTCAGGTACCCGCGATCAATTCGCGGATTACCGCGCTTGATACGGTTCCGGTCAAGATAACTCCAATCCGTAGACTTAGACAAGTTATCGTGGTCTTCTTGTGTAAACTCAAGTCGCAACAGAGAGGATGCCCCAAATGTTTGGGCAACCCAAATTTGTTCTCCCTTCCGCTGATAATAATCTTCAAGGGCAGTACCATAAACTGCTGCCCCAAGATTAGTCTCGGCAGGCAATAGGCGATACGTATTAGAGCTAACGTCCGTTAGTTTGAAAAAACCGACTCCCATTGCCAATGGAAAACGTCTAAAAAAACTTTTCTCAACTCCGAGGCTATAGTTTAAAATTTTGCTGGAGAATCCGCCACTGATTGAACCGAACAGTTGTTCCTCACCGGTGAAGTGCGTCGAAAGTGTTCCACCAGCACCAAGTACTAACCCGTGAACACGGCTGAAACCAACAATAGGATACCATCCTGGTTTTATAAACGGTTCTTCTTCAATATCAACAATCAGAATATTTTTTCCACCTTCGCGTTGTACACGCCAATCACGAATTGATTTGAATGCCTCGTTATTCTTACTAAGTTCTTTACGCAATTGATTGATTCTCGTTTGTCCCAGTGAGTGAAAATATACCTCTTTCGTATTTATATTGAGTGCAGATTTGAGTTCAGAACGTGAGATTCGCCGGTTCCCAGTAAATTGAATTTCATCTAAATATCCTTCGTTGACATGGTATTGTAGCACATCATTGACAAATTCGCGCGTAACTTTTGCAAACGGAAAGCCACGGTTTACATAAAAATCGGCTATCATCTGCTGTTTCAACTTTATATTTGTGTCAGCAAAATATCCTGGTGATAGGTCAAACCAATTTTTGATGAATTGCGCTGGAAAACTCCTATGGCCGTTGATTTTTATTTGGCTTGCAAACTTCACTGGTGCCTCGGTGACGCTGATTTGCACATTTACTTTTACCGGCTCGGTTTTCGGAAGATTTTCAATTTTGTCATCACCACTACCGTCAGATTCTGCGTCTTTTAGAGAGGTCCCGTGCAGATTAATCGGTAGGGATTTAGGGGCATCGTTCTTAGGAACAATAGTCTTTAATTGTACTTCTTCAAACCAATCAAAGTTTTCTAATTCCGCAATCAATCGCGACAATTGTTCGTTTGTAAAGATATTACCGGGTGCTATCGGAATTTGTTCTAACACCACCTCAGTTGGAATTATTTTGTTACCCTCAATTTCAACTGCAGTAACTTTGAAATTTTCTGTAACTTTAAATGTTTCTGAGGTATGTGATGGGTCCGCGGATAATTTTAGTTTTCCCATTCCCTCTTTCCAATGTGGCCACCACGGATATTCCTCATCATACATTGGAGCCCAGTAGCTGTATTCATGCTGGACACTTGGGTTTAAATCTTCACCAATAACTGATTTTACTTGTGCTTTACGATGGATGTTAAAAAGCCAAGTACTTACCTCGTGTTTTCTCTCATATTTACGAGGGATAGCAATTTCAAAACTCCAAAAATTCGCGTTGATTTGGGTCGCAACTTTAGCATGTGAATTCCAAGAACTATCGCCTTTGAACTGTTCTGTTGAATCGTTTATCTGTTCGCGTTCCACGCCAGTTGGAGCGAATCGAAAATTTGGGAAACCTTCCTTTGTTACCCATTGATCAAAGAGTCCACCAATCGGATTTACGATAAGGTGGGAATATGGCTCAGTTTCAGGATTCATATCAAGCAGGATTTCAACGGATTCATCTTCCCAGATCGGTGAATCAAGTTGTGTTTGTGAAACACGAGGAATTTGCGTATCCTGTATGTGTGCCCTTACACCAATATACAGGTTTTCTTTATCCCACATTAAATAGACATCTGTTTGATTTTCGGCGGTTTCCGTTCCTGTAGGACTCTGAAAAGCGGAAAGTGCGGCAGCATTTAACCACACTGTTTCAGATAAATTTCCATCAATAACAGGGGATTGTACAGTTTGAGGGATAGGTTGGACCAACTCTATGGGTGGCGTTTCTTCTGAAACATCGGGTTTAGTTCTTTCAGGTAAGTTTCGCGTCCTTGGATCCGGGAAAACTGAAATAACATCAGTGGTAGTTAAACGGAGTAGCGGTCCTCCCTCATTGAGGACCCCCATATTATTGTCAATTTCTGATGGAAGATTAATAATATAACGTTGTTTCTCACTCTTTAATTCAACATCTGCAGCGTAATTATTAGGAAGGAGTAACCTAATGCCTCCCCCAAGTGCAGTTAAATCCAGTGGGGCTGCAAATGAATCGAGCACAGTAAGATCAATTGAACCGTTGTGTGTTTTTATATCGTTTTGTCCCGGGGCCAACAATAATTTGCCGTGAATGCGGCCCCTCTTTAATTCAATATGATAGTTTCCCACCGTTTCATCAAGATGGACACTACCTGTATCAGAGTTTATCTCTATCTTTCCGCGCAGATGGTGAAGGAATATCTCTCCATCTATTACTTTGAGTTGAACCGCGATATCTGGCGGTGTGTTAATTATGTAATTTAAATGGAGATGTTTTTTTATCGCAGATTCACTTTGACCTTCTAATATTACCTTGAATGCTTCTTCAGGTAGTTGTGAATTCAACTGAAGTGTACCATCTTCTTTTGTTCCAATTAGAGAGATGTTTTCCAGAAAGGTTTTCGTTAAGATAGGGTGATGTTGCAGTACACGTTTTTCAAGCGTAACGCTAATCGTGTCTTTATCTTCAACGTTACTGTCTATAGCGACTATTTTAATGTTCCCAGGGATATCTAAATTGAGTGCTAATAGATAGACATCGTCAAAACCGAAATTCTGTGAAGTAGTTAAAGCGGGAGATTGTGTTTGTTCGCTGAAAGATGGTGAACGTGGCGTGTCTGTTGTTTCATCCTCGGCTGCTTCAATAGGCTGAGTAGAAAAGAGACATATTCCAAATAGTACGAAGCAAAACAGATAATACCCTAATTTAATCGGAAGCCGTAGAATAAGATTGAAGTGGGTAGCAGTATGAGAATATAAATCTGCAAAGTTGCTTGATATGGTATTAGCGGTAACCCTATAAGTTGCAGACAACATCCCAAATATCCTCATTTAATTTGATTCATGTAAAAATGACTTGACACTAATAACATAATACTTTATACTTAATTAAAATGTCAAGAAGTTTGTTAGAAATAAGGTAACTTATAATAGACCTTATCGTTAACGTACCAGAAAAGTTATGACCGGAGCAAGTAGATGTCCAATTCGCTAACAGAATACCGTTTTTCTTTTGGTCCTTGGAATATACACGAGGGTGCTGATCCTTTTGGACCGCCAGTTCGAGAATCGTACAGTTTTGATGAGAAGGTAGATTTTTACCGAGACCTTGGTTTTGTTGGAATTCAATTTCACGATGATGATGTTGTGCCCGATATTGACGACAAAACGCACGCGCAGTTAGTATCTCGTGCCAAAAATGTTAAAACACAACTTGATAATCAGGGTTTGGTTACCGAGGTTGTAGCACCACGGTTGTGGGAGTCACCACAAACAATTGATGGAGCTTTTACCTCAAATTCGAAAGAAGAAAGACAGTATGCCCTGGAACGTTCCAAACGTTGTATTGATATTGCTAACGAATTGGAGTGCAAAAACTTTGTTCTGTGGCTTGCACGTGAAGGCACTTATATTCGTGAAACAAAGAGTTCCTCAGATGCAGTAGGTCAGCTTTTAGACGCAATTAACGTTTTACTTGATTATGATGCTGAAATTCGTATTCTGATTGAACCGAAGCCGAATGAGCCGATGGATATTGCTTATATACCAACGATAGGGCACGCAATTGGTTTGGCTTACGCGAGTACAGACCCTGATCGGGTAGGTGGATTAATTGAAAGTGCCCATGCTATTCTTGCGGGATTAGAACCATCCGATGAAATGGGTTACGCCTTGTACCATAACAAACTCTGGAGTGTGCATCTTAACGATCAAAACGGTCTTAAATTTGATCAGGATAAAGCGTTCGGTTCAGCCAATTTACGTCGTGCATTTAATCAGGTGCGAGTACTTGAAGAGAACGGTTACGGTAGAAACGGAGAATTTGTGGGTTTAGATGTCAAAGTAATGCGTACGCAGCCCCGTGATATTTCGACCAAACATTTATTGAGCAGCCGCAGAACCTTTCTCAACCTACTTGAAAAGGTTCGGACATTAGACAGAAAAGTGGAGCAGGAGTTTATTACAGCACGAGATTACGAAGGTTTAGATTTTTACATACTCGAACACCTACTTGGAAAATAACAATTGCTATTTGGTGCGTGCTGTTTTTCAAACCTAAAGGAACACCAACCTGATTGTATTAGAACATCAACATTAAGGAAGGTAAGAGGAAAGCAATAAGAATGGTAATGGATAATCAACCTCTATTTGAGGAGGGAGGCCCCTGTTTTCAATCTGTACTATTAGTTGGTCCTCCAGGAGTCGGCAAGGGAACACAAGGAAAATTGCTATCACATATTCCTGGCATTTTTCACATTTCCAGCGGGGATATGTTACGAGAACTTGATGAAAACTCCGAATACGGACAACTCTTTCAGAAACATGCAACAAAAGGTAAGTTTGTTCCAGACGAAGCTACTATTAGAATATGGAAGGACTATGTCTGGTCCAAAATAGAACAAAAGGTTTATGATCCACAAACCGACCTGCTTGTTCTTGATGGCATCCCTCGAAGCATTGCGCAAGCCGAATTATTATCTCCCTATATTAATGTTATTAAGATCCTATTTATGGTCTGTGAGGATCGGGAAGTAATGTTTGAACGTATCCGTGGGCGGGCACTTAAAGAAAACCGCAAGGATGATGCGGACGAATTAGTGGTTCGCGACCGATGGAATGTCTATAAACAGCTAACCGAACCGATGATTGATTACTACCCACAAGAAATAGTTAGGATTCTTGATGCGGATACTATTCCATCTGAGGTGTTATCAAAAATTTTAGAAGAGATCGTTCCGATTCAAAAAAAATGTTTTTCTCTACCACGCTTATGACCATCTTCCGTATTTTCTTCAAATACACAAAGCATACCGTTATTCGATCCGGCGATATAGGCGTATCTCTGGATGGATAAGCGCTCGCATTGGGAATGGGGCGCCTTTATCCGATATTTGGATACCAAGGAATTGTGGCGAGCGTTGAAATGTTTTGTACAATTGGTAACGGTTTGCTGCCCCTAACACCTTTTCGTAAAATTCTAATGTCTTTTCTGTTTCAATCTTTTTTAACGGATACCAATCCTGCTGTTTATATTTTTTAGGGTGCATCGCATATTTCTGGAAAACTTCACGGTTAGGTTGGATTATTAAAGCCCATTTCGATTTCTCACCCGCAGGGACCATATCTCTATCCAATTCAGGTATAAGCCAATCGAATAAGATTTCTGGAGCCCGGGCAATTGAACTGTCGTGTGGGACATTTACTGATATCCATTCAGATGCTTCCTGTCCGGTAGGTTGGGATAGCAGGACGGAAGCAAATGCTGCGGTGTAAACAAATGAATAAAGCCAAACAGCACTTCCGAAGATGATACAAAGCCGCTTGTCAAGTGCGACAAGAAATACAGCGGCAAGAACTGTAAGTGCAGGATAGAGAATCAACAAATGACGTGTGAAAGACACTTTGAACGTCCCAATAAACATTAGATATGGAATTACAAAAGCAAGTATTATCAATCCCTTCTGTCCTTTTTCATCAGTAAACAGATTTGTAGTAGTAGATTTTTTCAAAGATGGTACTGATTTAGCCAGTGCATAGACGACTCCAACACTTACCAGTAGTGCAAGGGGCAATCCCATACCCCACCTCAAGAGTGTCCACAAGTATAAAAACCGACTTAGCCAACCTGTCTCTCCAGTTGCAAATAGTCCGAAGTGCCCGCGATGATAGTGCATAGTTTCATACCAAAAGTCATCATAAAAGAGATTCCATTCTGATGACATCAGATCAATCAGCCAATACGGACAGATTAGTGTAAAGGTAATGGCAGCAACGCCAGCTATCGTGGCAAACTTGCGATAAAAGTTTTCTGTCCGAACAAAAATTAAAAGAGAGAAACCGACAAAGACGGTTGGAAACTTCACTGCCATGCCGATCCCCGCCACAGTACCTAACCACAGGCAAGTTCGGAGCGTCAGGTGCGTATCTTGTACAGCTAACCAAAGGAATAAGGTTACACAAAAGGTTGCAGGAATGTCAACAAGTGCGAAACGCGATTCGTTTGTGGCGTGCAACATCGCAACAGCTAAAAATCCGGCTGCAATTTGTCCTAAGCGTTTGTTGCGAACCCTCGTTCCAAGGCAGTAAGTTAACCAGATCGTGCCTATTGACAATAGGACATTAATGAACCGTGCTATCCAGATCACACGCGCTTCGGTTAAAGGCAATCCGAAAATAGAAAGAACTTTGCCCACCACAGCAATTAAATAAAACCATGCTGTGCCGGGCCAGTTATAGATTTCTGGAGGGGCAGTGAAATTGATGAGGTTTAAAATGTCTTGTGCAATTAGGATTTCGCGAGGATCGGGTGTATTAGGTAAACCGACACCTATACCAAGAATGCGAAGTCCAAAACCGATAGCAAGAATAGCAGGCATTATCAAAAGATTGAGATTGTATGTGCTATTTTTTAGTGCAATCGGTAATTTCATTTTGGATGCTAACGCGACACTTTTTCCCACAATTCAGTAGAAAGGGATTCTCGTACTTGCACAATCTGCGTAGTCATAAGTGGGAGTTCTAATTTTTTCAGCGTCTTTTCCCACCGCTCAGGTTGTGTGTCGTCAACGTAGACAGGCACAAATCCGAGATTTAGATAGGTTTTGATAGCAGGGACGCGAAAATCATCTGTGTCGAGCATAGAACAGCAAAACCCATTATCGCGAAAATAGTAAAGAACAGCAAGCGATACCCATTTACCCAGTTTTTGCCCTGTATGTTTGCCTAAAACACCTACCATGTGAACGTATCCGACATCTGTTTCGTCAACAGATTGTCGCCATGCACATGCTGTGCCGACAGGGATATCGTGATGTGTTACGAAATAGAGTCCATCTGGAACAAATACGTCTCGTCCGGTAATTTCATTGCGCGTATCTTGTGCTGTGCGTTCCCTTCCACCGAATGAATCGCTGATGATGTTTGCCCAATGAACCTCATCACCTTCACGGTAGGTTCGTAAACCGTAGCCTGTGGGCAGTTTTAATTTCGGTAAATCTTTTAGGTTGGGACGAACCATTCTAAGTTGTCGTGCCATCTACGAATTCCTCTGACTTTCTGCTAATCATTTCAACCTACAGATTATCTCATTATAGCATAGATAAAAAACAATCCAGAGGCATTCAATTGTCTAAATACAATTAGATTATACCAGATATAGCGTGACTTTACACGCTATATCTGATGGACTTTACCTTAAAAGTAACCAAAATCTTATGAGGTGAATAATGACCAAAACAAAATCTCGCCATCTACTTGATATGTTAGCAGAAGTTCCTGATTTGCGCAATCCACGCGGTAAACGGCCAGGGTTATTTAGTTTTAGGTTTTTCGGACAAATTTTTAACACTTACCGGCCTAGGGTATTAACTTTGAGTAAATCTCAATAACGGAAAAATCTTAAAACTAAATAACCCTACATACCCCCTTATATCTGTTGCCTTGTTTCAGCAGATATGGTATGATAGAAACATGCATCAAAATGAACCAAGCGCGATTCAGGAAGTTGAGAAACCGTCAACACTCCGTTTTTTTGTTGGTACTCTCCTCTTCGGTTCTATCCTTATTATTCTAACCTGTTACTGGATTATCTCTGCAGAAAACCGTGTGGTATGGGAACTCACAGATTTTTCAATCTTTCCCACCGTGCTTTTCACATTCTTTCTGCTTGCAGCCCTTTCACCTTTCCTAAGAAGATTGTTAAAACGGGCTGCACCGACTTCGCGCGAACTCGCGTTGACTTACATTATGGTTTCGGTTGCAACCGCGCTTGCTGGACATGATATCGTTCGGCAATTAGTGCCAATGATAGCAAACGCTGGTTGGTTCGCAACACCGGAAAATGAATGGTCAGATATCTTTTTTCGCTTTCTGCCAACATGGTTGACAATTACCGATCGAAAAATTCTGCAAGGCTATTTTGAAGGAGACGACTCCTTTTGGCAACCCCACTACATGGAGGCGTGGATGTGGCCAATTGTTGCGTGGAGCGGTTTGGTGATTGTGCTACTGTTTATGATGTTATGCATCAATATCATCATCCGTAAACAGTGGATTGACCATGAAAAGCTGAGTTATCCTTTGACAACGCTCCCTGTTGAATTACTCGGCAATACATCTAACCTCTTTCGCAATAAGCTAATTTGGCTCGGTTTTGGGATTGCATTTGGACTTGAGATTCTGGCAGGATTGAATTATCTTTTTCCCGTTATTCCCTCGCTAAAAATTAAGTATCAACTCTACTTTCCAGATCGTCCTTGGAACGCCATTGGACGCTTACCGATTTATGTGTATCCATTTGCAATAGGGTTAGGCTATTTAATGCCGTTGGATTTAGCGTTGTCTTTCTGGGGATTTTACCTTTTTTGGGGGTTGCAGCGCGTCTTTTTTACTGCAATAGGTTGGACAACAGCAATTAGTTTTCAAACAGAGCAACGGGCAGGGGCATGGATCGGAATAGGATTGCTTGCACTGGTAACAAGTCGGAAAGAAATTTTGAAGGTGTTAGGGGGCGTATTCTCATTTAGATCGAAAGATCGTTTATATCAACTTGCTGTATTTGGCTTGATATTTGGATTAGGTGTTGTCCTGATATTTTGGTATTTCGCGGGGTTATCGCCATGGGTAGCACTCGGGTATTTTAGTATCTATTTAGTGTTGTGCATCGGTATGACTCGTATGCGTGCAGAGCTTGGTCCACCCACACACGAGTTGCACGGGGTTCATCCTGACCGAATTATGTTGCTATTTTTAGGGAGTCGTCCATTGGGGGCGCAGAATTTAACAAATACTACCTTACTATCTTGGCTTGCTTACGGCTATCGGTGCCATCCAATGCCGCACCAATTGGAGGCATTTAAGATCGGCAAGCACTTCCACCTCCGTGAGAATCGGTTAGTCATTGCCTTGATAGTAGCATCAATTGTAGGCGCCGTCATTTCCATTGTCGGCCATGTCGCGCTCTATTACGAATTTCGGTTTGCACGGTGGGGAGTCGGTGAATTTAACCGCTTACAAAATTGGATTACTGTCCCGCGCGCACCGAATCTCACTGCTATTCAACACATGGGTTTTGGCTTCCTATTAACCGGTGTGTTGACAGTTCTCAAACGGCAGTTTTTGTGGTGGCCGTTTTATCCAGTAGGGTATGCCGTTGGTAACGGTTGGGCTATCGGATGGATGTGGTTCTCAATTTTCTTGGGGTGGCTCTTCAAGAGGCTACTTTTTACAGGGGGCGGTGTCCGTGCTTACCGCCGGGCGTTACCCTTGTTCTTAGGTCTTATCTTTGGTCAATTCCTTGCTGGAAGCCTATGGAGTTTGTTAGGTGTGCTGTTTAACAAAAACATGTACACCCTCTTCCCGTAATAACTTAAAAATCTTCCAGTGCCTCCGCTTCAGAAGCATAAACGCCGATACTTTGTGTCAAACCGATGGTATTAAAAATTGTTCTTACCTGCATCGCTGGATGTGCAATTCGCAACGTTTGTCCTTTATCCCGTGTCTTCCAGAGTAATTTAATTATTGTGCCAAACCCGCTACTTGTAATAAAACTTTGCCGATCGAAGTTAAGCAACAGTTTGGTTGCTTCCTGCACGCCATTGTCAGCGTACGCATCGTTAAGAGCTTCTTCAGATTCGTTAGTTAAGTAACCGGTAATGTCAAATATAGCAACGTCGCCTTCGTGTCGAATAGAGACTTGTGGTTGTGCTCTCACATTTTCCTCCTCAAGAACTGCATCCATAATATATAAATAAAACCCCTAATTTATTTAGTGCTATAGTTTGGACAATTTTAATAGTTATCTGAAATTTATTTAATGAAATACTGTGCATCCTAACCAGTTTTGTTTTTCCACCTGTCGCCCCGCTGGGGCTTTGTGTCTGGAAGTTTCATGTTCTATACACATTCCGCCCCTCTGGGGCTGTTCAGATATGTATAAAACATCCTTTTCTACAAGTTACGATCCCTAAGAAAACTCGTAAATAGTAGAGAATCTTTGAGCACACAACATAAATCATAATATAACTGTCCAAACTATAGTATTTAGTGTATAAGTGCGGTTTATACCTTGATTTCAGTGTGGGAAATCAA
>JAJDWA010000028.1 GCA_022825825.1 Candidatus Poribacteria bacterium
CATCTAAAGGCGGTAGTTACCGCACTGGACAACGCTTTTTCAACACCGTTCTTCCTTGGACGACAATGTGCTGGGCGTTTTTTCGCACACACTTGCTTGATCAGGAGAGTGTTTATATCTTATCAGGCGATGAAGTCGTCAGAAACAAAGATGGAAAATGCACCTATGGTTTATCGCGCTTTTTTTCCTCACCGGGGACGCGGGCAACCCGCAATCTATGGAGAACGGATCCATCTACATAAGATTGATCAAAAATACTCAGTTTGGACACAGACAACGGACAACATGCGAACCGAGGTGTATCAAATAGAACTACGCCACAAAAAGTTCCCCGATCCATTGAATGTCGTTTGTATAAAAAAAAATAAACCTAACCACTATAGTAAACTTTAGAATTAATTGGACATTTCCTCTGTCCGAGCGATCTCCGAATCGCGACTAAACTTAGGAGCAGTCGGGAATCGGAGTTCCCTCCTACAATTTAGGAATGTAGCGTTAATTCTAATCTCTACTATAAACAGCAAGCCCACGTCTTATTGTTCAGTTCTGATTTAGAACTTGACGCTAAAAAAAATGATAGATTATTATTCGCTCCGTTTTCAAATTGAGTTCAACTTTCGTGACGCAAAACTTATGGAAAAATACAGATGTCAGAATCCCGAATATAGTGTATTAGATCTAAAATCGCACTACCGAGGTCTGAAATATATACACGAAATATTAAAAATACTTCCGCAAAAACCTGAACCTATTGTTATTCAGCAAATTATTGAACGCCTAAGTTCAATCGCTGCTATTCACAACACGCAAGCCAATCTTAATTCTGGATAATTGGCGAAGGTATTGATATTTATAACATAATTCTATAGTAAATCATGATCACTTGCATAACATTAACAGCGCGCTTACAAAGCATGCCTACAAGCAACTGTATTTTGGATTTTTATGAAACTGCAAATTTTAGAGATTCCTCATCGCTCTCTTTATAACCGATCCGAATTGCTTTTGCTCTCACAGTGGCTCCACCTTTCGGTAGACGCAAAGGTTCTGTATACAATTTCCATTTTGCATCTTCACCTTGTTCGGTTGTATACGCAATTGATGCACCTTGTGTGGAACAGTGGAGTTGTAAAAGCAGCGGTGCCTTCCACTCACCATCTTCCTGAGCAGGTTCCCTTCCGGAATTAGCCTCGTTAATCGGAATAAAAATTGGCGATGCAGTTTGCGGTTGTGTGCCGTCAGGATACCACCTTGCGACCATCTGTTCTTCAGATATATCTCCCATATCTCCGAATTCGGATTGCCATTGCGCCAACGCACCCCGCATTCGCTCAATCACATTTGCATGTGCTGCGTCCTCTGCCAAGTTATTGAGTTCAAACTTGTCATTCTCAACATCGTAAAGCTCTTCTGTTGGGCGAGAACGGAACATGGTCAATTGGTCCCCCTCTAATTTTCCTTCAGCATACAGCCGCCACATCTCCTGCATCACAGGGTGTCGGTTGCGGTAAGGTATCCAGAGAAGATATGGCTTTTCAGGATAGTAATTTCGGATATATTTATACTTTTTATCACGCACAGCACGCACCATATCATAAGATTCATCGTATCGGTCGCGCGTCGCAAAGATATACTCGCGCTCAACTCTTTTGGTGCCAAGGAAGGGTTGCCCTTGCAGGTGCTGCGGTGCTTGCACACCACACAGCGAAAGCACAGTTGGACCGAGATCAATCAAACTCACCAATTGGTCGCTTTCACTCCCTGGACTAAGTTCTCCGTTCCAACGTACAATCAACGGAATTCGAATTCCCGCATCATAAGGCCACCGTTTACCGCGAGGCAGTCCTTCGCCGTGGTCACTCCAAAGAAAGACAATGGTATTTTCAGCAAGCCCATCTTCTTCTAACTGATCTAACAACTCACCCACACGTGCATCGGCAGTAGCGAGGTTATCATATTGGCGAGCTAATGCCTGTCGCGCTTTCGGTGTATCAGGTAGATAAGGAGGTAATTCCACATCATCTGGATTGGTTGTTAATGGTCTGTCGTTACGTTTCCACATACCGCTTTCGTGCGTAACTGTTGGGTTAAAGACTGAAAAAAAGGGCTGACCTGTTTCACGATTTCGCCAATGTCCTTGATTACTATTGTCATCCCAAGCCGTAATAGGTGGCGTAAACTGATAATCGGTTTTACTATTGTTCGTGCAGTAGTAGCCAGCTCCCCTCAGGTATTCCGTGAAGGTTTTGACGTAGGGCGGCGGAACAGCAGAATACGGCGTTGGCATATCTGGCGTATTGCGGTTTGTATGCGCTGTACGCATGTGGTGTGTTCCGATAGATGTTTGATACATACCGGTGATAATTGCGGAACGGCTGGGCGCACAAACACCTGCTGTTGAAAAGGCATTTGGAAACCGACATCCGCCTGCAGCGAGGCGGTCAATATTTGGTGTGCGGGCGATTGGGTCTCCATAACAACCGAATCGCGGCGTTGTATCCTCTAAAGAGACCCAAAGAATGTTTGGACGGTCTGGTGTGTTCATTCTGACTCCTGTTTTTGACAATGATTATACCCTAAACAGCGATTTAAGTCAATAGGATCGTCAAAACCTTCAGGGTTATTTAGTTTTATAAATTCTCATTTTATCATGTTAACTGCAAGTTTAGGGTTTAGGCTTTGAAGTTGTTTTTTTATACAACTGGTGCTATAATAATGTTAATATGGAATCTGTCAAGTATTTTAAGAGGAGACCGAAATGAAAGATTTTGCGTTTACAGGGGGCAGACCCGACCCTTATACGTTTCCAACTGAAGGGTTGATTGAAGCAAGTGCAAAAGCACTTCGTAAATTGGGAGGGCAACTGGTCAATTACCCTGGTGAATCTGGTTACCGTGGATTGCGTGAGCTTGCGTCAATGCGCTTTGAACGCAGAGAAGGTGTCCCGCTGCCAGTAGATAATACCTCAATTACCTCAGGCTCAATGCAAGCACTTGAATTGGTGTTAGGGACGTTTATTAAGCCGGGCGATACCGTATTGACAGAAGAATTTACCTATAGCGGTACACTCGGTATTATGCGGCACTTAAAGGCAAATATTGTTGGGATACCGATGGATTATGTAGATGGTATGAACATGGATGCGTTGGAGGCTCAACTGAAAGCACTTAAACGCCAAAATGTCACACCTTCTCTCATCTATACGACTTCCAACCACCAAAACCCGACTGGTGCGATTTTCTCACTGGAACGGCGGCATCGCATGTTAGAATTGGCAGAAGAATACGATACGCTTATTGTAGAAGATGATTGCTATGGTGATATTGATTTTGTGCCGAACCCTACCCCTGCTTCACTGTTTAAGTTGGACACATCTAACAAAGTTATCTTCATTGCGACATTCTCAAAGATTCTGGGGGCAGGCGTGAGGCAAGGATACTTTGTTGCCAAGCAACCCTATTACGGAATGATCCATCACAACCGTTGGGACGGTGGAACAAGTGCACTTGCAAGTGCTATCGTAGCTGAGTTTTTCATGGAGCATCTTGAGGCACATCTTGAAAAAACAAACGCTGCTGTTGGTGCTAAGTGTCAAGCTGTAGTAGATACACTTGAAAAACACGTCAGTGGCCTCTGTACGTGGACGAGACCGCGCGGCGGGCTTTTTCTTTGGATTGATCTGCCAGAATCGACCGATATGAATAAGCTAAATGAGTTGGCATCCGCAAAGGGAGTCGGTTATAGCAACGGTAGTGCCTTCCACTATGCAGGCGATTCGGTGAAAGCGATTCGATTGGCGTACGCGTATTGTCATGTTGATGACATTCCAGAGGGAATTACCTATCTGGCGGAAGCGATCCAAAGTGCACAAGTGGCAGCAGTTGATGTCGCTGCAGCAGATTAACTGCTACCTTGACTCATTGGTGGTGCGACACTTTTGCGAGAAAAATCTCACGGAGGGAAGTTTTGCGTAATATCATCCTTTTCTCATTAGACACGCTCCGCGCGTCGAGTATGAGTTGTTATGGGCATACCCATCTGACAACCCCGCATATTGACGCATTGGTAGCAGATGCAACCCTTTTTGAAAGTTGTATCAGTCCCCATATTCCAACGCATCCAGCACATACAACGATGTTTACTGGAAAAGACGTATTGACACACCAAATTATCACGCAGGGTGGACGTTTGAATCTTTCTGAAAACATCAAAACCCTTCCAGAATTGCTGAGCGAAGCAGGTTATTTTACTGTAGCAGCGGACAATTTAGGACGTTGGTTTCAACGCGGTTTTCCGGAAAACCAGTACCGTGGCTATCAATGGGAAACGCGTTACCAAAATGCACGTAAAGCTGAAGCGGTGAATCAAACAGCGATAGAACTGTTGGAACTTGCACAATCGCAGGATAAACCGTGGTTTGCATTTCTTCATTACTGGGACCCGCATACGCCTTATTTGCCGCCGCTTCCATTTGAACGGATGTTTTATAGCGGTGATGAATGCGATCCAAATAATCGGAGTATGGATGCTGTTTATGCTTGTGAACCGTTTACAGATTATTTTCGGCAGTGGATGTGCAAGCCGGACCCTGATGATTCTGATAACATCGCGAAGAAACGTCTCTGGACAGACCGCAGATATGTGAACTCGCAATATGATGCTTCAATTGCTTATATGGATGCGTCTTTAGCGCAGCTTTTCCAATATCTGCAAGATAGCGGACTGATGGAAGAGACGCTTTTGGTTATTACGGCTGACCACGGTGAAGAACTTGATGAACACGAACTTTGGTATGATCATCACGGTTTGTATCAAACGAATTGCCATATTCCGTTGGTCCTCCATTGCCCTTCAGTTATTCCGAAAGGTCAGCGGCTTGACGGGTTAGTCTCACTAAAAGATATTGCCCCAACTGTTTTGGATTATGCGGGACAGAGTGCGTTAGCAGAACGCGAAGAAATGGAAGGGACAAGCCTACGCAATTTGGTTGAAGATGGGATAGATAGCGGTTCGTCCGATGCGATCTATCTCACAGAATGTGGATGGATGAAAAAGCGCGGATGGCAGACACGAAAGTGGAAACTGATTGTAGAAACTGGCGGTACGCCTGCTGTTTACAATAAACCCGATATTGAACTCTACGATCTTGAGGAAGACCCTGATGAGATTTACAATTTAGCTGAAGAAGCGGATGACGTTGTTGCACAATTGAAAAACGATATGGACGATTTTCTGAAACGTCGATTGGCTGAAACTGGGCTGCCAGACCCGACAGTTGAACAGGACATTACAATGCGGCGGATTGGCGATAGCACAAAGGCTGTCCCACTGTCTTAGCCGAGCTTAGGAATTTGAGTAGAGAGATGGGGCTCGTTTATAAGGACTGATAAAAATAAATTGATACTCGCGTTTCTCGGTAGGCGAGGTTTCCTAACCTCGCCTGCGTAGCGTGTTCAAGTAGTTCTAAAATCTACTATACAACACTATTGACACCGTAATCTGTTGAATGCAGTCGAATCGTCTCCAAAAATTCTTTGACCGGTATGTCGGTATTCCGATCAGTATATTATTATCTGTCATTACTTTTCTAAATAGGAAAGTCAAGTCTTCGTCCCGGAACGAAGCGGATACCCCAAAAAAGATTCTCTTCATTCAGCTCTCCGCGTTGGGGGACACAATCTTAGCAATCCCTACCATTCGCGCCTTACGTCAGAATTTTCCACAAGCTGAACTATCAGTCTTAACATCCCTGACGAATTTATCATATTTGGACAGATGTCCTTACATTGACCGTCGGATTCAATTTCGTTATTCACTCCATCAGTTAATCCGGATGCTTCGCCGAGAGCGATTTGATTGGGTGATTGATCTGGAGCATTGGTCACGATTTAGTGCGATCCTTGCGTACGCGACGGGGGCACTTCGTCGTATCGGGTTCAGTGCAGCGCATCAACATCGACACTATCTATTTACCGATGCCGTTCCACATATCCCAGGAAAGCACGAAGTGCTTAACTTTCTTAGCATTGCACATGAATTAGGATGCAGTACTGAGAATACAGAACTTGCAGTTTGGATTGGTGAAGCAGAGCGCGAATGGTGTCAAAACTTGTTGGTACACGAACAGATAGATTCATCTGATCCACTGATTGTGCTACATCCGGAGGCGGGTCGACGTGGTGAACCGCGGCGACGGTGGCCACAGGAACGGTATGTTGATTTGGCAGACGCGTTAGTGGAACGCTATGGCGCACGAATTGTCTTGACAGGAGCACCGGATGAGGTAGAGGTTTCGGAGTGGATTGCAAAACGAACGAAGGATGAGACGGTTTGCCTTGCGGGACAGACACAGGTGAATCAACTCGCAGCATTGTTTACGCGCGCTAATCTTGTTATCAGTGGGAATTGTGGGCCGATGCATCTCGCAGCTGCGGCAGGAACACCAGTTGTCGCGATTCACGGCCCGACAAATTCAGCACAATGGGGTCCGTGGACAGATAAAACGATTTGTCTTACCGCGACTGTGCCGTGTAGTCCATGCCTTAATTTGGGTTTTGAATATGCATGTCAAGCGTTACCGGATGGGACATCGCCTTGTATGCGGACAATTGCGGTGTCGGAGGTGTTACAGGCATGTGAGGTGTATTTGGCATAGTAACTGAAGTGCCATCTTGTTTTAGAGAGTGATCTAAATTCCGATGGCAGTACACTCAAAATTACATACAAGATTTGCATTTCAATTGCTCGCTGAAGGCTAAGACCTAAACCCCAATCATTAACTTCTCAAGTCGCGGATAAAATACCTTATATATTTTTTCAAGCACATTAACCAACCATTCGTGTTGATTAGGCCAATCGTTCTCATCAGCAGGGTCTGCATCTTGATTTCTGAAAGCCACGCGTTTCTCATATTTTGCCTTTGCCCACCATTCCAATTTGTCCCCAAAATCTCTCTCAATTTCTTCTTCCTGCACCCTTAAGGTATAGAAGTGACCTATCGCATTTGCACCTCTCATGACCAACGAAGCACTGATTTCCTTATGTTTAATAGTCTGCCTTGCTCTTAGAGAAAAACCTTTTATTCCAATCTGCAAGTCTCGGTAATGAGACGCATTAGCCGTTGGCCGTTGTAGACAACTGTCGCTCCGCTCTAAATGCTTACATAGCCTTTTCCAGTATTTAATATTCTGTAATTGTCTTTCAGTAAAATTTCCCGCCATAACTGGTTCAGATCCCATTTTACTTGAGGTCTGCAATTTACCGTGTGACACTGCATTAGACATTATGTTTGTCGGCGACAGATTAATGAGCTCCTCCCCTCCAAAAGATGTGAAAATTGAACTAAGGATATGAAAAGGGGGCATGGATCCATTGTTTACAACGTCTGAAAGAAACCTCGGATCAATGTCGGCTTGTTCTGAAACGCTAAGAATCCCACCTTGGGCTTCTATTACATTTTTTATTCCCTTTAAAAAAAATGCCTTGTCGCCATCATCTAAATATTCTTCAAGAGAAACTTCAAGGTAACTGATAACATCTTCTGGATCAGAAAGACGTTCCATTAAAATTTCATTCCACGTTCTAAATCGTTCCATCATTATACCTCTTATATCTTTGTTCAGCATCTAACGAATATTCTTTAGCACGTTGAATATCCCGTGTTTGTGACGACTTATCACCAGCACACAAAATCAGAATGGTCTTGCTATCTGATTCGGTAAAATAGATACTATAATAGATACGGTAACCAGGACCAAAATTAAGACGTAGTTCATAAAGATTAGTCCCCAGCTGTTTATAATCACCCATATTTCCATCTTCTACTCGGTCCATTCTTTTTTTAATTCTACTTTGCGTAGTTTTATCTCGAATTGAATCTAACCATTCCGTGAACGGCTCTTTCCCACTTGAAGTACGGTAAGCGTCTACCGCCAGTTTATCTGTATCATTCATCTATCATTTATCCCATCTCCATATTCAAGATTCTCTGCTGAGTGCTGTCCCTTCAACATGAATTCTAACACATTGTATGCTACAATACAAGCTAAGTTGAGACTCAATAGACAATCCTATACAACCGAATCACTTATGGTATGCCATCACATCAGTAGTCTCTCAGAATCCTAAACCTCATTGAGCAAACCTTCACTTTCTGTCTGAATCGCGGATTAGGCAGATTTATCGGATTTCGCGGAATTACATCAAAAGCACACAACAAGCCGCTCTGCCAGTTGAATACCCCTTGGAATGTCAAAGTCAAAATTGGTATTAATAAAAAAAATCGGGAGGACGTGGATCCTCCCGATTGCTATAACAAGATTTTTCTCATAAACCCTAACTACAGACCGAGTCTGCTTGCTATTTATGAGATAGTCTCCAGGATTAGTACATGTCACCACCGGGAGGCATCGGAGGTGCTGGAGCTTCCTTCTCAGGAATCTCAGCGATGAGCGTTTCGGTAGTAATCATGAGTGCTGCAATGCTGGCTGCGTTTTGAAGCGCGAAACGGACAACTTTAGTCGGGTCAAGGATGCCTGCTTCAAACATGTCAGTGAAACGTTCTCCATTTGCATCAAAGCCAATGTTTCCGCCTTCATCTCTGACCTTCGCAATAATGACAGAGTCTTCTTGTCCAGCGTTTCTGGCAATATGGCGAAGTGGGTCTTCAAGTGCGCGAGCGACAATAGAGACACCGACCTGTTCAGTAGCATCTTCAAGTTCGAGTTCGGCAAGCGCGTTTTGTGCTCTAACGAGGGCAACGCCACCACCGACAACGACGCCTTCTTCAACAGCGGCGCGTGTAGCGTGCATTGCGTCTTCAACGCGTGCCTTCTTCTCTTTCATTTCAACTTCAGTTGCTGCACCAACATTAATGACTGCGACACCACCGGCGAGTTTTGCAAGACGTTCCTGCAATTTTTCGCGATCGTAATCGGAGGTAGTATCTTCAATCTGACGACGAATCTGGTCAATACGCCCTTGAATTGCTTCGGTACTGCCTTCACCCTCAACAACGGTGGTGTTATCTTTGTCAATAACAATACGGTTGGCCTTGCCGAGATCGTTTGGCGTGACGTTTTCAAGTTTGATGCCGAGGTCTTCAGAAATGACACGCCCGTTGGTTAGGACAGCGATGTCTTCAAGCATGGCTTTTCTACGGTCACCGTAGCCAGGGGCTTTGACGGCGGCACAACGAAGTACGCCGCGAATCTTGTTGACGACGAGAGTTGCGAGTGCTTCACCTTCAACATCCTCAGCGATAATCAATAGCGGTTTGCCTTGTTGTGCGATGAGGTCAAGCAGCGGTCTGATGTCTTGCAGACTGCTGATTTTCTTTTCATGAATGAGGACCACAACCTCTTCCAAGACAGCTTCCATACGATCAGGATCTGTCACGAAGTAAGGTGACAAGTAGCCTCTGTCAAACTGCATCCCTTCAACAACGTTAAGGTTCGTATCAAGACTTTTTGCTTCTTCAACAGTGATCACACCGTCTTTTCCGACTTTATCCATAGCATCAGCGATGAGGTCCCCAATGTCGGAATCATTGTTAGCGGAGATAGCAGCGACTTGTGCGATTTCTGTTTTCTCCGAAACTTCTTTACTGAGTCCTTGAATAGAATCAACGACTTTATCAACTGCTTTTTCTATCCCGCGTTTGAGAGCCATCGGGTTATGCCCAGCGGCAACGTTTTTGAGCCCTTCGCGGTAAATAGATTGCGCCAAAATAGTTGCTGTTGTAGTTCCATCACCAGCGACATCACTCGTTTTGGACGCAACCTCTTTGACCATTTGTGCCCCCATATTTTCATAGGGGTCTTCCAATTCGATTTCCTTTGCAACCGTCACACCATCTTTTGTGATGGTAGGCGCTCCGAATTTCTTATCAAGCACAACGTTTCGTCCTTTGGGACCGAGGGTGACTTTGACGGCTTCCGCCAATTTGTCAACGCCTTGCTTGATAGAATTCCGCGCTTCTTCATCAAACGCTAACTGTTTTGCTGCCATGTGTATAACTCCTTACTTATTTAGTTAACCTTGGCTAAGATATCATCTTCGCGCAAGATGAGAAATTCAACATTATCGTAAGTTACTTCTGTACCGCCATATTTTGCGAACAAAACTTTATCGCCGACTTCAACATCGACAGCCTGCCGTTCGCCGTTATCAAGTATACGGCCTTTACCGACCGCAATAACTTCGCCTTCTTGTGGCTTTTCTTTAGCGGTGTCTGGGATGATAATCCCGCCACTGGTTTTCTGTTCATCCTCTTCGGAACGTTTGACGAGAATTCGATCGCCAAGGGGTACGAGTGCCATATCTATAATTTCCTCCTAATAGGTTATTAACGTATTTCGGGTTTTGTTTAATTTTCTTACAAACCCGACTAAATAATCATATACCATATACGTTATAGCAAAATATATGCCAATTCTCGAAATATAAGTATATTCACGATTGGCGGGGTTTTTCGGTATTTCGACTGTGTTAAAATCGTGACAATTTGTCTATATTTCTATGAATCGCATAAAAAGTGTGCCATTTTGGCATAGCCTTCTGAATGGTCATTGAAATTTCTACCTCTACCCACATTGCACAACTTGTCCAGTTTGAGCGGATTGGTATGCTGCAGATAGAATGATATTTGTGTGTACCCCATCGTTGCCGCTGGCAAGCGGCGCTGTACCTGTTGCAACGCATTCAGCAAAATGTTCAAATTGCTGTTGATACAAATCCTCGTATTGAGATGCAATGACCTGCTTTTCGCCATCAAAACATGTATGGATTTTCCATCCATCATCATTTATAATAAGCACGGAGCCTTCTGTGCCGTAGAGTTCGAAAACAATATCACACTGTGCAACAGAGAAACTGAGATCAGTGAATCCTTGGGCACCGTTCTGAAAGCGCATTAAAATACCACCGGTCTCCTCTACTTGGTAATTGTGAATTGGGCTGCCGCAAAATGCGGTGACCTCTGTTACTTCGCCGATGAGATAACGTAACAGATCAACGCTATGCGCTCCTAAGTCCATCAAACACCCTCCTCCCCCTTTATCGGGTTGGGCGCGCCATTCATCCGCAGTTAATAGGTATTTTTTCAGAAACGGCATCCTACCGTGTACTATCTGTCCGAGACGTTTTTCATTAACCCACGTTTTAATCTGTTGAAAGCAGGAATGGAATCGGAAGAGGAAGCAGACCTGAAGATGCACGTTGTTTGCGTTGCATGCGTCAATCATCTGTTCACATTCTTGAGGGTTAAGTGCCATCGGTTTATCACAGAGAACATGTAATCCCCGTTCTGCGGCTGCGATCACCTGTTCACAGTGGAGATTGACAGGGGTTGAGACATAGATTGCATCAAGTTCCGTATCGGAGAGTAGGTCGTCAACGTTGCTGTATGATGTTATGGCGCTGTGTTCTGCTGCGAGTTGTTTGGCACGTGCTGCGTCTCTTGAGAAGAGCGCATGCAATTCTGCGCTTGTTGCTTTTTGGATCGCGGGCATTGCTCGGCGTTGCGCGACGCTTCCCGCACCGAGTACGCCCCATTTTAATGTCATTTATATGACTCCTTGTGTTTTTAATCGCTCAATTAATTTTTCTTGTGTGCCTTTGCCTTTTGTTGCGTTACACGTGTGGCAAAGTAGTTGCAGGTTCTTTGGATGATCGGTGCCGCCTTTAGATTGTGGCACAATATGATCTACGGTGAGGTTTCTGATTTTGAAGTGATCTCGGCAGCCATTGCAGAATCCTTCTTGCTCACCGTAAAGATAGTTTTTGTGGATTGCGTAGTTCGGTAACTTTTTTTGTTGCGTTGCGTGCGATTCAGTGTCGGTTCTAATTGGGGGTTCGCTCGTAACAGTAACATCTGATATCTGAATAGGAGAAAATAAAGCCCCTTGCTCGCTTGCTTCGTCAAGACGGATTTTTGTGATAACTTCTGCATCGGGTGAAATGTCTATGCCGATCCATTGCCGTTGGAATTTCTCTGCAGCAACGCACGCAGTGGCACAACCACAAAACGGGTCTAACACAAAATCACCTTCATTGGAGGAGGCTTTGATAATGCGATTAAGAAGGGCAAGCGGTTTCTGTGTTGGGTATCCTGTCCGTTCTTTTCCTGCTGCAATAGGGACATCTATCCATAGTGAACCGATCAGTTTCCCCGCATATTGGCCTGCGTAAGATTTACGTAGCGGACGTTTTCCTTCACGCCAAATAATATCGCCAGCTTCATCCATTTTAATCAATTTTTCTTTACTGACGCGCCAACCTGATGGATGAGGGTTTTGGACACCTTTGTATTCATAACATAAATTGGGACGAGCTCCCATTGACGGTTGACAGAATAGTGGGGTCTGTGTGTTATATCTACGCCCATTTGAATCGGTATGAGGGAATTTTTCAAGTATTTCTGCTTCTGTTAAAGATTGAGTGACTTTATTATGTGTAAAAGTTTCTGATTTAGAATAATGAAATATATTATCGGTGTCCCTGCCAAGTGATCTACTTTCGAATTGACTGCCCTTTGCTCGCCCTGATGCGCGCTGCCACACGATCTCGTTCCGAAAGTTTTTTTTGCCAAATAGACTGTCTAATACTAACTTCAAATAGTGACTTGCGGTGGGATCACAATGGAGATAGATTGAACCTGTATATTTTAGAATTCTATGCATTTCAATCAGTCTGATACTCATTGCCATAAGGTAGATCATCATAGAATGATCGTAGGTAGACTCGGCGGCTTGGATAATCTGATGGATATGCGGATATTGCTCAGCGATTTCACTATACCAACCGTCTTTGACATCCTCATTCGTCCAGATATCCTTAAATTCTGCGCCTTCTGCAGGTGAGCCGATAGGTGCTTTCCACTGCTTACCGGATTTAAAAGGCGGGTCAAGATAGATAAGGTCCACTGTTTGAGAATCTATACCTTGCATAATGTCAAGATTATCAGCTATAAAAAGGGTTCTGTTTTTAACGTTCATCACAGCAACTCCGACATGTATAGATTGTGCAGGCTTTCACATTGATAAATAACATATCATATTCTTCAAATGAAATCAAGGGGCTGTGGATACTTGTCTGAACCAGAGTTTTCAGGATTGTTGTCTGAATTGCAAATTATCCGTGTAGTCTGTGATAATCTGCGATTTAAACTTGCCTGCAAAATTGAAATTGACAAACGAGTACATACTATGGTACAGTTTAATATCAGTGAATGTTCATATCATAGAGAATAAGTGAGATAAATTCCTGAATCGCCGATTGTACAAACAATACAGTTTGCTACGATTGAGGAGGTGTCAAAATGCAGAAATACGACGTGGCGCTGTCATTTGCTGCTGAAGATCAAAAGTATCCAAAAGAATTAGCGGAACTTCTTAAAGCAGGAGGGTACCAACCCTTTTACGATGAAAATGAGTTAGCAGATCTTTGGGGAAAGAATCTGTATGACTACTTATCGTCGGTTTATAAAGACCGAGCGCGTTATTGTGTGATGTTCCTTTCAAAACACTACGAAAGAAAATTATGGACAAACCATGAACGTCAGCTGGCACAAGCCAGAGCATTTAAGGAAAACCGTGAGTATATTTTGCCAGTGCGGCTTGACGATACAGAAATACCGGGCATTCCTCCCACAATCGGATATCTCGATTTGCGTTCAATGACTATCGAAGAAGTGTATGAGGTTTTAGATAACAAGTTGTCGGACACAATCCCAAAAACCACTGCAACGGATAGAACAACTTCCAGTACCATTGAGAAAGATACAACCGAATATGTACTGTTAATGTCTGAAGATGGAAAATTGTACTTCATTCCATTTCAAAACCCACATTGGGATTCAACAGAAATTTCGCTTGAATTGCTCCCTGAATCTCCAGAAGAAACCGCTTTTCTCCGTTCCTTAAGAAGACGCATCAGCGAGGCATTTGCAAGGGATGCCTTCATTGCCCTTGCTCTCAGAGAAGATGCCGTATGGGTAAAACCCCAGGAGATTGTAGAAACCGCATCCGGTTCTCAAATTGTTTGGAAAGCCGTTTTCAGCGAGGAAAGATATAGACAAAATAGGGATCCTCTTGGTGAGTTCACTTTCGTATCCTTTACACCGGAAAAAATTGCAGTAGAACGTGCAAAACGGATTTTACTTGATAAGAAATTACCCGAACTTCCAGCAGATTTCCAAAACCGAACGGGAGCCGCGGGGTTACTCAACGAAGCTACGTTGGAAATGTGTGTTCGTGGTACTACAAATGGATTTAATATCTCTGGTTCACCCATTCCTCCTTTATACCGTTTTGCAGGGAAAAGACAAGCTCAATTTGAAAAGTTTGCCCGTTTAACGTCTATTCTCTACTTGAAACTTTCAAACACAGTCGAAGAGATACTGCAATTTGATTTGAAACTTTTGAATGCTAATCAGGTAGAAGTCAAATTCAAAGGTCGTCGTCCTCAACGGTATGTGAACGTTGACCCCTATATTTTTGAAGTTAATGGCATCTGCCAACTCTCTGAATAACCTTCCTTTTGGAAACTCAGAAGTGCTATTGTTTGAGTGGGATCCTTGATCTATCCCACTTATCTGTTCATTTAATCTAAACAAAAGCAAAACCTGAATGGGAATAAATAATCATTTTGGAAAATAAAACTAACATCCTTGCTAAAACCATAAACGAGTTTATAGGATGGGCAGCACAATTTGGCGATGGACAATACCTATTCCGGGGTGTATCAACGGAAAGTTACAAAATAGAAGCATCCGCTTACCGTCGACTTTCAGAAATAGATAGAAATGATCCAAAAAAGTTGCTAAAAGTCAACAAGGATTTAATAATGAAAGCGAGGACATTGGGACACGATCAGAAAAATGGACAACAATTATCTGATCTGGAAATACTTGCTGAACTTCAGCATTTCGGCGCAGCCACGTGCCTGATAGATTTTTCACGTAGTGCATTGGTCGCCCTGTGGTTTGCTTGCCAGCAGGGTTCAAAAGGAACAGCAAACGGAAAAGTCTATGCTGTACGCCATGATGATATGGTCCGACTCAAAACAGTTAATCCCGATTTAATCACAAAAGATATTGATTATTTTCTCAAACCGGATGGAAACGATAGATATTTGCTATATCAATGGCAACCCAAACTCCAAAATAACCGGATCATCTCACAACAGTCTGTTTTTGTATTTAGCGGTGCCCAAATCGAAGCTGAAGCTGAATGTATTATAGAAAAAGTTAGTAAACAAGAAATGTTGACTTCTTTGGATAAAATATCAGGTATCACTGAAGCCACTATTTATCCAGATTTTGATGGATTTTCACGACTCCACGCACACAATAAACCATACATTGAACCTGATGTTCAAGACTATCTGCAACGTGGGATTGAAGCACACCAGAAGGATAATGTAGATGATGCTATTGAATATTATACTGAAATCATACTGATGGATTCTACAGATACAACTATCGTTTCTTTGGCTTATTATAATCGCGGTCTCGCTTACGGAGCAAAAAATGATTATAACTCCGCCATTGAAGACTATAACAGCGCAATACAACTCGCCCCCAATTTTGCTGATGCCTATAACAATCGTGGTGACGCTTACCATAAAAAAGGCGAAGTTAAACGTGCTATTGAAGACTATACTATAGTTTGGACAGTTTCATCCGTTAGGACTTCCAAACAGATGTCCATTATGATTTGTAAACACGATTGTGTCTCTAAATTCTGTCCGAAATCACTGTCCTTTAGACATTATTTTTGAAGTTATCGTCCAAATATGTCCATCTGATCAGTTTCAAGTAGAATCTTCAACGATTTTTAGGTTTTTCTTTATGTTTTGCTTTGCATCGTAACTCACAGAAAAACATTGTTGTCGGAAACAGTGTTGCAAATA
>JAJDWA010000035.1 GCA_022825825.1 Candidatus Poribacteria bacterium
AGCCCGTTTTAGTACCCCCTGGTATGCGCGTTTTCAAAACGCGCCGTTCGCTGATCTTCAGCATAGGGAGAGGCGCGTTTAGAAAACGCGCCTACCAGGGGGTGTGAACATATTTTTGGATTTTACTATAATTCGGTCATTCAGATTTTTTTGTTTGAATCGCGGAAAGCACAGAGAACGCGGAGGACGCGGAAAACCCCTGGCACATCCTGAGAGGCACCTCACAAAACGGATGACAAGAACAAAAACCTCTTATTCCGTGTCTTCTGCGTCCTCCGCGATAATCCGCGATGCAGACAGGACACATGCCAAAAACTTTACACATCCACCCTGGCCGCAATAATTGACATAGTGACAGTAGTATTGTATAATGCTATCTGCACATGCACATTTCATAGAAACAACAAACAAAGAGATTTTCAGTGAAAAATACACAACTTTCGCTAATTTTTACTGTAACAATAATGGTGCTTGCATTCCTTACAGTCACAGGATGTGACGAGGGCATGAATATGGTCGGTCCGGTGATAACAGAGCCGACAGAAGAACCAATGACGCCGGACGGTCCGATAACGACCAATGGCGATATGAAACAACCACCGAATGAAACACCGGCAAAACCAACGCCGGAACCAGATCCCGAAAAACCCGAAACACCGGAACCGACACCAGAAGTGCCAACGCCAACCGTGACAATTAGCGCGATAACGCAGGCGAGTGACACATCCGTCACCATCTCCGGCACCAGCACCAATATCCCCGAAGGGGCAAAGGTGACCATAGTGCTTGGCGACGACGCCATCACGGTGAAGACAACAGTTGACAAAGACGGAGCCTGGACAGCGACCGTGCCTGCAAGAAAGACAGCGCAACTCGCCCCAGGGACTGTAGCAGTCACAGCAACAGCAAGGAAAGTCACGGCTGAGAGCTCATTTGAGATCGCTCCGCCAACGCTAACGATTGGCGCGGTGGTGCAAGCAGACGACGGTTCAGTTACCGTCTCCGGCACCAGCACTGATATCCCGGAAGGGGAGACAGTGACCATCACCTTTGACGGCTTAATCACCGTGACAACCACGACTGACGAAACAGGTGCATGGACAGCGACACTTTCCGGGACAAAGGCGGCGAATCTTGTCGTAGGGACTGTGGAGGTGAAAGCCGCCGCAGGCGCAGCAACGGCTGCAAGCTCGTTTGAGAACGACCCGCCGAGCATGGCGCACGGCATTCCTATTTCTACAAATGTGGAACACATCAAAGTAGATATCGTTGCCAATGTCTATGGAGAAGACGAGCCATATCTTCAAAATATATACGAGTCACTTGATGTAAAATACGGTTCACTTTTTTCTATAGAGACCAGCGAAGGACAGGTATATTTTCGTAGATTTGTTGAGTACGAGTACAAGAAAACAGGAGTCAACAGAAAAACTGTTCCCGATGCTGAACAGAGACGGGTATTGAGAGATCAATATTTTAAAGAGGCCTACGGCTTCTCTGCTGATTTTGCAAGATGGCTGGTTTTTGAAGTGTACCTCCCGGAGACAGGAGAAAAAATCACCGGGCTTTGGCAGAAAGAAGGTATCTCTATGGAGTACCTCTTGATCAAGATAACCAATCCAAGCGCAACAGAAGACGAACTCTTGGAGCTTTTGCGGGAATCCATCCGGGCTGGGAATGTGTCTATCGCTTTCCAAATCTAAATCACTCTTTACTATGTGTAGCGACCTACAGCACTGTAGGTCGGTATTTCTATGGACACTCCTGGCGCGTGTTCCGCCTGTTCGTTAGTGTCTGCGCAACGCCGTAACATCAATAGTGGCCATGCTGGTGATTAGCAGAACCGCCGCCACTGTGCGTATGCCCGGCACCAAGAGCACCACTGTTATGTGTATGCCTCCTCCATTCGGACAATGATTGTCATTCCAGGTAAGATTCTGCCAGCATTTTTCATGACAAGGAACCCGAGAACAAAGACTGACACAAGACTCGTTGGAGCAGACCTTTCCTTCGCCACAATGACTATCCTCAGTACACTCAACACAGCTGCTCCTGCCCTCCACGCAATACATATCGTCGTCAGTGGTGCCAGGAAGTCCGGAGCAATCCACAGTATCATCACACTCAGCACATCTACCCCCGAGCAACGATTTTCACAAGAAACACTTCCGGCTTCTTTACAAAAAGGCATTAACCGTTTTTAGCACCTCTCCCCGACACGGACGATTAGATAGAAGTTTTCAATTTCGAGTTTCGCTACTGCTCTACCCATAACTGTCAACTTAATAAAAAACGCAAGATTTTTCTTGTAGGAGCGAGCTTCGCTCGCGACATCGGACAAACGGTCGCGAGCGAAGCTCGCTCCTACAAGAGGATATACCCTTAAATTGACGCCTATAGGTTTCGCTACCGCTCTACCCAACCTACAATATAAATTCTCAGTAACACGCATCAACTGAAAACTCTTAAAACTATAGGAAACGTTAGAATTAACAGGACATTTTGAGTTGTAGGAGGGAACTCCGATTCCCGACTATCAATGAGTTTCGTCGCGATTCGGAGATCGCTCCTACAAAAAATGTGCATCTTTAATTTCAAAGTTCACTATAAATAACCCTGGATAGTTGTACCGATTGTAGCGAAAAAAACAGCGATGTGCTATACTTTGCTAAACTGTATTTTTGTTTCATATTATGAAAACAGGTGACACATGAGTTGGCAATTAGAAACAACAGTCTCTGATGAACAGGTTAACTTTTACAAAGAAAACGGGTATCTCACTTATGGACGTATCTTTACAGAATCGGAGTTGGACGAACTTCGCGATTATGTAGATGCAATGATAGAGAATCTGCCTGAAGGCAGACGCCCTGAACAGATGGATGTTCCACATTTTGAACACCCTTACTTGTTCAAATACCTCACGCATCCACGCGTACTGAAGGTCATCGAACGGTTTGTCGGGCCGGATATTGTGCTATGGTCAAGCCACTTTATCAGCAAACGCGAAAACGATGGTATGGCAGTCCCATGGCATCAGGACGGTGTCTATTGGGGTGAATCCCTTGAACCGATGAACGTTATTACGATGTGGTTGGCGGTTGATGAATCTAAGGTTGAAAACGGATGTATGCGTGTGATTCCCGGCAGCCATCAGTTGCGTGATCGGCGTTATGAAGCAGTGAATCGTGACAATAACCTCTTTGGCAGCGAGGTCGTAGAGGCTGATTTAGACGAATCAAAGGCGGTAAATTTAGAACTGGAGGTGGGGGAGTGTCACTTTCACGATGCATGGACAATCCACAATTCCAGTCCAAACGTCTCTCAAAAACGGCGCTGCGGTTACACAATGCGTTACATGCCAGCGAATGTTCGTTATCCGGGTGCGGAGTGGCGGCGGACACACAAAATCTACTTGCTACAAGGTGAAGACAGAACAGATGGCTTTAATACTTACGCACCTGTGCCAGAATTTTAAGGCTTGAAAAGGAGGACTTATGCAACCCTATTTTGATGTACACTGCCACATTGGCATGACGGTATCACGTGCACCGGTCATTGGACAGAGTGTCGGACGGTGTCTGGCACGGATGGCTTCCGCAGACGTTATCGGTGCAATCCCATGTCCGACGGCAGGCGGCCCGCAAGCACGCGGCGTCCAAGACACGCGTGCACAGCATGAAGTTATCGCGAACGCTTGTCGGAAATATCCCAAACGCTTTCCCATCGGGCTCGGCATTGCGGAAGTACGGCATGAACAAGCAGGCGTAGACGAACTTGACAGAGCAATGTGTGACGATGGCTTAGTCGGATTTGTATGTCACCCCGCCTTGTCGGGACATTCACTTGGTGGTGAATTATACGCGTTTCTGGAAGTGGTAGCAATGCACAACGGATTATGTCTGCTGCATCAGGCAGGTTCAACCCAAAATATTGCTGCGTATGCACAACGGTTTCCGACAATCACGTTCATCATCGGGCATGTCTCAATGACCAAAGCAGGACATCTTGATGCGATTGCACACTGCGGGAAACATGAAAATATTTGGTTTGATGTCGCACAAAAGCCTGAGGGAGATGAAAGTTGGGACTTAGTACACCTTGTCAATAACCTTGGCAACGATAGGATAATGTTCGGCAGCGATCTGCCATATTACGATTTTCGCCTTGTTCAAGCACAGATTGAAGCTGCACACCTTGATGATGACACAAAGGAACGAATTGCATATCAAAATGCTGTGAGGTTAGTTCAGCAATTCCGTGCTGACTGGACACCAACGTTAACCCCGATTACACCTCCGCAGATTTACACCGAGATTGAGATGTGGGATACCAATGGCGCGAGATTAAAGTAAGCGGAAGCTATTTAACAATCTCTACAGCACGTATCCGATGGCGGAGAACCAGAATACATGCGGCAGTCAGGGCAGCTAATAAGAGGAGTGCCCAAGACCAGGGTATGTTGTAGCTGCTGTCCATACCGAAGAGTCCTGTCCCAAGGCGGTCATAATTCGCCCAAATGGAGATTAAAGCAACTGTACTGCTTGAAAAAACTTCTTTAAGGATGAGGTGGAGGACAGGCAATCCAAACCAAACGCCGCAAAAACCGATCGTCGCATATCGAGAATTTTTGGTGAGCGATGAAAACACCAACATCAATAGACTCGTGACGGTAACGACTACTATTGAATAGGCAATCATGGAAAGAGGTAGCCAGTAATTTTCTTTAAGAAACGGCGTATCCGTTAGCAGTACATGTTCGAGAAATAACAATAGTCCAGGGATCAACGTCATGCTAAGAAGTAAAGTGCCAATCACGATAAATTTCCCAATAAGATAATCTACCCATGAAATTGGCTTAGAGAGATAAAGTGAAAGTGCATTGTGTTTTAGATCATTTGCAATTAATCCTGCCCCTCCGAAAATAACGACCAAGGCAACCAAAAATACAGAAGGAAATGGGCTAATCCTGAATAAGAATTTTTGAAAAAAACCGCTATCAATGGCGTCAAAAGGGAAAGGTCCCCCCTCAAGATAATTGAACATATAGATAAGGATTGCATGGACTAATACATAGATTACAGGTGGGATCGCAACAATTAATCGAACAATTTTGCGTTGGGCAAGTAGTTTTAGTTCTGCTTTCGCAATAACCCACCACTGTGTGTGATTGCGAGGTTTCAGTGTGCCTTCCCAATGTCGATAGTCTTGTGTGTGAATAGGCATCGTTATCTCTTATAAATAGCAGTTCTTTCTACGGTATCCGTAAAAGGCCCCTGTTTTTCAGTTTGGATTTCAACTGTAATCACACCTAAATATGTATCACGTTCAGGGTCTTCTTCAATAAGTCTGCGCGGGATTTCCGCGCTCAGGAGTCTATCAAGGCTATTCGGTTCCTGCGACCATCGGACATCGTAGAGTCTTCCATCGTAAACCTTCCGATGTTGTTTCCCGTCACGCATGGAGTAAACTTTCACGTTGGTAGTAAAATCCGCTTCTGAAATTGTACTAACGCCAACACCTGGGCTGAGAATGCTTTGACTCCATACAAGGGGAGTACCATGCTTATCAAGCAGATAAATTCTAATATCTATCTGATCTATACGTGGATCAGATATAATCTGAATGCCCTCAAAATTTTGAATTTCCCCGCTTCCACATGCAAGCAAAGCAATTATGCAAATATATACGAATATAACACCCCATAATTGCAGTTTAAAGTTCTGGTTTCTATTATCAAAAGTCTGTTTATTCATTATACCGAGTTAACTCAATTGTAAGGCGAGGTCCCTGTGCTTTGCCAAATTTATTTTCAAGAATATGAAAGTTAAAGGATTTGCTGTTGATTCTGGTGTTTCCGTTGTAGACGCGCTTTGTATAGAATGAAGACCATTGTGAGAAATGTCAGATAAATTGCTTTTAATACCCCAGCAACGCAATCCCCTCACGATACGTCTGGGCAGATGTCTGCAAAGCTCCCAACTCCTCATCCGTCAATTCAATCTCAATAATTTCCTCAACACCATTCGCGCCGAGTTTAATCGGAACGCCGATATAAAGGTCATCAATACCGTATTGTCCTGTAAGATGTGCAGAACACGGTAATAACCGTTTCTTATCCAAAATAATCGCTTCTGCCATTTGTGCTAACGATGCCCCTGCGGCATAATATCCACTCGTTTTGAGAAGATTGACCACCTCAGCACCACCATCACGAGTGCGCTGTGCCATCGCTTCAATCCGTTCTGCTGAAATCAACTGCGGAATTGGGATGCCGTTGACGGTTGTATAGCGCGGTAGCGGTACCATCGTATCACCGTGCCCACCAAGCACAAGGGCATGTATATCTTCTACCGATACGCCCAGTTCAAGCGAGATAAAATAACGGAACCGTGCAGAATCCAGCACACCCGCTTGTCCTACGACTCGGTGTGAAGGAAATCCTGATGTCTTCCACGCATGGTAGGTCATTATGTCAAGTGGGTTGGTGAGCATCATAATAATAGTGTCTGGCGAATGCTTTACTACATTTTCTGTGACACTGCCAACGATGTTGGCGTTTGTCTGCAGTAGGTCTTCGCGTGTCATCCCCGGTTTACGTGGGGAACCCGATGTGATAATCACTAAATCGGAGTCTGCCGTTGCGGAATAATCCAGGTCACCACTAATCGCAGCATCAAACAATTCCACTGGTCCCATTTCCGCCATATCTAACGCCTTGCCTTGCGGCACACCATCAACGATGTCTATCATGACGACATCGCCAAGCTGTTTCTGCGCGATCAGGAATGCTGCTGTCGCGCCGACGTTACCTGCTCCGATTATACTAATTTTCTTTCTTGCCACTTTTTCCTCCGTTTTGTATCAGATTGTTTTATCTTATTGCTTGATAACAAAAATTACATCTGTTTCAGTTGAATATGCTTCTCCATCCCAATCAAAGTCAATTTGAAAACCAACATCTGTATCTACTTTTTCCAGATAATTTGCTACGTGTGCTGAAATCAAAGATCTTGCTCTTTTTAATTTCCATGAATCAAAAAAGTTAGTTTTATCTACCAGTACTAAGAACAATCGATTTGAAGCATCAAAACGTCGCACGCCTTGATTTTCATAAAACCATCGTGCTAAAGGTTCAGGATTAGCAATAGATTCGTTTAATAATGTCTCTCTGCATGCGTATAATTCACGGACCAATCTGCGTGCATCATCACTTGGATGATCGTCAAGTTTACTCCATAAATCAGGAATTAGGACTGATTCAGGAACAGACGTATCAAAACTAATATCTAATTTTCGCGCTAAGTCTTTCATTAAGGTCAACTCAGGACGTAATCCGCTTGCCTTTCTATAATCTTTAATGTAGCCTTCAGGTAAGTATGTGACTTTCAAATCAAACGGTTTATTGTTGAGAAAAAAGTCAATTTTCTTTATCTGTCCCACTGCTGGAATTACGTTCACATGCTCCTTAAAAATATCTTCAATAATGATGGAAGTCCAATGGTTGTACCATGAAGCTAATACATAAGCACGTAAACTATTATGGAGATCACCTTCTATTGCATCGGACAATGATTCATAAGAAGTTATCTTTTTCACATACCTGTTTACAATAGTTGCTTCTAAACTGTTTTGATGCAAACCGCCCCATTCAAAAGATTGAACTTTATACAATTCACTTATCAATTGTTGTTCGTTCTCACGTCGGGTTTTTCGTTCTTTTTCAAACAATTCTTTTATAGCGTCATCAATATTTACCGAACGTAGGTCTGACTCATAGATTAATCTCAACTTCTCGTTGTTTGTCTTGCTATTCCCTATATCTACTTCAAATTTGTTGATAAGATAATCGAGATATTCTTTTCGTGAAAGTAAACGGAGTTTCAAAAACCGCATTCCTTCATCTGTTGCGGAGAGTTCACGAATTTTATCGTCCTTGAACAGACTCACAGCAGTACTAAAATCCAACATCTTCAATCACTTTCTTTCGGATAGCGAGTTGTCCAGCCTTTTAGATTGCTAAAAGCTGCTACGGTTTTAGCTCGATTCTCCTCGTTAATCTGCTTTCCGTACAACAAAACATAATCTGTTTTTAATCCACCCTTTCTATTGTCTTGGAGAACTGACCCCGCAGAATATACGCTCGGGTAACATCCGATATATACAAGGCCCGTAGTCGTCTCTAAATCACTGAGACATTGCCAATGACAATCAGTTCTCGCATTAAACATAATTCCCAAAAATCCTTCCTTTTTTAATACGCGTGCACACTGATGAAAAATTGAGGACAATTTTTTGTTATAGGTTTTGATATCTTTTCCTCGCTCCTTTGCATTTGAAACAACAAGCTCATCTTCGTAGTTAGAATCGAGTCCTATAATGCTGTTCCACATCTCGCTGAGCTCTAAATATGGAATCCTATCCCCGTGAGGTGGATCAGTTAAAATAACTTTGATTGATTCTGTTGGAATATCCTTGAGAAGCTGCTCTGAATCTCCTTGTTGGAGATAAACAGTTTCTTCCTTATTTAGGAAATCATTCAGAGAAGGTGAAGTTCTAACAGACTTCAAGGATCTTCCCTCTTCAACAGCTTTTAGTAATTTGCTGGCTTTGTTTGTATAACAATTCCATGCATTTATTTCAAAGTGCTGCGCGGGACACCAATATCCAACAACCCAACTTCCAACCTCAATTTTATCAGTTTCAATGCCTTTAGTTTTCCCTCTTTTTGAGACAGCAAAAACCATGTTAGACATCTGCCCCACGGATGCCGACAGTATTAAATGCAATGCTCTCTTTAAGTTTCCAGAGTACTGCTCAATTTCACCCTTGATTAAGTCGATCGCTCGCAATGCCCGTGGACTAAAAAGTTTTGTAAGGGATAGATTTTTTTGCGAGTTAATTCTTGTGTTATCAAACAGACAGAGTTCCCTTAACCTAATTGGTTGATATTCTTCCACACTTTGGAGATTCTCAAGTTCCAACTTTGCTAAGTTAAGCTCAATCTTTTTCCTTCCGCTTTTTGTCCAAACTCGCGTTATCTGGTCCTTGTTCCATAGAAAATGGGTGACTATATTTCCATCTGATAATAAATACATAGAATTGATAAGAGGTTTTACGCGTTTTTCGATTCTATAAATAGCATTTCTTAAATCTATGTAGTTTGGAGGATATAAATAGAGTTTCGTCAACTCAATACTAATTGGGTTGACATCAAAACCGATAAACCGACAATTGTGATCGACACACTCTTTTGCAATTAGTCCTGATCCGAGGAAAGGGTCTAAAACAATATCATGAGGGAACGTCAGTTTTTCTATCAGAAATCGCCACACCTCAATAGGTTTTTTTCCCCAATATTTGTGGAATCCAGCAAATCCTTTATAGCCTTTCGGTGGTAAGGGGGTACCTAAGGCACTGTATCCTTCAAAATTGAATGGTATTTGTAGGTTATTCGACATTTGTGAATCCAAAGTCGTTGACAGGTCTACGTTTTCAAATTACGCTTTTTTCATGATTTGCTTCTTGAATATACGTTACGTATACAAGGATACTTACCTTTCACCCTGCTTACGAATTGCTACCAATTCTTCCAAGATACGTTTATGAAGACGATATAACTCAACGCCTATCCCGAAGCCAATGCCAACTAACAGACCAACGCCAAGAACCAGTTTTGTTTTTAAAGACATGTGCTCTTCCTTGTTATGTTTATGGTAGATGCCAGAATTACTTGACATTATGCACCCAGCGAGGTTAGGAAACCTCGCCTACCGAAAACGAAAATATCTATTTTCATAATTCACCAAAATGGGTGAAGTTACGAAAAGTTTTCAATAATCGCTTCGCCAAATTCAGATGTGCGAACCTTTGTTGCACCCTCCATCAACCGTTCCAGATCATAGGTTACTTTCTTTTGGAGAATAGTCTTTTCAAGTCCTGCGATAATCAGGTCAGCAGCTGCTTGCCAACCGATATGCTCTAACATCATCACGGCAGAAAGAATAAGCGAACCTGGATTGACAACATCCTGGTCAGTATATTTCGGTGCAGTGCCGTGTGTTGCTTCAAAGAGTGCGACCTCATCGTTGAGGTTACCACCCGGTGCCATGCCGATTCCACCTACTTGTGCCGCCGCTGCATCAGAAAGATAATCCCCATTCAAATTCGGCGTGACAATCACATCGTATTCATCGGTTCGTGTTAAAATCTGCTGTAACATGCTATCTGCGATTCTATCATTGATAATGATTTTCCCATCTGGGACGTTACCATCATATTCGTCATAAAGTTCCGCTTCCGTAATAGTGGTATCAGCAAATTCCTCTTTCGCGAGTTCATATCCCCATGCACAGAAAGCACCTTCGGTGAACTTCATGATATTCCCTTTGTGAACAAAGGTAACGCTGCGTCTACCATGGTCAATTGCGTATTGAATCGCCATCCGCGCCAAACGTTTCGTCCCGAAAATGCTTATCGGTTTAATCCCAACACCAGAGTCTTCGCGGATTTCCACCCCCATTTCGGTGCGGAGTAGGTGAATAACCTTTTTCACCTCCGGTGTGCCTTGTTCCCATTCAATACCCGCGTAAACGTCTTCAGTATTCTCACGGAAGATGACAACATCCATCTTTTCAGGGTGTGTGACTGGCGCGGGGACACCTTGGAAGTAACGGACAGGACGTACACACGCATAAAGTTCAAGCACCTGACGTAATGTCACGTTTAAACTGCGAAAACCACCACCGACAGGCGTGGTCAAGGGCCCCTTCAGTGCCACACGGAAATGCTCAATCGCGTTGAAGGTATCTTGTGGTAACCATTCGTTATATTTGTCCATGGCGTTTTCGCCAGCGTACACATCAAACCAGACAATCTGATTTTTGCCCCCATAAGCAGTTTGGACAGATGCATCAACGACACGGCGGGTCGTTTTCATGATGTCTCGTCCAATACCGTCACCCTCAATCACAGGAATAATCGGTTTGTTTGGGACAACCTTATGTCCGTTGGTTGTCTCTATCTTTTCACCTTCTGTCGGGACTGTTAATTGGTCAAATTCAATCACTGGGATTCCTCTCTGATTCGCACAGAATCTCTATAAGTTCAGCTCATACTTTCTATTTATAAGGGACTCATGACCGAAGATTTTCCTATTGGTCAAATGTGTTCGCGCCTGCCATCCGATTGTGTAGTGCAACAACTTCATTCGCAATCGTCATATCATCGGACGGCTTAGGAATAATATCGGGGTCTGGTGGGATAACAGGCCGGATAATTTTGAGTTGGAGTTGTTCGCGTGCATCCATCATCCAACCAAATCCACGGAAGATATAAGTTAGGAATGTCCTGTCGGTTTCATAAATGCCCAATCCTTCTTGGACTGCCCACCCGCCAAAATCAGTGTTAGGGGTTAAACGGAGCGGTGGTTCGTTTTCGCGGCCCGGACGCACAACCCCTTCAATAAACGCTATTTGGTAGATGCGTTGCATAATTGCTAACCGCTTTTTCTGTTTATCGTTCAGTTGAATTTCCTCTTTATCAATTGCCTCAAGGAAAGGATTGAAATAGATCGCGGGTCTTGGATCCTGTTGAATTTCATCTGCTCTACCCGCAGCAGCGATTTCAGGATGTCCAAAGGTTGGCAGTGCCGTACGCATCCGTTCGCGGATTGCTGTTTCTCTCTCAGTGGTATCAAGCGATTCTATCTGATTGATGAACGCTGTCATGTCGTGAATAGCGCCGAAATGTCGGTCACCATCCAAAGCCATTTGTGAGGCGACAAAGAAGTCTGAAACTGCGCCCGTGTGTAAAGTGGCGAGGTAGCGTGCAACGACGTTTGAACCCGCGGAGCCGTGGTGCGTCTGTATCACTCCCATACGTTCTAAAATATGTGCTTCAACAGGGCTTGCTTCTCTACCTAAAAGGAGACTATAACATATTTGGAAGGCGGTCTTACCACTTTTTTGGTGTTCGGCAATAAGATCGTTTGCTCGCATCGCAAGAACTTGCGGGTGCAACGCACTGCTCTCACGTAACTGATGTCGCATGTAGACAGATATTGTGCCTAATGCAACGTTTTCCATGTGCGTACTCATGAACTCCAACAACAGAGGGCCGGCGTCTCTTGTGCCGTTTATTCCTTTTTGATTGGGGATACTCAATTTACGGAGTGTTGAAAAATGTTGGATAACTGCTTCCGGGCCTGCTTCTGGAAAGGCTTTAACAAAATCTGCAACCTGATTGATAAGACGTTGATTACCTGTTAGTCCTTCTCTGCGGGTTTCCGTAAACTGATAAAATTTCTTATCTATTAATTCTGAAAAGAGAACTTCTTCGTCTATATCATCGGAGGGTTTTTCAGGTCTTCTGCCAAAGAGACCGGTAAAAATAACGTGCGCTGGGCTGAGTCGGTTTGCAATAATCTCACTCTCTGAAACAATGCCACGAATCCCAAAACTTCGGATATTCAAAGTAATCTGCGTCCCGTCACAGTCCACGGCGGTCTTGTGTAACACGGGATTCGCAAAAACATTTGTAGATTGCGGCATTGAACTGAAACTCTTTAGTACTGCAGCAATATCTTCTTCGCCTAACGTTGTCGCCTTAGCCATCGACTCTGTTACGGGAGCATACGCCGAGGCTTCGGGAACTTCAGACACGATTTCTTTGACCGCCGCTGCCCGTTTCGCCTCCAAATTCTTATTCAACATGAAATCTCCTTCGTCAAAAATCTGATTTGTCCAGAAACACATAACTATTTAAAAGCACTGCTTGCAAGCCTACCTAAAAGTTGCATGTGGACAGATCGGGTTTTCAGATTCTGTTTTTTAGAAAGTTTGCTAATTGGTTGTTTTACGTCTTTAACATATTGTATAAAAATTCTGATTAAAAGTCAAGATAAAAGTTGAATTACTCACTGGAGGAAGGTTGAGAATCTACTAAAAATACTTTATACTTAAATATATGCAGATTCGTTTCAGAGAGATACTCACCTATACTATGCCAAGTGGGCACAGTCCCTATCGACGATGGCACATGTGGATTAAAGATGAATACAGACATCAAACTTCAAAAGTGTTTAAAAGATTCCTATTCAAAGCATGCTGTTGTGGAGAAAACATAATGAAATCATCTCAGTTGAGTTACGGAAGTTCAGATATAACACACATATCGTGCATATAGCATTCGGATATTCCCACCAAATAAAAATTTGATTTGCAGAAAATATACATTTATAGTATCATATAAACGTGCATATTTTATCATTAAAGGTACTATATTCGTCTTTTAGGCAAAACATGGTAGTGCCTTGCATTCTACTTTTTTTAGACAGATAAGGAGCAAATAATATGAGCAATGAAGCATTAGGAATGGTTGAAACACGTGGGTTGGTCGGTGCGGTTGAAGCTGCCGACACAATGGTCAAAGCCGCAAACGTCAAATTGATCGGAAAAGAGCAAGTAGGCGGCGGTTTTGTAACCGTCATGGTCCGCGGAGATGTCGGCGCAGTGCAGGCTGCTACAGATGCAGGTGCAGAAGCTGCCAAAGCAGTCGGTGAATTAGTATCAGTACACGTCATTCCGCGTCCACATTCGGATGTTGAAACGATTATTGCTGGTAAAGCTGCGGCTGCCGATTCGGATGAATAAAATCGTTGTTGTGTTGGACACGGCGCGATATAAAGATCGCGCCTACGGGGAACGCGAAAATAACCTATATCACGATTCCCGATCAACACATAAACCGTGACGATGCGCGGATTTCTAAACACGAATCGGTTGTTATGCTACATCTATCGATTCACTTTAGTTTAAGTGCGTGCCTACTTGAGGTATTGGAGGGTTGAATGGCACAAATTGATGAGAAACAGATTGAACAGATTGTTTCACAAGTTTTAACAACACTGCAGAAAGATGGAACGGTTACGACGCCTCCTGTAACATCTGGAGCAAGTTCTGCGCGGTCAGGTGTTTTCGGAACTGTTGAGGAGGCTATCGGCGCAGCGAAAACTGCACAAGAAGCACTCATAAAACTTGGATTTGCCAAAAGACGCGAAATTATTGAGGCGATAAAACAGGTCTCGCTTGAAAACGCAAAACGCCTCGCGGAATTGGCTGTTCAAGATACAAAAATGGGCACCGTGGAACATAAAGTAATGAAAAATGAAGGTGCTGTGAACTTGTCGCCCGGTATGGAAGACCTTGTGTCGGAGTCAATGTCCGGGGATAATGGCACCCTTTTGATTGAGTATGTTCCGTTTGGTATTATTAATTCTATTACGCCTACCACTAATCCGACTTCTACAGTGATTAACCATGCGATTATCATGATCGCCGCGGGGAATGCGATCGTATTTAGTCCGCATCCGAACGCAAGTGAATGCACGGAAGAGACGATGCATGTCATCAACGAAGCGATTGTGAAGGCGGGCGGTCCTGCGAATTTACTCACTTCCGTTGCAAACGCCACACTGCGGACAGCAAAGCAAATTATGGATCACTCCGACATAGCAATGGTTGTTGCGACTGGCGGTGCAAGTGTTGTGCGGGCAGCATTAACAAGTGGCAAAAAAGCAATCGCCGCGGGCCCTGGCAATCCTCCCGCGATTATAGACGAAACGGCTGATATTCCAAAAGCAGCGAGGCATGTGATTGCAGGGACAAGCTTTGACAATAATCTGCTCTGCATTGGGGAAAAGGCACTTTTTGTTGTAGAATCCGTTGCGAATGAAACGATCCAGGAATTGACGAAAAACGGTGGGCATCTACTCGATTCAAGCCAACGCGAGGCACTTGAGGCGGTTGTCACGGAAAACGGAGAATCAAACAAGGAATATATCGGTAAAGATGCAAAGACCATATTAGATGCAGCAGGTATTACTGCTCCCGCACAAACCGTTGCCGTTGTTGTGGAGGTCCCAGCTGACCACGGCTTTGTTATCAACGAATACCTGATGCCGATTTTGCCTGTCGTTCGGGTGCGTGATTTTGACGAGGCACTCAAAGGCGCGCTCGCAGCAGACGGTGGACGTGGACACACCGCGATGCTTCACTCCAACAACACCGCACGCATCACACAATACCACAAGGCGATGAATTGTAGTGTTGTTGTTGTGAATGCCCCCTCTTATGCGTGTTGTGGATTGGAAGGCGAAGGCTTTTTAGCGATGACTATTGCCGGGCCCACCGGTGAAGGATATACGCGTCCCCGCACGTTTACACGCCAAAGACGATTAACCCTTGCCAACGACTTATCTGCACATACATTGTGAGGGAAATAGGTTGGTCACGACCAGTTTGTGTCGTTTATAATTAAGACAACACTGGTAACTCAGCTTTATTATCCGCGTACGAAAGAAATAGGATCGATCATGCAAATTAAGTTTGTTGTTCAAGATTCAGCATATTAGCCTATTAGAAGGTGATGTAAAGACCATTTACAAATTATGAGGAAGACAACATGTCAACAGTAAAAGAACGGACAGAAGAGGGTATAGAAAATCAATTGATACTTGCTGTGAGAGACCTCATCAGATCCATGAATTCGGCAAGCGATCTTAACATTGCTATTGTTGAGGAAGAAACAAGCGGCACTTCGTTTGAATTTTCACTTGAATATCCACCTTATGAAGATAGTCCACAAAAGTTTCAACGTCGTGTTTCTAATATAGACTCATTAGAATTCATAAATAACGTTTTTGATAACATAGAGGACTTAATGGGATTTAAATATAAACGTGGAAATACCTTTATCAAGGCAACTGCGTCTAACGGCAGATCCAATCGTAGTTTTGCCGATACTTCAAGTCCGAACACTTTTAAAATACTCACCCGTAAAAAAATCCACATCAGGATACTATTTGTTGAAGACAAGTGATATTCAATATCACAAAACCTCATAAGAGCTCCACACCAATGCACCAAAACCGAACCCTAATCCGCGGCGACAATCTCACCGAGATGCGGAACTTCCCTGATGAATGCGTTGATCTCATCGCAACCGATCCACCCTTCAACTCCAAACGCGATTATTTTATTCTATACCACGATGAACACGGACAAGAACCCGATGTCCTTGTAAAAGCATTTGCAGACACATGGAAATGGGGAAACGCAGCAGAAGAGGCATATAGGGAATTGCAAATTGAAGTTGGTGGACAAGTAGGTGATACCATTGAGGGATTACGCAAATTCCTAAACGAAACACCAATGATGGCATACCTTGTCATGATGGCAATAAGACTCGTAGAGATGCACAGAATACTCAACCCCACTGGCAGCCTATACCTCCACTGCGATCCAACGGCAAGTCACTATCTCAAAATCATCCTGGATTCTGTTTTTGGTGTGGATAATTTTAGACGAGAGATAATTTGGAATTTAGAAACAGCATCAGGATATAAAAGCAAAGTTAAAGGTTTCATTCGAGGGCATGATGTTATTCTTTATTACGTTAAAGACTTTGATAAATTCGTATTCAACAAAATATATCAACCGCATAAACCAGAATACATCAAACGTTTTAAAAAAGTCGATGAACATGGACGGCATTACCGTGACGATAGACCTGGTGGAAGACGCCAATATCTTGACGAAACTCCAGGGGTAGCATTGACAGACGTATGGTCAGGTATAATGTCATTTCAACAAAATACAAATACAGATGAAATTACAGGCTATCCTACTCAAAAACCGATAGAACTTTATGAACCAATCATAGAAGCTTCATCAGACACAGGCGGTCTCGTCCTTGATCCGTTCTGCGGATGTGGAACAACACTAATGGCAGCCGAAAGTCTTGACCGGCAATGGATCGGAATAGACTTAACATATCTTGCGACAGGTGCAGTAAAACTCCAGATTGAGAAGTATTTTCCACAATTGCTAAATCAAATCAAAATCACGGGCACACCAGAAAATGAGCAACAAGCGTTAGAACTTGCACGCACCAACCCATTTAATTTTGAAGAGTGGGCAGTTACACACGTGCTAAAATTCAAAGCGAACGCCAAGAAGGTAGCAGATGGTGGTATAGATGGGACTATGAAATTTCCATTAGGAAAGATACAAGGCAAACAGGCTTTTGGAACAGCCATCGCACAAGTAAAAGGTGGGAGTTACACGCTCGGACATATCAGGGACTTCCGAACAGCAATGCAGGATGCCAAAGCCGATATAGGTGTATTTCTGGTAACAAAACCTCCTTCACAAAAAATGTTGGCAGAGGCAGCAAAGGCAAAAACATACGAACATCCCAGCTATGAATTCACCGCCCCATGCCTACAGATATATCAAATCCAAGATTACTACAACGGCATTCTACCCAAATTACCCCATGCCGAAAAAAGCGTCCTGTAATACTTTTAAAGCGTGAGTGCATACAGGCGTATCAAGGAACTTCAAGGGTATTGTTATGAAATTTTGAAACCGGATAAAGAATCAATCGTTTATTTTGATAACGGAATGGGTGTAGGGCACATCAACTAAAATAGTATCAGTGCCCTACCAAAGTTTAGTTGTCTAAGCGTCAATTGGTATTAACGCTATAATCGCTTTTCGTGCAATTGCAATCAGAAACTCTAAACCAAACCTAATTTTCTGAAGCAATTGTCCATTGAATTTAAAAACAATTTTAATTACCATTTTATCGCTCCTATTAAGGGAGTTAAAGGATTGTGTGTAAGTGCGTTTTATCACTTTTATCACACAGTCCTGTTTTTATAATACGATAATTCTTTACAATCGTATTGTGTTACGTATATTGAACGTTACTTCTAACGTATTATTACACGTAATAACGTCATTTCTAAATAAAAGGTTCTAAATAATAGGTAACATTATTCTATACTACATAAAAAATTAACGATTGTGATAAAATATGCCAGATAATTCATAAAACTAAATAACCATGGAAACAAGCCAGTCATTCTTGCATTATTTGTTCTTTTGTGATAAACTTTGTTTAATACAAGTCGCGACATCCAGACAGGGAGTGGGTCATGACAGAATCTAAAGACAACATATTTGAATACTTAAAACATTTTACGGATCATAAAGAAGAAACTGATCGAGAGTTAATTCAGATAGAAACGCGCCTTGAAGGTCGGATTACGGAAATCAAAACGGATCTTAAGGAAGATATTATGCAAGTCAAAACAGACTTGGAGAAAGACATCAGAGAAGTTAAAACAGATCTTAAGGATGACATCAAGGATAAAGTTTCGGGATTGAGATGGTTTATAGGGACAACTGTAGCCACTGCGGCAATTATAGTTCCTCTCATTCTTAAGTATTTATAATGAACAAAGGAGATCAAGATGGCAGAAAGAGCTCCAGGCTTTGAAGATTACACACCATCCCGGTTGGAATGGTTAGCAATAGAATTAAATTCATTCTTCCCATATATAAACGTACAAAGTAATAATGAAATAAATACAGTATTTATTCCAAAAGAGGATGGGAAAACTCTTGTCCTAATGGTTCGCTATCCTGAAGGTACGGACTCAAATATAATTCAAGAATATATACAAAACGGAGAGGAATGCGTCAAAAAGTTTGCTGAAATTCATAAATGGGATTCATGGGTTAAGATTGAAATTGACCAAGATCAAAAGTAAATAATCACCCATACCCGTTGGAAATGCTGCCTCCGATAAAAGCATATATTTATACTAAAAGAATGTGGAAATCTACACCACATTCTTTTTTGTTACCGCTTCAGTTCCCCAAACGCTATCCATATTCTGTAACCAAGAAATCCATAAAAACGTTTTCATGGATAAACCTATCCACACGGAAAAGGATGGAATCCAATGTCCAAAATAACTCACTGAGAAGCAGTAGAGTTAGTACCTGTTGGTAGGTCTAAACTCTTATCAAGACGCAGCCGAAGGTCTCATCAGCACCGATATATTCCCATATAAACAGAGAGATTCCCCAAAGAAAAATGAATACCGACATAAACAAACTCAGAGAACTGATCCGCTATCATGAGTGAAGTGCCATCGATTTTTTAGGCCAGAATTTAGTAAAAGTTAAGACAAGTGTTCCTGTTCAAATTCAATAGGTGTCAAATAGTCTAATGACGAGTGAGGGCGTTTTTGGTTGGACACCTGTTCTAAAAAGTGAATCTTCTTCGTTGCCATCGGCTTCTCCTTATATTAGAGTGATATAATATCACAATCCTGTTTTAGAGAATGGTCTAAATTCCGATGGCAGTACACCATACAATAAAGGAATGCGTTTTATGCAGAAAGAGTTATTTGAATCACTCGTTGAGGTTATAGCTACATTAAGGGGCGAAAACGGATGTCCGTGGGACCGGGAGCAGACACATACATCTTTAAAGCCGACACTTATTGAAGAAACCTACGAAACAGTTGAAGCGATTGATTCTGGTGATCCCCAAAAATTAAAAGAGGAGCTTGGCGATCTTTTATTAAACGTCATGCTTCAAGCACAGATTGCCGCAGAAAACCAAGATTTTGACATTTACAATGTGATTGATACGTTGATAGAGAAATTAATACGAAGACATCCGCATGTGTTTGCTGATGTTCAGGTTGCTGATGCTGAAGATGTTGTCAAAAACTGGGAAGCTATTAAAAGCCAAGAAGCAGGTTACGAAGATAGAAAATCGGTGCTTGACGGTATTCCAAATGCCTTACCAGCTTTGCTTCGTGGGCAGAAAATACAGAAACGAGCAGCGCGAGTCGGGTTTGATTGGGATGACATTGCTGATGTGGTTGCAAAGGTGGACGAAGAGTTAGCAGAGGTTAAGGAGAGCCTGCACAATAGTGACGCTGATGCTGTTGAAATGGAGATAGGAGACCTTCTGTTTGCTGTTGTGAATTTGTGTCGTTTTGTTGATCTTCAAGCCGAAGAGACGTTGCGAAAATCAAATCGTAAGTTTATTGCTCGATTTAAACGGATGGAAGCACAACTGGAAAAACAGGGAAAAACCTTTACTGAGCAAACACTTGCCGAGCTCGACGAAATTTGGGAAAAAGTCAAGAAAGATGAATTATGAAGTCCCTCGATAAGTTTCAAGCATACCCGGAATATGAGGAGTATTCCCAACTCATCAATCAATTAGATCCGAACGCTCCACCACAGGTCGTAATTGTACATCGGACAAGGAACCCTATTTGTGAATCAGGTAAAAAACTCGGCATATTTTCCGGTTCTTTTAATCCGCTCACTGTGGCACACATCAAGATGGTTGAAGAAGCACGGGAGCGTTTCCAACTTGATGAGTTGCTGTTACTTCTCGCTAAGGCAAATGTTGATAAAGATGTATTTGGATGGCCGTTAGCTGCAAGACTTCTTACACTCAAACGTTATACGGAAAATGGTCCTGAAGTTTCAGTCGGTATATCCAGCCACGGTCGATACATTGACAAAGTAGAAGCCTTGAAAGCTGTCTATCCTGTTAACACTGAGTTCCACTTCATTGTCGGCTACGATACACTGGTACGGATTTTTGATCCGAAATACTATACGGATATCCAGACAGAATTACAGCATCTTTTTTCACAGTGCTGCTTCATAGCGGCAAATCGTGATCATGTAGACATAGAAACGATAAAAGAATTCCTTGCTCAGCCAGCACTCCAATCGTATAGATCATCTATTGCATACCTGATACTTCCGGAATGTTATGCAGAGATTTCCTCCACGGAAGTGCGTCAGCGAATAGCACAGGGTGATACTATTTCCCATTTGGTCCCCCCTGTTATTGCTGAATTTTTGGAATAACCATTCCCATTATACCATCTATAGCAAATGACCGGTTTTCCCAACTTTTTACAGGCGTAAATGCGTGCATCTAAATGTTCACAACATAGACAAGAATGAAAAAGACGAATTTCAGGGATAGGTTGAAAGTGAGCGCACTTGTTCGCAGTTTCAGCCATCTCACTTAGATGCGTTCGGAAAACGATATTATTTAATTCGGGTTTAGCGGCACGGTCTATTGCGCGTTTCTTTTCTCCGAGTTGTTCCCAAATTCTGTTAATCACTTCTGTTAAAATCGCGCGATATGTTCGTTCACCGGGAGGCTCAGGGGAGTAAAGTGTAACATCGTTTTTGACGCAATAATTTGCGAACCTTTTGAGTAGACTGGTCCCACCTTTTCGGTATTCCTCCCTCAATTCTGCTTTGAACCTCTGTTGAAACTGCTCCCATTCAATAACGCGAAACTCCCATTTTTTTAATAAAGACACAGAAGGTGTGAGCTCAGGTATCGCTTTAATACCTTCCATTTTCTGATGGCAGATGACGAATTTATAGGGTGTATTACTTTTCGTTTGGTTTTCAAGAGCGTCTAAATACAGCACGTTCAGTGTCCTCTTTAGAAATACTATCTTTCACATTTATTTTAACGTAAGTTTGATAAATCCCGTCCGCTTTCTCATCCTGATTTAGGACCCCTGGTAGGCGCGTTTTCATAAAGATTAATTTATCTGATATTTCTCAAAATTCTTCTGAAATCAGTGTTTATCAGTGTTTTTCTTGTATATGTTCATGAAAATGCTCGCTCAGGTCAAACAGCATCTGTCTTTGTCCACAAAGTTCAAGTTGGATCTGATGA
>JAJDWA010000032.1 GCA_022825825.1 Candidatus Poribacteria bacterium
TATAATTGGACTTTCGGTATGAAAAAGTTTGGGTGGTTTCCTGCAAATGAAGTTGAAATGTTATCTCAAGGCAGATGCAAGTATTACTGCGGCAGATATACTGATATAGGTTCACCAGGTTATAGAGCAGAAGATGGAGAATTACTACCTGTTACACTATCTTCATTTAGTCCTGCGTTGAATAAAGATGGGACTGTTATTATAAGTTGGGCTACTGAATCAGAAATAGATAATGCGGGTTTTAATATTCTACGCAGTGAAAAACTGAAAGGTCCGTTTATTAGGGTTAATCCGAAACTTATTCAAGGTGCTGGCACTACAGGCGAACGCAATGAATATGCATGGACTGACACAACTGCTAAACCCGGTATAGAATATTATTATCAGATTGAGGATATATCCTTTGCTGGCGTGAAACAAACACTTGCAACAAAACGCATGAAAGTCAAAGGTGTTTTCAGTGTGCAGAATAGGTTAATAACCCATTGGGGCGATTTGAAGACGAGACCTTAGCTGCACCGTGACACAGATTATAACAGGACTTACGCATTTCCCTCGCTTGCTATTCTTAGCCCCTCGCTATCGCATGCGAATTGAGGGATAAAGGGTGCAAGCGTTTTTGTCCCGATTCCAGCATAGATTAACATTTAACTGAACTCACGTTTTTTATATTTCTCATTTTTTCTTGATTACCATTAATGTTTTTGATATAATACATTCATTGATGAATTATAGGGATGTACAATTGTAAGATTCACGCTACATTGCTACAATTTAGGCAAAACCGATTATTTCAAGTATTAATTTGTAGAGAAGCACTGTTGGGAAGGATTGTGGTTCTCAAAGAAGTAAAAACTAAAAGGAGCTAAAAATGAAAGCTAAAACTCTTACATTGGCTTTACTGCTATTTGCGGGATTCTTGGTACTTCCGATGTTAACTCAAGCTGTTGAGGAAGGCCTTGTTGCGTACTGGGATTTCAATGAAACAAATGGTGAAATCGCAAGCGACTCATCTGGAAACGGACACGATGGAACACTCTTGGGAGACCCGCAATGGACTAAGGATGGATACTTCGGTGGTGGACTTGAATTTGATCAAGCAGGCGATGAGGTAAATGTTCCCTTTCATGAAGACCTCAATCAAGAAACCTTTACCATAACTGCTTGGGCAAACGTTGAACCGGGGAGCGGAGGACACCGTGCTGTTGTCTCTAATCGTGATGAACCACCTACAGCTGGACATATCTTTTACGCAGCACCCAACAATACATGGGAGTTTTGGACAGGTGATGGAGCGACACCATGGGTAGCTATTCGAGGACCTGCTGTGAATCTTGGTGAATGGGATCATCTTGCGGGCACCTTTGCTGATGGTAAACAGAAATTTTACGTGAATGGGGAACTCATAGGAGAAAGTGACTCGGATCCTAATTTTAATTCACGACAGGAATTTCTCATTGGCGCAGGCGCAAATGAGCGTGCTAATCATGAATATCTTTTCAAAGGTATAATCGATGAGGTGCGGCTCTACAACCGTGTACTGGGCGAAAAAGAAATCGCAGCGGTAATGGAAAGTGAGTCATTAGATGTTAAAGCCTCTGGCAAACTTGCTGTTACTTGGGGGCACCTCAAAGCCAAATAGTTATAACAGAATAAGTGACTTTTTACGCATATCACTTGCTGTTTTTAAGTAAACCTACCTATTTTAAGAAGTAACCGCAAGAGCGCGCAGTTAAGAAGGACTTCTGCGTGTTCTTGCAAAAGATAATAATTATGTAAATCTATAAAACCAACAACTGTTTATAAAACAGAAAGGAATTGAGAATGAAACCTATTACTTTGGTGTTTGTAATAACATTATGTACCGGTCTCTTGGGACTGCCGATATTAACACAAGCTGTTACTGATGGTCTTGTAGCCTATTGGGCATTTGATGAAGAATCTGGCACCACTGCAAGTGACTCAAGCGGTAACGGGCACGATGGTACATTGATGGGAGACCCACAATGGACTGATGGATACTTCGGTGGTGGACTTGAATTTGATCAAGCAGGCGATGAGGTAAACGTTCCCTTTCATGAAGACCTCAATCAAGAAACCTTTACCATAACTGCTTGGGCAAACGTTGAACCGGGGAGCGGAGGACATCGTGCTGTTATTTCTGGTCGGGATGAACCTCCAGTAAGTGGATATATCATCTACGCGGAACCCGGCAATAAATGGCAGTTTTGGACTGGCGTTGGGAATAGATGGGCTCCTATTACAGGCCCCGCTATCAATCTGGGTGAATGGGACCACGTTGCTGGCACTTATGCGGATGGCAAACAGAAATTCTATGTAAATGGTGAACTTGTCGGAGAAGTTGACGCGCAGCCTACGCTTAATACAAAACAGGAATTCCTTATTGGGGCAGGTGCAAATGAGCGCGCCAATCATGAATATCTTTTTAAGGGTATAATCGATGAGGTGCGGGTGTATGACCGGGCATTGAGCGAAGCCGAAGTCGCATCAGTGATGGAAAGTAACCCAACATCTGTAGAAGCATCTGGTAAGATCGCTGTTACTTGGGGGCAACTCAAGGCAAAGTAGCAGAACGAAACAATAGACTTTTTACAGTCCATTTTATAAATCATTTGTGGACGAGGTCTCTGTGCCTCGTCTTTTTTTCATAAGTCCGTAGTATTGGGTAGAGCACAAAGCGAAACCCATACTACGCTATGAATGCCTTTTGGCATTCAGCGGTGTCAATTTTTAGAATTACCGAATTAATACTTAATCTCCATGGAAGCGTTCCGATTGACATTATAGAAAGTAATACTTTTTCCGTTCTGCTTCTGGCATACGATCTGGGCGCGTTCGATACCAACGGAAATGTTCATAGTGAGCGGTATAGTGTTCACCATCTCGACTGTCATTGTAGCTTATAAACAACATCCGCCGAGCACTGTTAGATGTATTGGATGCCGCCGCGTGAGGTGTGAAACAGGTAAAGATCGCTATGTCTCCCGGTGCTAACTCTACGTAAATATGTTCCTCATCTGCAAGTCGTTCAGGGTCAATTGAGCCTTTATCAAGCGAACCGTGTTCATGCATAAATCCTTGAAGATGCCCCGTCCACAGTTCTGTGCAGCCGTTTTCTCGCGTGCTTTCATCAAGCGCAACTGAAACTGTAAGGAGACTTTCTGGAAATCCTTGCCACCAGTTGTAATCTTGATGGCATCCGTTCCCATGGCTATCCGGTGGTTTGAAGATGAGTTTATCTTTGAACAACACCGCTTCATAACCATTATATAGGGACGCCAACCGATCCATAATTCGTCTATCACGTGCGATCGCAGAAAATAACGGAGAGATACTTACAAATGGATCGATTTTCCATGGACGACCATCTCCCAACATCTCAAAGCGAAGATTATATTTTGGATCAAGCTGAAATTCGCTACTCAACGAAAACGCGCGATCCACAAGCAGTTCTGCCTCACGGCGATAGATCTCAATCTCTTCGGGTTGAAACACATCGCGTAGAATGAGAAATCCTTTTTCGTGGTACTTGTCAACTTCAGCGGTATTAAGTGCAAAACGGAGTTGACGTTGCTGTGGGCCATTCCAACGAGGTGTACCCATTTCAGATGGACGTTCGACACTTACCATCGTTGTCTCCTATCTAATTCTGAATCCAAACGCCTGTTTCAGTTCTCTCCAGCGAGTTGATACCTGCTATATCATTGCCAATTTGCTAATAATATTAACAACAAACTATACTATTTTAAGGCGAAGCATGACAAGAAAACTATTTTGCCACTTGATGAATATGTTAGCAGAAGTGCCATACCCACGCAACAATAAAGGAAAACGACACCCGCTGGTATCCATCCTCACACTTGTCGTTATCGGCTTGATGTGTGGACATCTATCTAAACTTGGGCGCACACACAACCTTTACGGACAAAGTACTCGGTTTCACACATAAATATCACCTTGTCCCGCAATGATCCGTAATCTAACGAAGAACCGGTCTCAACAGAGATCCTCAAAGCGTTTGATGTGAGTGGGAAAGTCATCACAACGGACGCGCCAGCGTTTTTCGTTTCAATTAAAATAGAATACTGCTACAATCTGTCATACACCCTAAAATAGCAAAGGACAAAGGAATATTATGACTGAAGAACAGAAATTTATTTTCGACCTTAAAGGGTATCTATTAATTCCAGAAGTGCTAACAACCTCAGAGGTAGATGATATTAAGTCCCAAATTGACACTATCCGCACCAACGCTGAAGCATTACCGCCACATGAGCGACAATTTCCAGGTGGTGCGTCCTCATTGTTGATTGACCACCCCGCGATAATTGATATTCTCAAAGAGATTTTAGGTGAAATCCGGATGGAATCCAGTTGGTTTACCTACCGTTCTGTGGGAAATGGTGGACCACCGCCACACGGCGGAGTCCGAAATGTAAATCCCAACTTTAGTTACCAGTGTACAAATGGAAAAATATACTCAGCCTTAACACGAGTTGTTTTTGAACTCAACGAAGTCAAGGCGGGTGAAGGCGGAACCCTTTTTCTGCCCGGAAGCCACAAAGCCAACTTCCAAATTCCAGAGACACATCGGAACACAGATTCTCCACTTTTTGAGACGTATAGTTGCCCACCCGGTTCCGCGATTATCTTCACAGAAAATCTTTGTCATTCTGGGGACACATGGAAAAACCCTGATCGCCCTCGAATCGCCGTTTTTAATTGCTATAATTTTGTTGGATGTCAATTTCACAAACCATCAGTGCCAAAACACATAATTGACGGATTACCACCTGAGAAGCAGGCATACTTTCGCAACGTTTGGGTTTGGCACCAAGGCGGGCCTGACAACGGGAAAAACCTTCGCTACGAAGGTTCATGAGGTAAAATAGACACGTATGGCGAAGAAATTTGGGACATCTTCAACACCGATCATTAGAGCTGCCCAAACTGATGCTCGGAAAAATGTCTCAAAGTGGCGTTGGGGAATTTTAGGAATATGTCTGAGTCTTCTACCCTTTTTTAAGATTTTTATACTCGGTATAGCAGCTGCTTTTGTATATCTCTTAATACCGAAAATTGATCTATCCACACATGAGCGAGTACAGATATATTCCAAACATCCAGCACTCTATACCGAGCAATACCGAAAAATAGCTAAAATGTTGCGATTTATGTATATCCTTTGCGGTTGGATCATTGGAATATTCATTTTAAATCCGATTTAGGGGTTAAAAACAGCAAAATACGCACTTTTAACCTTCTTATCAAGGGGAATGCATCTGCCCTGGATATAATAAAATGAAAACTCTCATTCGCGAAATTATGGTAGATTTAGAATTTTTTGAACACTCTGCACCAGCGAGGTTAGGAAACCTCGCCTACTGAGGAATGAAAGTGTCCAATTATTTCATAATTCACTATAAACAGAAAGAATTAGCAGAAGGGATCAATCATGAAAATTAGAGAAGTTGTTGTAACTGGACAGAACCAAGTTGAGTTACAAATCGCTGAAATGGACGATTCAAAACTCGCGCCTAATGACGTGTTGATAGATACAGAATATACGTTTATTAGCAGCGGGACCGAATTAGCAAACTATACTGGAAAAGAACCGAAAGTTTTTCAAAAAGGCGCATGGTGTGCTTATCCTTGGCGTTCTGGATACGCTAACGTTGGGATTGTGCGTGATGTTGGTGCAAACGTTACCCGCGCTGCACCGGGAGACCGTGTCTTTACTTATGGACGACACGCTTCAACAATTCGGTATTCACAAGACAGACTTATTGTGCCTGTTGGAGAAACAATAGACCCAGGCGTTGTTGCTGCATCTCGGATGGCAGGCGTTGCGATGACTGCCATCATTGTCACAGAGATAGACACTAATCCGCGCGTCATTGTGTTCGGATTAGGACTTGTTGGCAATCTCGCAGCACAGATGTTCCAAATTCACGGGTGTCGTGTTATCGGTGTAGACCCTGTCCAAGCGAGGCGAAAATTAGCAGAAAGGTGTGGCATTACACAGACCATTGGCGGAAATGCAGATGAAGTACAAGCACAAATTCAAGATGTTACCAACGGAGAATTTGGTAATATCACAGTTGATGCCGTTGGACACAGCAGTGTTGTTATGCAAGCACTCCGCGCAACTGCCAACTATGGACAACTCGTCATACTCGGTTCACCGCGTGTCTCAGTCACTGGTAATTTGACAGAACTTCTCTCCGATACGCATCTCCGATGGATAACCATCCGTGGTGCTTTGGAATGGTGTGTCCCGATGTATCCTGGGACTGGCAACCGCACCTCGCAATTCAGCAAGCAACAGACCATTTTTGACTGGATGGCACGTGGACAGTTGCATGTTGAACCGTTAATATCCCACCGTCTCAAACCTGAGCAAATTAAACAAGCTTACGATGGACTCCTTAATGAACCTGATATTTGGACAGGTGTTGTTTTGGAGTGGCATGCTTAAAAAATATAGAAATTCAAGGGTTCTACCAAGAATCTCTATAAATTGATAACATTTTGAATAGTAAAGAATAACAAAAGAACTAAACAGAATAACCTTAAAAATACTTGAAATCCGCGCCAATTTATGATATAATTATTCTCAACATGTATGAAATCATCTTAATATAAAGTATTTGAGGCACGGCAAATCTGTTTCCGTCGTGCTTTTATTCTATGATGAGGTTGTTTTATGTTTACCATTAAGGATACTCATAGAAAAAGGAGGTAAGAGAGATTGGCAATTGATGCAGCACAGAAGCAGGAATTGATTCAAAAATACCAAATACATGATCGAGACACCGGTTCGCCAGAGGCACAGGTGGCGGTTTTAAATGCTCGCATTCAGGAATTAACGCAGCATTTTCAGACCCATAGGAAAGATCACCATTCCCGATACGGACTTTTTCGGTTAGTAGGAAAACAACGCCGTTTGTTAAGATATCTCTATAAAAAAGATGTCCCACGATATTATCGTTTAATAAATGAACTCGGGATTCGCGACACAATCGGTTCACAGACAAGTTAAATATTCCACCGTAAGCATTAGAGTATGAGGAGGAAATTGAGTGAAAGTTGAAATGCAACTCGGAAGTGAAAATCTTTCGATTGAAATGGGAAAAGTTGCTAAGCAGGCAGATGGAGCCGTTTGGGTACAATACGGTGGAACAGTTGTCTTAGTGACAGTGGTCGCAGATGATAGCGAAAATGATTTAGATTTTTTCCCTTTGACAGTAGATTATAGAGAGAGAGCCTACGCTGGCGGACGTATCCCTACCGTATATGGAAGGCGTGAACCACGGCCCGGAACATCAGAACAACTCGTCGCACGCCTAATTGACCATTGTATTCGTCCACTTTTTCCAAAGGAATTTAAGGCTGAAGTACAAGTTTTATGCAATGTTTTGTCTTCAGATGGTGTTCACCCAGCAGATGTCCCCGCCCTCATCGGCACATCCGCCGCGCTATCTGTTTCCGATATTCCATTTAGCGGTCCTGTTGCCGCTGTAACCGTCGGAAAGATAGATGGCAAATTAATTATTAACCCAACTTATGAGGAGTTACACACATCTGAAATAGAACTTTTTGTAAGCGGCACTTCCAATGCTGTTATGTCTGTTGAAGGTGGTGGGCATGAAACCCCAGAAGACGAAGTAATTGATACAATTATCGCGGCACATGAAGAGATAAAAGAAATTATCAAACTTCAAGAAGGTATTGTCGCTGTCTGTAGCCAACAAAAACGGGAGTATCAAGCAAAAGCTGTAGAAGACACGCTAAACACACGCATTAGAGGCCTTGCCACTACTCGAATCCGTGAATCAATCGGGATGGCAGACAAACAATTACGTGAAGACTATCTTGAACAGATTCAATCAGATATCCTCTCCGAAATTCAAGAGGATGGGCCAGAAGAAATTGATCTAAGTGCTGAAAAAGATGCTCGTTCTATCCTCAGCGATATAGAAAAAGAAGAGATGCGGCAGGCTATTCTCGTTGAAGGAAAACGGGTTGACGGGCGTGGTGTTACAGATATACGCGCGATTTCTGGTGAGGTCGCTTTACTCCCACGAACTCACGGTTCCGCTCTCTTTTCACGAGGACAAACACAAGCACTCTGTGTCACAACACTTGGTACCTCCAGTGATGAAGACGTTCAGCGTGGATTGGAGGGTGAAGTGCGTCGTCCTTTCTTTTTACACTACAACTTCCCACCGTTTAGCACTGGCGAGGTTAAGCGAATGATGGGGCCCGGACGGAGAGAGATCGGACACGGTGCGCTCGCACAGAAAGCACTTGAACCGGTTATTCCAAGTAAAGAGGATTTCAACTATACTATCCGCGTTGTATCCGAAATACTGGAGTCGAACGCTTCTTCTTCAATGGCTACCGTCTGTGGTGCAACCTTAGCTCTATTGGATGCAGGTGTGCCACTAAAAAGAGCTGTAGCCGGTATCGGAGTTGGACTAATTAAAGAAGATGAACGCGAAGTTATATTGACAGATATGCTTGGAACCGAAGATTTTCTTGGTGATATGGATTTCAAGGTCGCTGGAACGACAGAAGGTATAACGGCCGTGCAGATGGATATAAAAATAGACGGTGTTACTCCTGAACTCATGCGCCGCGCGATACACCAAGCACGGGAAGCACGTATCGCTGTCATTGAGCAGATGAACGCTGTTATTAATGAACCGCGCGCAGAGTTGTCACCTTACGCGCCGCGTATCTATACACTCCAGATTGCCCCTGAGAAAATCAAAGACCTTATTGGCCCTCGAGGCAAAACCGTACAAGGTATTCAAGAAGAAACGAATACTACCATCAACATTCAAGATGATGGTACCGTTGAAATAGCCTCAACGAGCGCAGAAGATGTCAAAATTGCCGAGGAAAAAGTCCGTCAAATTACGGCTATGCCTGAAATAGGAAAAGAATATACCGGAAAAGTCGTCCGGACAGCTTCCTTCGGGGCATTTGTAGAAATTCTTCCCGGAAAAGATGGGCTTGTACACATCTCACAGATGGGAGACGGTTATGTCCGCAGAGCTGAAGATGTCATGCAGGTCGGCGATGAAGTTACCGTTCGAATCTTGACTATAGATGAACAAGGTAGAATTGATCTGTCGCTCATCGCTGCTAACGGTGTACCGCTTGAGGAACTTGATACCTCTTCTGATTCAGATTCTGATTCAGATTGGGAACCGGAGCAACGTGAACAGCGCGAACAAGGCAGATCAAATTATCGCGAGAATCGTCCTTATCGTGAATCACGAGACAATCGTGACAGTCGAGACAATCGTGACAGTCGAGACAGACGAGATAATCGGGACAGACGTAACAACCGATATGACCAGCGGGATAACTCACGTGACTCCAGAAATAGAAGATCGCCGCGTATCCCAAAAGGCAGGTTTTAAGAAGACAATACATAATCAACGAACACTGTCTAAACATTTTTGTCTAATTAACGCCGAATGTCCTTACGGCATTCGGCGGGCAAATTCAAGAATCACTTCACCCTTTTATTTAAAAACAGTGGTGTTTGGTGAGTTCTGATATTCGCCGCTTATTAACTATTTATGGTGAATTGTAAAAACAGGTAGACATTTACGCCCGCGTCGATAGGCGGGGAATGCCTAAAGACGAATGCACGTATGGCATTCGCCATGATTTGTAGCGTTGATTTCTTGATTTGGAGGTTTCCTAACCTCGCTGGTGCAGAGTGTCCAAATAATTCCAAAATCTACCATACTTGAAGGTGATCCTCATGAGAACTCGAAACCTCAAAGCGAAGCGACAGATTCAAAAAGCCAAAGGAGATTTGCTCGCTCAGAAATGGATGACTAATCTATTGGCGTTCATTTTAATCCTACTTATCATTGCCTTTGTAGTTCTATCAATCCCTGCAGTAAAAAAACAAATTGTTGACTTTGTACGAGTCTTGCGTTATGGGAAAGAAAAGAAACCACAACGCCCGCAGGTCTCTCCCATTAGACTCCAAATTCCTTTACAGTTCTTTATGTTTTCACCAAGAGGAAATTGGCATGCGGACCAAATCGTCTCTCATTAATTTAGGGTTTTTCGCACTTTTGAACCTTAGTCTATTACTTGCATTGAGTTTGGTTTCTGGATGTGGGTATGTTTCTACTTCATCGTATTTAGAGCATATTAGAACTATCCGTATAGAGCCTATAGAAATTGATGATCCAGATTTTACTTACGATAACGTCTCACAGAGACCTTATGAAGAAGTAATTCTTGAGAAATTAAGGGAACGTTTTAATCGAAAATGGAGCGATGGGAACGATGCCAAATTCACTATGCGAATACTGGACTACCATACAAAAGAACACGGGTTTGGACCAAGCGGAAATGTTGAAATGTATCGGATGAGTTTGCAAGTTGAATACGAATTTATTGATAATGTCCGAAAAAATCTTATTGCGCGGACAGATAATCACGTGCAGATACACGACTTTTATGTTGTTGAAAATCGAGGAGAACCGCCAGAAACACCAGATCAGGCAAAAACTTTGATCATAGAGGAACTTATTGAGGACCTTTACAATCAACTTGCAGAACAGTGGTAATCGTATGAAACTCCCCGGCATAGTTTTGCTCGGCTCTCTTTTTATACTGATCCTCTGCTCTTGCCAGCAGCAAGAACAGGGTAATTTGACATCGGTTAACCAAGAGAATGTGTACGTCTTCGGTGTGTGGAAAGCACCTACAGAGAAAAGCGCCGAAGCGGCAATCGTAGCTGTTTCCACGAAAATTCAGGCACATTCGGCGACCCAATCCTCACTTGCAATTGCACAAAATGAAGCGATACAACAGATAGGTACAGAACAAACAGATAACGAGTCTCAGCCGATTACCGAATTGCAAGAGACGTATAAAGCTCTCCCTTACTCTACTACCGCTACGCCAGAAACCCTTTTACCAAAAGATGGCGAAACGACAGATTGGGTCCGTGCTCGCGAACCGTCGACTTATAATACCGAAACACTCTATCAAGATCGATTCGTGTCCTCCGATACACTCCTTGAAATATACCGGAGTTATGGATTCCAAAAACAGGCAGAAGTGGAATACCAAAGCCCAAAACTCGGATCAGTCCCCTTTATCTTGCTCGAAATTTTTGATATGGGAACGCCTGAAAACGCATTCGGGATTTTTAGCGTCAACAGTTATCCGCATCCAAAATTTGAATGGATCGGATGTAAAGCGATTATTTCTGGAAAATACCTCCGATTTTGGAAAGGGAAATACTTCATTCAAATAGAAGGATATGAGATTGCCACCGGTATTCGAGACGGAATGATTGCTCTTGCCCAAGTTGCTGCAAAGAAGATTAAAGATCCGCCGCAAAAAATACCGCTTCTCGAACTTTTACCTACGCAATACATTCGTGGCAGTGAAAAGTTATTTTATACAAATTGGGTGCTACGTGAAGTCTATAAGTCCGCCCCTAACACTGTTCCACAATTAACAGATAAAACAGTGGGCGTATTAGCACAATACAAAGACACTCGTTCTAAAAAATCAGCAGCCCTCTATACTGTCTTTGTCATTCGTTTTCCTAATGTTGTCGACGCACAATCAGCGTATACACAGTATAGTAATACTCTAATGTCAGAAAAGACACCTTTTGAAACGGATCCCCGAAATGGGGCAATCCTTATCAATGAGCAGTTTGCTGAACGATAGAATTGTTTTAACATCCAAGGTGTTTTCCTCCAACAATTATTGAAAAATTGGAATACAAAATATAAAAAAGGAACAGTCTTATGCGCGGTGATTTTGAAGCATATCTCAATGATGAATTTCGCGATGAATCTGGAAATTTAGATCTAAATGCACTATTGGCATTAGAAGATGAAGCCGATATGGACGTGGCAGTCATCATGCCAACCCCTCAACCAAATCCTCGGAACGATGAGCTCGCCGCAGCAATTCGCGGCAATCAACGAACACTTGGCTGTGCCCTCGTGCATCCGACTGAACCAGAACCCGTCGAACAAGTTAAATTGGCTGCAAACGAGTGGGGAATGCCTGGTATTAAACTGATGCCCGCGATTCACAATTACAACGTTGATGACCCAATCGTGCGTCCTGTCGTTGAAGCTGCGCGTGATTATGGACTTATCATTTCAATACATTCTGGACCTAATAATTGTCATCCAAATAGAATCGGCACTGTCGCAAGCTGGGTGCCAGAAACGCCAATTATTATGGACCACATGGGATTTCCAGATGATTTGGATGCAGCAATCTCCGCAGCAAAAGCGAATAAGAATATCTCACTCGGAACGACAATCTTGCGCTTCCATCGTCGTTGGGGAACTGACCCAGACACGGTTGTACCAACAGAGGTAAAGTCCGCAGTTGATGTTCTTGGTCCCGAACGGATAGTTTTCGGTTCTAATTTGCCTGAATACCGACCAATCCAGGTTATCAACGCCTTAAAACGTTTGGAGCTCGGTGATAACGCTGAAGCATTAATTTTCGGTGATAATCTGGCGCGTATCTATGGATTAGCATAAGTTATACATAACGTGAGTTTGATAAAAGTCTATTGTAGCGTAAACTTTCCAGTTTGCGCCATAGCACACAAACTGGAAAGTTTGTGGTACAAGGGCTATCTTGAAATAAAATATCGTTATAGAACGGACATCATTTATTATCAAACCAGCGTATTCATAGGAACATGTTTTAAATGCAACATCTTTTTGAAAAACTACGTGAAGACACGCTAAACTGGCGCAAAGATGGGTACTCCTGCTCGGAATACCCACTTATCGGGGAGGTACTACGTTACCAATTTGAAGGTGAAGCAGGTGATCGCGTCCAGCTCAAATACCTCCGTGAACCGCAATTTCAATCGCTGGAACTCTACTGGTATATCAGATTAGTATTGGAAACGCCTCATATTGTCAAACTCTATAGACACTACTATGATACCACTGGCGATATACGCGATTTTTGTGAAGCGTTTGGTATTCCAGTCACTCCAAATGAAGCGATGTTGATTCCGAATGTTGATGCTATCATTAAATTAGTCAAAGAGAAACCAGAATTTTTTCAACAGAAAGGAATTGATCCTGTTTACGAAGCGATAAGCCTTCCTTATGCAAGTTATATCTTTGCGCTTGCGATGGGCACGGGTAAAACGGTTCTCATTGGGACCATTATCGCAACCGAATTCGCAATGGCACTCCGCTACCCCGAAAACAACTTTATGAAAAATGCCCTCGTCTTTGCTCCCGGCACAACGATTATTGAGAGTCTACGTGAAATCAGTGACATCCCTTTTGACCAAATTCTGCCGCCAAGTCTACACCGTGATTTCCTCGCTAATCTCAAAATTACCTATCCCCAAACTGGTGCAAAAGATATTCAAGTCCAAGCGGGCAGTGCTTACAACGTTATCGTAACAAACACGGAGAAAATTAGTCTGAGAGCAAACTTAAAACAGCGGGCAAATCAGACACTGTTTGAGTTTGAAGAAAAGAAGGAAAAAGCGGAATTAGAGGCAAATCTCCGACTTCAAAAAATAACGAGTCTACCGAGTTTAGGTGTTTTCTCAGACGAGGCACACCATACTTACGGAAATAAAATAGACACGGAACTTAAACGGGTGCGGGAAACAGTTAACTACATAAATGAAAAAACCAAACTCGTTGCTGTTATCAATACCACAGGCACGCCTTACGCCAAAAAGCAGATGCTCAGAGAAGTTGTTGCATGGTATAGTCTCGGTGAAGGAATTAGAGACAACATTCTAAAAAGTCTTCATGACGGTATTGTTCAGTACCCTATCGGCACGATTCCTGACGCAGACGTGGTCCGTAGCGTTATCAGTGACTTTTTTGAAAACTACGGTGATGTATCATTGTCTAACGGTGCGAAAGCGAAAATCGCCTTTTACTTCAAGACACAAGAACATTTGGATAGCTCCCTGCTACATATTCAAAATGCACTTGCAGAAATCGGAGAGAGTTTTGCTCAGGTACTCGTCAATACGCAAAAATCAAGTCCGCAGGAAATTGAGGAATTCAATCGCCTTAACAATCCTGACAGTCAGAAACGTATTATTCTACTTATTGGGAAAGGGACAGAGGGATGGAATTGTCCGAGTCTATTCGCTTGCGCACTTATCAAGGAACAGACAACGAGTAGCAACTTTATTTTGCAAGCCTCAACCCGATGTCTCCGTCAAGTGAAAGGTAACACACGAACAGCAAAAATCTTTTTGGATACGAAAAACAGCACGATTTTAGATAAAGAATTGCAGGCAAACTTCGGGACTACACTTGGTGAACTCCGCACACAAGACGCGGAAACGGAAGAAGTTGTGCTACGCATTCGTAAACCCGATTTGCCGAAATTAAAAATTGTGCAATTGGTGCGCCGAGTTGTGCCGTTAGAAAATGCACCGACAGAGGTTCAGTTAAGTATGCCTACAGACGTAGACGAGACTCCAACTGCTTATCGGAGTATTCTGACTCCCGATTTCACACAAAGAGCCGCTTCACCACTCACAGGGTTAGGACAGCAAGACGAAGTTAAGATTACTAATCAGACAGCTGATTGCTACACATTGGCAAGACGGCTTGCAACAAACTATCATCTCTCAGTTATAAAAACGCTTGAAAACCTCAAAAGGCTTTATCCAGAGGGGCAAGTCCCGTATAAACACTTCGATTCGCTATGCAAACAGGTGGAAAAGCAGCAACAAAATTACGAAGTAGTTGAGGAGGAAGTAATAGAACATCTCGCGCTTATCCGTATCCACGATGACGATGGTAATCTGCTTTTTGAAAAAGATGATGCTAATGACTGCTACGTTCATCGGTTGCGTCTGCGCAAGAGCAAAGTTGACCTTCTGCTTAATGAAGCCGACTTAGAAGACAATCACGATGTGAGTTATCATTATACGCCCTACGATTTTGATAGCGGGCCTGAACAAAGTTTCTTTAAAACGATTTTGGCAACGTTAAATCAACCCGCTGCAGAAGTCAAAGCATTTCTGTTTACTGGAAGTTTGACGAATATAAAGAAAACTGACTTTCATTTTGAATACAAAGGCGTTGATAACAATTATCATCGCTATTTTCCTGATTTTGTTATCGTCAAGAACACTGGAGAATTCTACATCGTTGAGATTAAGTCTGAAAACGAACGCGGCGCCCCGGATGTCGTGGCAAAAAAGAAGGCAGTCCGGCGTTTGGCAAAGTTGCAGCCGGATGCACATTTTGAATATAAAGTCATTTATACGAAGGACGCTTTTCTCCAAGAGAATATAAACGAAATGCAGAAAATTCGAGAATGGATTTATGGGAATGATACTTCACAGAATAATAGTGAAGCTAATTTAGCGTGAGTTCGGTATAAGTAAGTGGTAGTCTCACACTGTTTGGATGGTAAAAGGTTGAAAACTTGCTAAAAATTCATTATACTTAATAGACATGCAAATTCGCCCCAGAGAGATACTTCACTATACTACGCCAAGCGGACGCAATCCGTATCGGCAATGGTACACGCGGATTAAAAATCAAAAAGTACAAATAGCCATCTCTAATAGAATTGCACGCTTGCGAGTAGGTAATTTTGGCGACTTCAAGCGATTAAGTTCAGGTTTATATGAATTGAGAATCCATTATGGACCTGGATATCGCGTCTATTTCGGGCTCTTTCAAAATGACATTGTTATTTTGCTTTGTGGCGGTACGAAAGGCACACAACAGCGGGATATTGAAAAAGCACAAGACTATTGGAACGACTTCTTAGAACAAATGAAGGAGTAATTACCATGAATATAGATATTAAACTTCAGCAATGCACAACACCTTTTAAAGATTATCTCCTTAAAGACCTTGCACAACCAGAATTTGCAAAAGATTACCTGGAAGTTGCACTTCAAGATTTCGATAAAGATGGCAACATTGAGACACTATTGTTATGCATGAAAGATGTTGCAGAGGCGCAGGGTGGGATTGACAGACTTGTTAACTGGACAGATCTCAGTCCGCAGGATCTTACTTATCTCCTTAATGCCAAGCACCCACTGCAACTGGATAAAGTGCTGGACATTCTCTCAAAGTTAAAAGGTTCTCCCACCAATGATTCAGAACAACCACATGAAAAGGAGTCTGGATATGGCAGTTACTAAGATTCTTGATCGTGAACAAATGACTATTTCCAAACGAAACGAAGAAAGTTTAGAACTCAGGAAGGCCAATTCGGAAAACTGGAAGAAACTCTTGCAAGTCATGAAAAGTGTCTACGAACAAAATAGAGGAATCAGCGAAGAAGAAGTCTATCAAGATGTTGAACGCGCTGTTGCTGAGCTGAGACAAGAAGATTGCGAAAGGGAACACAATGAAGATCACCCCAGTTAAAGGCAGACCCATGCTGCACTGGGTAGGCAAACGCCCGATTGACACAATTACCAACTATCCTGCACAATTGGTAGACACCTATAACGTTGAGAACCCAGAAAAAGAACCGACTTACGAAAAATTTAAGGACGGTCCTAATCTCCTTTTTCACGGTGATAACAAAGAGATCCTCTCTACACTGCTGGTGCAAGGTTTTCGCGGGAAGATAGACTTAATTTACATAGATCCACCGTTTGCCAGTGGTGCAGATTACGTCAGGAAGGTAAAATTACGCGGTGAAGCGATGGCATTACAAGGTGAAGAACAATCCATTATTGAACAGACACAATACAGCGACATCTGGGCAAATGATAACTACCTACAATTCATGTTTGAAAGACTGATTTTACTACGGGAGTTATTGTCAGACAATGGATCAATCTATGTCCATTGTGACTGGAGAATGAATAGTTATATCCGACTTACTATGGATGAAATTTTTGGGAAAAGTAATTTTCTAAACCTTGTGACATGGAGGCGTCAAATTGTACGCGGAATGAAAACACATGCCCAGTTCATGCCGTTCAGTTCAGATTATATATATATATATGCAAAAGACAAGAACAACGCATTTTGGAACAAGATAGAAAAGGTAAATGCTATCTCTTTGAAAGAGGCAAAGAAAAAATACAAGAAAGATGAAAGAGGTTTTTTCCGCACTTCTGACCGTGGTGCATACTCTGACGAAAGTATCATTAGACTAAATCAAGAGGGACGCGTTCATGTTTCACACGGTGGAGAACTTCAGATTAATGATGGCAAGGTGTCAGCGACAGCCGGTAAAATATCTATCAAGTACTACAGAGAAATTGTTGACAATAAGGTCATTGAAAAAACAGTTGCTGATAATATATGGGATGATATTCCTGGGTTAGGTATTAGACCTAACGAGTACCTTGATTATCCTACTCAAAAACCAGAAGAACTCCTTGAACGAATCATCAATGCATCAAGCAACGAAGATTCTATCGTTCTCGACTGCTTTGTCGGTAGCGGCACCACTGCTGCTGTCGCAGAGAGACTCGGTAGACGTTGGATCGCTGCAGATATCAACAAAGGGGCAGTTCAGACGACAATAAAAAGACTGCAGACGCTTCCCGAAACACAGCGCGGCATTGTTCACTATCGTGTCAATAACTACGATGCCAGCACCCATTTGGAACGAAAGGATATTGTGCTAAAAAAATATGGCGTGCAAACTGATAGGCAAGAGGCATTTTTTGATGGCACGTTAGATGGAACACTCGTTAAAATTATTGACCTAACGAAACCGCTTACGCCATTAGATATTCAGACGATTAAAGACGAACTTGAGAATCGTCCGGAAGAGTCGCGCAATATCACAGTATTTTGTTACGGGATCAATAGTGGTATTCAGGCAGAACTTAAGGAGGAAAACAGGCGGCGCGCCGTAAACAAAATCTTTGTGCGTGACATCGGTAGCGAGGGAATCACTACTTTTGAGCCTGCCTCAGCGGAGGTTAATTTTGAGAGAGAAGGAGAAAACGTCAAAATTACCATTTCAGAGTATATCAGTCCGACCATTTTAGCACGCATGGACATAGACCGCACCATTTTTGACGAACATATTGACGACTTCCGTGCGCAGATTGATTGCGTATTGATTGATACCGACTACACGGGAGAACATTGGACAATCGTTGAGAGTGATGTTCCTGAGAAAAAGGATGCTTTTATTGAGGGAGAATACACGGTATCGCTGCCGCGCCCTGATGCGCGCGTTGCTGTGAAGATTATTGATATGCTTGGAGAGGAAACGATTGTTACGGAATGATATCAAATTATTTCGACATCACGACAGATTTGACTTTTCATCAATTACCATTTGTTGTTATTAGTGGAGAAATACCATGTCAGACAATCCGGCATTAGATACGTTCATTGTTTTCTTTGAAGCAGATGTGTTAAATCTTTACACCAGCCATCCAAACAAGTATGAATTAGATAATAATTATTATGGGGGTGTTCTTAAAACAACGGATGCATATTATTATGAACTTGAATCTGCTGATAGACTAAACGAACACATCCTACAAATTCGTTTTGGATATCATCACAAAAAAGATGGCACGCAATGCATAGGGGTTTATGTCCCAGATATCAAAAAAGCCCCAGACATTGAACGAAAGAAGTGGGATAACTTAATCGTTGATAAGTCTTTACTGGCAAAAAATGATGAGCGATTCGAATGGTGGCACGATAGAATGTTTAAAAACAATTGGGATACTCCATTTGAACCAAAAGGACAATTAAGTTATATTATAAAAAAAATTAATGCTTGTTGTAAAACACTTGTGAATCAACCTCTTTACACAGCAGTGCCTGACAACTCTATTATATATCCCATTTCACAAAACACCCATGCTTATGAAGACGTACATCAAAGGTTATACGGGTTCTTAGTTGACTCGCTTTCGAGAGAATGTCTTCTGGAGTTTGCAAATCTGAGAAACAAAACAATCCCTGATGCAAAGAACATGAGACTTCCAACTTTGCTAAGACATGTGTTTAACGAATTTAATAAAAATTCCAAACTTCACACCTTACTGGCAGAAGTTAGTAAACAACGTTCAAAACCAAGTCACGGTGTCAGAGACGCAGCTAAAGAATCTAATGCCTTTGAAGATTTCTGGAACGATTTGAAAATTGCTGTTGAGGCTTATGAAGAGCTGCTTGAGTTAATAGAATCAGAATTTAATGTTTCATCTGAACATGAATTAAGGAGACATGATATGATAGATGTTCTCCCCAAAATTGCTGGAGATGTGCATCAACTATCTTCAACTCGTCAAGCAATAAGAATGACAGGTAAAACAGTTGAGAAAGTGTCGTTTGGTATGTGCAAAAAGATAGAGGGCGTTCAACAAACTGAAGTATTATATTTGCATTTTACAGACGGTGAAATTTTGGCAGTAGACACAGTGTCAAATATCGTGGATTTGTTAGATGAAACGACTATGAAACCAGATGAATTGCGTGTGGAGTTCTGGCTTAAATGGGTAGATGCCCCTTCTAATAGAAATGAAGATACAGAGAATGATAATTGATTGTGCAACTTTGAAAATGTGATTGCTGCATCGTGGAACAAAACAAATGAAAAGAACACCACTTTATGAAATCCACAAATCCCTCAATGCCAAATTTACCGAATTCGGTGGGTGGGAGATGCCGCTGCAATATACCAGTATTGTTAAGGAACATCTCGCTGTCCGTGAAACCGTCGGCTTATTTGATTTATCACACATGGGAGAAATTGACGTTCAGGGACAGGGAGCAAACGACTTAGTCCAAAAACTCTGCACAAACGACGTGAGCCGCTTAACCGATGGACAGGTGCAATATACGCTCCTCTGCAATGAAAACGGTGGTATAGTTGATGACTTAGTGATTTATAAACATGCCGATAATGATTATACTTTGGTTGTGAACGCTGCTAACATTGAAAAAGACTTTGAATGGATAAAAACCCACAATGATACTGGAGCAGCAGTGACTGATAGCAGTGACGACACAGCTCTTATTGCACTACAAGGCCCAAGGTCTATGGACGTTCTGATGGGTTTCACTCCTGGACAACTTGTCTATGAAATTAAGTTTTTTAGGTTTGAAGTAAGTAGGGTTGCTGGAATAGGTGCAGCAATTTCTCGAACTGGCTATACCGGTGAAATCGGTTTTGAGTTATACGTTGAGGCAAGCGATGCAGAAGATTTATGGGATGCACTCTATCCTGCTGTGATAGAAACAGGCGGACAACCAGTCGGACTTGGTGCGCGCGATACCTTAAGACTGGAAGCAGGACTCCGTCTATACGGCATGGATATGGACGAAAACACAACACCTTATGAGGCGGGACTCGGTCGGTTTGTCAAATTAGATACGGGTGATTTCATCGGTAAAGATGTTCTTCTGGCACAAAAGGAAAAAGGAGATTTAAGGAAGAAATTAGTCGGTTTTCATACGTTGGACCGTGCCGTTGCGCGGTGCGGATATGACGTCTATCAAAATGGCAGCCCTATCGGTAAAGTGACGAGTGGCGCACCGTCACCGAGTTTGAAATGCAATATCGGTTTTGCGTCTATCTCCTCGAATACTGGGAAAAACATAGAAATTGACATCCGAGGGAAACTGCATCCCGCGGAAATTGTGAAGGTGCCTTTTATTTAGAAATGAACATAACTTCTTGGAGATAATAAAAAATGAAATATAACACAAAATTTTTATTATGTTTCTTGGTTCTAACACTATTCCTCTCACTTTCTTATGCGCAGGAAACTGTCAAAAAGCCAACAGAAATAGACTTAATATCCGATAAGGCAAAAGAATCTACAGTGCGTATAGTCGGGTTTTCCCGTAGAGGAGCTGATCTTGGATTAAGTGGTGGTACGGGATTTTTTATAGCACCCGATAAGATTGCAACAAATTTCCACGTTGCTGCAATTATTACAGGCGGACCTATTACCGCTAAATTAAGTCACAAAAAAACGATCTGGTTAGTGGAAAGTGTTGTGGCGTTTGATATTGAGGCAGACATCGCTATCCTAAAAGTGAAAGGTGAAGGTGTCCCACTCCCTTTGGGTGACAGCGATACGCTTCAGATCGGTGAACCTGTCTTTCACGTGGGATTCCCTTCTTCAGAGAGCAGATATAAGGTTACCGAAGGCGTTGTAGAAAAAATACGAAAAAACGATAAACGGTTCCAAACATCAGCTGAAGTTTACCCAGGGAACAGTGGCGGTCCCGTGCTAAACAGTAAAGGTCAAGTCATTGGAATCCACTATGGCCATGACCCTGGCAATAGTCCTGTAAACGCAATCAAGGCGTTGCTTGCCGGTTCTACATCTACGGAACCTCTGGATCAATGGCGGAAGCGAAAAGCTGTCCGTGCCTATGCCTATTACATGCAAGGCTGGCATCAATATTATGGTGGGAACGCTGAAGAAGGAATAAAAGATTTCAATAAAGCGATTGAACTGAATCCTGATGATACGGAAATCTATAAGATACGGGGAGAGGCAAAAAGTACACTTGGTGATTATAAAGGGGCAATAGATGACTATAATCATGTATTGAAACTAAACCCGGACGATCTTGAACTTCGTAAGAAACTTGAGGACATTAAAAAGAAACTTGAGGGACAGTCACGTCTTGAGGTGCAGTCACGCAAGGATGGCACAGTCGTTAGAAAGACGATAACACGAACATTTGTTGAATCAGAACCATCTTCTATTGAATCAGAACCATCTTCTGGAGATGTTATTAATTACAAACAACGCGGTTATGAGAAGTCAGCAAAAGGGGACTATGCGGGTGCGATAGAAGATTTCACACAAGCTATCAAACTAAAGCCTAATGATGCCTACGGATATAAAAATCGTGCTGCTGCGAAGGAGGCACTTAAAGACCATATCGGAGCAATAGAGGACTATACACAAGCGATAAAACTAAAACCTGACGACGCTAATGCATACAACCAGCGCGGGTGGGCAAAACGTAAGCTTGATGATCATGCAGGTGCCTTAGAAGATTTTACGCAGGTCATCAAACTAAAACCTGACGATGCTCAGGCCTTCCAAAATCGAGCGTCTGTAAAGGAGATTCTTGGTGACTTGCGGGGGGTAATAGATGATTTTACATACGCAATCAAACTAAAACCTCATGCTTATGCTTACATGAAGCGCGCGGAGGCAAAGCAAAAACTTGGTGACTATGCAGGTGCAATTGAAGACTATAATAAGCTTATGAAAATTGAACCCGGTTTCGCATATTACTGTATAAACAGTCGTGGTCTTGTCAAGCGTGATCTTGGTGATCATGCAGGTGCCTTAGAAGATTTTACACAAGCTATCAAACTGAAACCCGACGAACCTTATGCTTATAGGAGTCGAGGGTTAACAAAAGTTGACATGGGTGACTATACTGGTGCAATAGAAGATTACAATCAAGCAATAAAAGTTAGTAATACTGACGACCCTTTCGGAGCTTACTTTGCTTATAAAGATCGCGGTAATGCAAAGCACAAGCTGGGTGACTACGATGGCGCAATAGAAGACTATAATCAAGCTATAAAAATAAAACCCGAACAAGCTCCCGCCTACAATGACCGTGGACAGACAAAGGCTGCTCTCAAGGACTATGATGGTGCGATTGCTGATTACGATAAAGCGATTGAACTTAACCCCAAATATGCTATCGCCTACCACAATCGCGGACTGGCAAAGGAAGCACTTGGACAGCATGAAGCAGCGGAGGTTGACTTTGAGAAGGCAAAAGAGATAGATCCGGAGGTAGGAAAATGAGACACGATACAAAATTTTTATTCTGTTTATTGATTTTAGGGTTATTTTTTTCGCTTTCTTATGCACAGGAAACTACCGAAAAACCAACAGAAACTGACTTAATATCCGATAAGGCAAAAGAATCTATAGTGCGTATAGTCGGTGGTAACTTTTCAATAGCCGGTATTGGGACAGGTTTCTTCGTAGACAAAGATAAGATTGTTACCAATATACATGTTGTTGCAGTGCCAGGTCTCCATACCGCAAAACTGATTAACAGTGAGACAGTCTGGCGAATTGAAGAGGTAGTTGCTTTTGATATAAAGAATGACCTTGTCGTCCTAAAAATTGAAGATGAAGGCACACCACTTCCTCTTGGGAACAGTGATAGAGCCCAAATTGGTGAGTCTGTATATGCGGCAGGATTTCCAGATAATTACAAAGTAACCGAGGGGACTATACATAGCATTCAGAATAACAATAAATGGTTTAAGATGACAGTTGATGTTTCTGCTGGAAACAGTGGTGGTCCTATTCTAAACAGTGAAGGCGAAGTTATTGGCGTTGTAGCTGCAGGTTATGATTCTTATAGTTATGCTATTCCCTCAAACACGGTCAAAGCACTACTTACTGAAACTAAAACAGAATCTATGCAACAGTGGCATAAGCGCAAAGTTATCCGTTCGGTCCAATGTTATATGATGGCACAAGAAAAATACTATGCCAAGGACTATAACCAAGCGATAACACATTTAGATAAAGCTATTCAGTTAAATCCAGAGGATACCTTTTATTTTATGATCCGCGGGGGTGTCAAAGATGCACTCGGCAAGCATGATGATGCAATAGATGACTATAATCAAGCAATAAAAGTTGATCCAGAGAATATTCATGCATACAATGCTCGTGGCAGCGCAAAGAACCACATTGGAGACTATAAAGGTGCAAAAGACGATTATTCTAAAATCATCAAACTTGACCACAACAACGGTGAAGCATACAAAGCACGCGGTAATATAAATCTTAAACTAAAAAACTATCAAGCAGCATTTAAAGATTTTACTGAAGCAATTAGACTTGACCCGCAGGATTTAGATGCTAACCTTAGTATCGCTGAATATTACCGTGATAAAGGTATGCTTGACAAAGCAGGTGAACATATTCAAAAAACGGGTTTAATTACGGAAGACGCATGGATAGTCCTCGGTCCATTTGATAATATAGATAAAATCGGTTTTGATACCGCATATATTCCTGAAGATGCAACACATATTGACACAACCGTAAAATACGATGCTATAGATGGTAAGGTGAGTTGGCAGAAATGTTCAGATGATAAATTGGATGGCAATATCAGGTTTGGGAAAGATGTTGATTGGCGTGTTGCTTATGCATGGACAACCGTTACTTCATCTGATGAAAGGGAAGTCCAATTCCGATTTGATAGCGACGATCAAGGAAAAGTCTGGCTAAACGGGGTAGAAGTCCATGCACATACAGAAACGCATAAAGCAATAGTGGACAGATATATTTTTCCCGTAAAACTTAAGACAGGTACGAACAGTATCCTCGTCAAGGTGTGTGAGGAGAAACAAGGTTGGGGATTTTATCTGCGGATTACAGACAAAAATGGACACGCTTTTGATGATTTGGAAATCAATCGTGCTATGCAGATTGGAAAATGATATAATCGTAATAGGTGAGAATCAGAGCTAAATGCTATAGTGATTAAATAAACGTGAAGGAAAATTAGATGATTCCAGATAATTTAAAATACAATGAAAGCCATGAATGGGTGCGTCAAGAAGACGACATCGCCACGATTGGTATCACAGACTATGCCCAATCCGAAATTCAGGATATTGTCTACGTCGAATTACCAGAAGTAGGCACCCAACTAACACATAAAACGGAATTCGGGGTGATTGAATCTGTCAAAGCAGCGTTTGACCTCTACGCACCTGTCAGTGGAGAAGTGATTGAGGTAAACGAAACCCTCCTTGACGCTCCAGAACAGGTCAATGAATCACCTTATGATGATGGGTGGTTTCTCAAAATCAAGATGAGCGATCCCAGCGAACTTGACAATCTCCTTGATGCCGACAGTTATCAAGCGCACATTGAGGCGGAGCATGCTTGAAACAGAAAAGATAAACTTCGCAAATAGACATATCGGACCTCGTTCTGAAGACATTGAACAGATGCTGGAAACGCTCGGTTATACTTCAATGGCAGATTTCATTGAAGACGTTGTGCCAGCCGACATCCGTTTATCATCACCGCTCAGTTTAGATATCAATGGGAAAACCACAGGCTCAGTAGGTCTTTCAGAGTCCGAGGCACTTGATGCCTTAAAACAGCTCGCTTCCCAAAACCGAGTTTACCGTTCCTATATCGGCATGGGGTATTATAATTGCATCGTCCCACCTGTTATCCAAAGAAATATCCTTGAAAACCCTGGTTGGTATACCCAATACACACCCTATCAAGCCGAAATTTCACAAGGTCGTTTAGAAGCACTGCTAAACTTCCAAACAATGGTAATAGACTTAACCGGACTGCCCCTTGCCAATGCCTCCCTTCTTGATGAGGGGACAGCTGCTGCTGAAGCGATGACAATGTGTTATGCATACGTACCGCAGGAGATCAGTCGTATCTTTTTTGTGTCAGAAACCTGCCATCCACAAACAATCGCTGTTTTACAAACACGCGCTGAACCCCTTGGCATTGAATTGCAAATCGGTGACCATCGTGATGTCAATTTTGACACGCCGATCTTAGGTGCTATCGCGCAATATCCCGCCACAGATGGGGTGATTTACGATTATCACCAATTCGCTGAACAGGTGCATGCCGCTGGAGGCTTGTTCGTTGCTGCTACAGACCTATTAGCACTCATGCTCTTGAAGCCTCCTGGCGAATTTGGTGCAGACATTGCTATAGGCAACTCACAACGGTTTGGTGTTCCGCTTGGATATGGTGGCCCTCATGCTGCTTTCCTCTCCACGCGCGAAGAACTTAAACGCAGCATCCCCGGACGAATTGCCGGTGTATCCCACGATGCAAACGGTGAACCTGCCATCCGATTAGCACTGCAAACGCGTGAACAACACATCCGCCGTGAAAAAGCAACAAGCAATATATGCACAGCACAGGTACTCCTTGCTGTTATGGCAGGAATGTACGCTGTCTATCACGGACCTAAAGGGCTTAGGCAAATTGCAGAACGGGTCCATTCGTGGACCCGCACACTACGTACCGAACTTGAAAACCTTGGTTATAACACAGGAGATGCGCCCTGTTTTGATACGCTCTGTGTTGACGTTGGTGCAGAAAGAATTGAGAAATTGCTTTCTGCTGCGCAAGCAAAGCAGATAAATCTTCGCATAATAAATTCAACACACGTTGGCATATCGCTTGACGAAACTACCGCACATGCAGATGTTGACGACCTGGTTCAACTCTTTGCGATAAACGCTACTGGCAATCGCGAGGCAAAATCTATTGAAATTCCCACAGAATTGAAACGAAAATCTGAATGTCTGACGCACCCTGTTTTTAATAGTTATCATTCCGAAACGGAGATGCTCAGATATATCCACAGACTGCAGGCAAAAGACCTCTCTCTCGTGAACGCCATGATACCGCTTGGTTCTTGTACGATGAAACTCAATGCGACAGCAGAAATGGTGCCTGTCACATGGCAAGCGTTCGGTGAGTTACACCCCTTTGTACCGAGCGAACAAGCACAAGGTTATCACACTCTATTTGATCAATTAGAAACATGGTTAGCTGAAATAACAGGTTACAGCGCAATCTCACTGCAACCGAATGCAGGTTCACAGGGTGAATATGCTGGCCTGTTAGTTATCCGAAAATACCATCAAAGCCGAAACGAAGCACATCGCGATGTCTGTTTAATCCCAACATCTGCACACGGCACAAACCCTGCCAGTGCTGTTATGGCAGGTATGAAAGTCGTAGTCGTTGCATGCGACACAGAAGGCAACATTGATCTGGTTGACTTAAAAGAAAAGGCAGAAACACATCACGAAACACTCGCCGCGGCAATGGTCACCTATCCATCAACACACGGTGTTTTTGAAGAAAAGATTCGCGAGATATGCGATATTGTTCATGAACACGGTGGACAGGTATATATGGATGGTGCTAATCTCAATGCACTTGTCGGACTCAGTCGTCCTGCTGATCTCGGTGCTGATGTCTGTCATCTCAACCTGCATAAAACTTTTTGTATACCACACGGTGGCGGCGGTCCTGGAATGGGGCCGATTGGCGTAAAAGCACATCTAACCGATTTCCTACCCAACCATCCAATTGTTAAAGTCGGAGGGGACAATGGAATTGGGCCTGTATCCGCAGCACCATGGGGAAGTCCAGGCATTCTACCTATTTCTTGGGCATACATCGCAATGATGGGAGCGGGAGGGTTAAAATCAGCAACAGAAGTTGCCATCCTTAATGCCAATTATATTGCCAAACAGATGGAATCCCATTATCCTGTCCTTTATACAGGTAAAAATGGGTTGGTTGCACATGAATGTATCATCGATCTACGCGACTTTAAGAAAACTGCTGGTATAGAAGTGACGGATGTCGCCAAACGTTTGATGGACTACGGTTTCCATGCGCCAACGGTATCCTGGCCAGTTCTCGGTACGATGATGATTGAACCCACTGAAAGCGAGTCCAAAACGGAAATAGATCGTTTCTGTTCGGCACTTATCTCCATTCGCGAAGAGATCGCTGAAATTGAAAATGGTGACGTATCATCGGACGACAACGTGCTAAAAAATGCCCCACATACTGTTGAAACAGCTACACAAACGGAATGGAACCACGCGTACTCACGCGAAAAAGCCGTATTCCCAAAAACTTGGGTACGCCAAACTAAATTTTGGCCGCCAGTCGCACGTATTAACGAGGTTCATGGAGACAGGAATCTTGTATGTTCCTGTCCACCGCTTGATGAATATTCATAGGGGTATCCAAAATGAAAACAGGTTGTTAATTTCGCAAAAAAGTGATATAATACGGATAAAGAACTCCTTTTAGGAAGGTTTACTTACCTCTTATACCAAAAGGGGACTATTTCTATAATACCATAGTATTATCAAGTTCGCGTTTTTACAAATCGATATTTTGCTTGATATTCAAGAAAATTCTTATTAGGATTAGGATTAAAAATTTAGGAGATATTGGCATGAACCTCACAATTGAATTAACAACCGAACAAGTTATTGATGTTATCCAACAGATGCCGCCACAAGAAAAACGAACAATTCTAATCGCACTTGCAGAAAAGGCAAGCATTGGGCACGAAGAACGAATGAAATATGCTGAATCACAGGTTCGACGACTCTGCGCGTCACGGGGGTTGAATTGGGACACGATGACCGAAACAGAACGTGAGAATTTTATTGATGACCTTGTCCATGAGGACCGGGAATGCAACCAATAGTGGTTTACGATACAAATGTTCTGATATCAGGCACGGTTTGGGGAGGTGTTCCTTATGCCTCCATTGAACTTGCAAAGCATGGCAGAGTTTCAGGAATAACCTGCGTAGAAATACTTGACGAATTTGAAGAGAAACTAACGAACAAGTTTAATTTTTCCCCTTCACAGACCTTGGAAGTGATCACAAATCTCCTCGGTTTTCACCAGACAGTTAAGATTACTAACCGACTCAAAGGTATTACTACGGACCCAGACGACGACAAAATCGTAGAATGTGCAGTTGTTGGTGGTGCCACTCACATTGTTACCGGTGATCGGAAGCATTTGTTACCCCTTAAAAGTTACCAGGGCACCCTGATTGTAACAGCTGCTGACCTTCTTGCACAGTACCAGTGAAAATTTTTCGCGTACTTCATAGATGTTTTTGATGATTTTTTACCATCAAACGAGACAGTTCAAAGTTTCCATTGGTTTCCTGTGAAACTTGCCCTTTCTGCAGAAAGGTGCCCAGATTTAATAGTCAAAATATGAAAGCAATCATCATAGGCGCAGGTGAAGTCGGATTTCATACTGCCAAATTGTTAACAGTAGATAATAACGATGTCGTCTTAATTGATGAATCCGAAGAGGCTTGCCAACGTGTCAACGAACAGTTAGACTTGCAAACCCTTCGCGGATCAGGTGCATCACCGGTGCTGCTCAAAGATGCAGGTATCAGTGATGCCGAATTTCTCATTGCTGTTACAAACAGCGATGAGATTAACATGCTTGCATGCCAAATCGCAGATCGTTACGAGGTTGAAACCAAAATCGCTCGCGTTTCGAATCCAGACTATTTTTCGGATGAAAGTGGGCTCACGCCGAAAGACTTTGGGATCGACTTACTTGTTAATCCTGAACACTTGTGCGTTGAGGAATTTACACGTCTCTTGAAAACACCCGAAGCACGAGAAATCGTTGAATTTGAAGATGGAAGAATCCAACTTGCTGCGTTTCGAATTAGGCAGACAAATCCTTTCATAGGAAAATCTCTTGCAGAATTGGATAGGAACGGTGTTTTATCAAATATACGATTTGCAGCAATTAAAAGGCGCGAACAAGAAAATGTTATCATTCCAAGCGGGCGGGATATTCTCAAACAGGGGGATGATGTCTTTGTGATCGGTAGTGCATTGGCTATTGAGCAGTTGTTCAGGCTTTTCGGGATATTCTTTAACCCACATCTTGAACGTGTCATCATTGTCGGGGCAAGTGCTATCGGCATTGAACTCGCACGCGTTCTTGAGGGAAATGGTACTGATGTAAAACTGATTGAGTCAGATGAAAACTTGGCAGAACTCGCGTCACGATCTTTAAAACGCACAACTGTCCTACATGGAAATTATCTCCAATTCCAATTGTTAGAAGAAGCTGGTATAGAAGAAGTAAACGGCTTTGTTTCGGTAACTGGCGATGATGAAAACGATATTATGGCATGTATGACAGCAAAGGAACACGGTGCACAACGCGCACTCGCTTTAATTCAACAACCGCGCTATCTTCCATTGCTAACTCGAATCCACCGTTTAGATGGAGCCGTCAGCAGACACTTGACCGTTGTTAGTAACCTGCTACGTCTTATCCGCCGTGGCAATATTATCTCTGTTGCTTCGCTTCATGAAATTGACGCTGAAGTGATTGAAATTGTCGCTGGTATAAACGCAAAAATTGCACACAAAGAACTCAGTTCGTTGAAAGCCAAATTCCCCGACAACGCATTTATAGGGGCGATCCTCCGACGCGAAAAACTTATTATTCCCAGTGGCGAAAGTGTCATTCAGCCTGCTGATCGTGTTATCGTCTTCAGCATGCCAGATGCAATACCGGCTGTAGAAGATATGTTTGCTACTCGAAGAGTATAATAACTATCAGCAGTCAGCAAAAGGTTCGAATGTCCATCAAAATTTCTTTACCGACAGCTTGTAATAGCCTTTTAGTTTTACTATCCAAAACCGATAATTCCGATGCGGTTAGGAAACCGCATTTACCGCGATGGCTTCAGTTTTACCAGCCAAAACCGATAATCATCACCTATGAGTCGAAAACTCATTTTTCATACACTTGGTAACCTATTAATTTGTCTCGCCGGCACAATGCTATTGCCGTTGATCATAGCCATTTACTACCATTTCAGCGCAGACGAACCACAAAAGGACCTGTTCGCTTTTGTTTATGCTACCGTTATAACATTATGTGTCGGTTTAATCCTCCGATTCACCATAAAACCGGCAGAACCAGAACTCGGCATCCGTGAAGGGTTCGCCATTGTTGCTTTAGGGTGGGTGTTTGTCGCGCTCTTCGGCGCTTTTCCCTATCTTTTTGCAGGAACTTTCTCAGTAGAAGGTCGTACGCCTCTGGCAGAATTCTCGTTCTGCTATTTTGAATCTATGTCCGGTTTCTCAACAACCGGTGCAACAGTATTAGAAGAAATTGAACATCTTTCGCATGCAATGCTGTTTTGGCGCAGCTTCAGCCACTGGCTTGGCGGCATGGGAATTGTTGTACTTGCAGTAGCAATTCTCCCAATGCTCGGCGTTGGGGGAATGCAGCTGTTTCGTGCAGAAGCACCAGGTCCCCAAACAGACCGACTCACACCCCGTATCGCGCAAACAGCGAAACTGTTGTGGGGAGTCTATATCTTACTCTCGATATTAGAAACGATATTGCTTTGGTTCGGTGGTATGACTCTTTTTGATGCGCTTTGCCATACATTTGGGACGATGGCAACTGGTGGCTTTTCAACAAAAAACGCCAGTATCGCACATTACAATAGCGTTTATATTGAAGTCGTCATAATTGTTTTCATGTTTCTGGCAGGCACTAATTTTGCCTTGCACTATCGCGCCCTCCGTGGTGATGTAAAAAGCTATTTCAGAGATACCGAATTCCGATTCTATTGTGTCGTGATTCTTTTAAGCATTCTTCTCATTTCATGGAATACCGTGAATTTTGGAAACGCTAATGAACAACCTCCTTACGATTCCGTGGGAGATGCAATCCGATACGGTGCATTCCAAGTTTTATCTATAACTACTACAACAGGTTATGGCACGGCTGATTTTGAAACGTGGCCCGCCTTATCACAATTTATCTTAGTAACACTTATGTTCTATGGTGGATGTGCAGGATCGACAAGCGGCGGGATGAAGCAGCTCCGATTCCTCCTTCTTATAAAACAGAGTGGTGCTGAAATTAAACGACTTATCTTTCCGCACGCTGTCCTCCCCGTTCGTGTTAATGATAGAGTCGTGCCACCTGAAGTGCTTACACATATCCTCGGTTTTTTCTTCTTTTTTATCGGCATCTTTGCTATTGTGACATGTATTATGACGACCTTGGGATTAGATTTAATTACTGCCGCGGGTTGCACAATTGCTACAATGGGAAACATCGGTCCTGGACTCGGTGATGTTGGCCCCGTTGATAATTATGCTCATATTGCCACTGTAGGTAAATTTATTCTCACCTTCTGCATGCTACTTGGACGTCTTGAACTCTATACCGTGCTTATCCTCTTTTCACCGAATTACTGGAAAAAATAACATGAACACTGATAAACTCCGCAGAGAATATCAATCACGCGGCGGATTAACTGAAGATAATATCGCCCAAAACCCTTTTGATCAATTTGAAAAATGGTTTGATGATGCCACAGCAGCAGAGATTGATCTGCCAGATGCAATGACATTAGCAACCGCAACATTAGATGGAATCCCTTCTGCCCGTATGGTTGTCCTCAGAGGTTTTGATTCTAACGGTTTCTATTTCTATACAGATTATGACAGTCAAAAAGGAAAGGAATTGGCAGAGAATCCACATGCAACACTTGTTTTCTATTGGAAAGAATTAGATCGACAAGTCCGAAGCAACGGCACAGTTGAAAAGATGACACCTACCGAATCGGATGCCTATTTCGCCAGTCGTCCCGTTGATAGCCAACTCGCTGTCCAGACAGAGCGACAAAGCATCGTTATTCCTGGGCGAGAACATCTGACGACAAGCTTTAAAAAAGCAGAACAAACTTACCAAGGTGATGATATTCCGCGTCCTCCGCATTGGGGGGGCTACAGACTTATGCCAAACATGTTTGAATTTTGGCAAGGATGTCCAAGTCGCCTTCACGATCGGATCCGTTATACTTTAAGAGATAACGGCAATTGGGCTATAGAAAGGTTATCACCATGATGTAGAAATTGTTTAATTGTTTTAAACTACTCGCAAAAATACTGAAGTGCCATCGGAAATTTAGACCACTACCTAAAACAAAATTGTGCTATAATTACAATCTAATTAGAAGGAGAAATCCGATGGCAGTACAAACTCTTATTTATTTTCTGAACTCACGTAATAGAAGTTAGATTTATCACTGCATAAATGCAGTAGGCGGATTTGTCAAATAAACAAGTGAACACGGGAGTGGTCAGAAGTTGGTAACCTTTTGAAAACCTCTTGTTGAATTAACTCAGGTGTGTAACGGCGTGAGAAGTGATTTAGAACAATATACTCACTCTCAAAATGTTCTAACAGAGATGGTAACATATCCAGATGCAAATGCTTCGTTCTCTTAGCCCGTTCACGATGTTCAGGTGTAATAAAGGTGCATTCACAAATCAAGAGTTTACATTGCGTGAGCAATGGATGCGCGTCGAGGGGAATGCCGCGCGTATCACCTAAATAAGCAACTAAAGGTAACTGCACCTCGTATGTAATTTCAACACCTGAACGTTTGAGTGCCACGATCTCTTTTCCTGATAAATCGTGATATTCGGGTTTCAGTTTTTTGCGAACTTCACAAATCAGATAGGATACAGCAGGGACACTGTGGTTACCCGGCAAAATGTGAGCAATTAAATTCTTCCGAAACGGAATAGAATGACCTGCTTCCACTGGCGTGATTTGGTAGACCCAATTTCGTCCTGCATCTAAGTCAGAAATCCTGTTGAGGATATTCTTTAATTGTTTGAACCCGCTTGCTGGTACGTATATGTTTCCTGGTGGTATTCCGGCAAGCCAACGTTGACTTATATAGATAGGTAACCCAAAATAGTGGTCAAGGTGGAAATGTGAAATAAAAACATGGTTCGTCCCAATAAAATGCATTGGGCACCTTCCGAGATCAAAAATTAGATCAAGTTCCTTTATCCGAATGTAAGTTGCAACAGCTGAACTTGATCTTCCGTCAAGTACCCAATTTCCACATTGTAGCAATGGCATAATTAAATCAAAAGCACAATTCTATTTGCTTTTCCTTTGGAGAATAGAAGTATATGCATGTCAAAATTGGCATAATCGGTGGTAGTGGATTCTATCAAATGGACGGTTTGAGCGATATTGAAACAGTTGAAATTGAGACCCCTTTTGGCAAACCGAGCGATGACCTAATTCTCGGCAATCTTGATGGGCAACCTGTAGTTTTTCTGCCGCGTCACGGCGTAGGTCACCCGCTTCTTCCTTCTGATATTAATGTCCGTGCCAATATTTATGCCCTAAAATCGTTAGGTGTAGAACAGCTTATCTCCGTGAGTGCGGTAGGCAGCCTAAAGCAGGAAATTGAACCCCGACACTTTGTTATACCGGATCAACTTTACGATCACACTAAAAACCGGGAATCAACTTTTTTTGGTGATGGGATTGCTGCACATATCAGCCTTGCACACCCGTTTTGTGAAAATCTGAGCACACTTTTACATAGTGCTGCAACAGAAGTTGGGGCAACCGTTCATAACGGTGGAACCTATATCTGTATGGAAGGCCCTGCATTTTCTACACAGGCAGAATCCAACGTTTACAGACATCTCGGTTTTGATATTATCGGCATGACCGCAGCACCGGAAGCCAAACTTGCGCGCGAAGCAGAAATCTGTTACGCAGTCCTTGCATGTTCTACCGATTACGATTGCTGGCATCCAGAACACGATAACGTAACTACTGAGATGATTCTGGATAACCTCCGATCTAATGTAGAAATCTCCAAGAAGATTGTCCGAAATTTAGTGTCAAAACTCCGAGATGAACAACGAAATTGTGCTTGCGGCAGTGCCCTTCAATTCGCCATTGCTACACAATCAGATAAGATTCCCATCGCCAAACGGCATCAGTTAAAGCTTCTATTGGATAAGTACCTGGCGTAACGTGTTAAAAATCCTATCTGCTTCCGATTCCGTAAGAATAAGCGGAGGCGCGATATATATGATATTTTCAGGTTCATCAACAGCGTGACCAATTTTCCCAACAATAACCCCTTTTTCTCTTAATTGTCCTGCAATTTGGTTCGTTTTTGCAGTTTCAAGGTGTGCGCCATCGGTTTGAATGAGCTCTACAGCAAGCATCAAACCCTTACCGCGCACATCGCCAACAATAGGTAGTGATTTTAACGTCTTTAGTTTTTCAAGCAGATAACTACCTACCTTTTCAGCGTTTTCCCAGAGACGTTCTGATTGCAAAATATTCAGGTTTGCCACTCCTGCTGCACAGGCAACAGGATGCCCACCATAGGTACAAACTTGTGAAAATTCTCGATTTTCATCAGAATCCCCAAGAAATGTGTTGAATACAGAAGTGGAAGCAACACATGCACCGAGTGGAATATATCCGCTCGTCAATCCCTTTGCAAGCGTGATGAGATCAGGCTGTACGTCCCAATGCTCACATGCAAACATTTTTCCTGTCCGTCCGAAACCGGTAATCACTTCATCAAGAATAAGCAACAACCCGTAATCATCGCAGATTTTTCGCAATTTTGGGAAATACTCGTCAGGTGGCACAATAATACCACCGCCACCGATGATTGGCTCCGCAATCACTGCAATCACGGTTTCGGGTCCCTCTGACTGAATTATCCGTTCAATTTCATCTACACAGGCAACTTTACATGATGGATACGCTAAACCGAGCGGACATCTATAGCAATAGGGTGGATGTGCATGATGGAATCCAGGTGCCAGTGGTTCAAATGCTTTTCGTCTTCGTGCCTGCCCTGTGGCTGACATCGCACCATAAGTAAATCCGTGATAACCACGATATCTACTTATTATCTTGTAACGATTCTCTCCCGGATAGGTTTGCCTGCCGTACTGACGCGCAATTTTGATTGCGGTTTCGTTCGCTTCAGACCCACTGTTGCAAAAATAGACGTGGTTCAAATCCCCAGGAAGACACGCTGCTAACTGTTCTGCTAATTCAGTCGCAGGCACATTAATCTGTGAATGTGGATAGTAACACAATTCCTGTATTTGTGCATAGACCGCATCTGCAATTTCTTGTCTTCCGTAACCGACATTGACATTCCACAGTGCCGAATACGCATCTAAATACTCGTTCCCATCAGCATCAACGAGTGTGGTTCCTTGTGCTGATTTAAAAACTAATAAATCCGTTTCGTCAAGACGTTGGTGTTGAAAAAGTGGGTGCCACACATGGGCTTTGTCAATTTCTCTATAATTTGCTTCCATTTATGGAAATCTCCGTTAAAGTTTTACATTGATTCCGGTGCTGAAATACCTAACAATCTCAACCCATTTGCCAACACCGTTTGCACACTTTGGATGAGGATGAGTCTTGCATAAGTCCGTCCCATATTAGAGGTATCAAGTACCCGATGCTGGTTATAATATGGGTGGAACATACCTGCTAATTCGTGTAGATAATGCGGGATTCGGTGTGCCTCACGGTCCTCCGCACTGGACAGAACAATTGCTGGAAAATCTGCCAATTTCCGAATCAGTTCGTGTTCAGATGGTTCTGTAAGCAGTTCCAGGGAAACTTCATCAATCGGTTTTAACTCAATCCGTTGGTCTTTTCCTTGTTGAAAAATACTATAACATCTCGCGTGTGCATATTGAATATAAAAAACAGGGTTCTCATTCGCTTGCGTAACCGCTAATTCAAGGTTGAAATCCAGGTGTGTATTATTAGCACGCATCAAGAAAAAGTATCGTGCTACATCCACTGCAAACCTCTCACCTACAGCATCCGCAAGTTCGTCAATGAGTGAATCGAGCGTTAAAAATTGTCCCTGCCGTTTTGACATATCCCGCCGAGTGCCATCTGAATCAATCAGATTTACCTGTTGAATAATATCTACCTCTAACCAGTCATCCGGTAAACCGAGTGCTTTCACAAAGTTTTTTAATCTTGTCACATGTCCTTGATGGTCAGGTCCAAGCAGGTCAATAACTTTATCAAATCCGCGATCAAATTTATCGTGATGATAAGCTGCATCTGGAACAAAATACGTATACTCACCATTAGTGCGAATTACAACACAATCCTTATCGTCCCCAAAATCTGTCATCCGAAACCATGTTGCCCCCTCTGCTTCGTAGAGATAATCCTTTTCACGAAACATGTCTATAATTTGGTCTGGCTTCCCGCTATCTCGGATTGCTTTTTCGCTTGTCCATACATCAAAATCAACACCAAAACGTTCCAAGGAGGCTTTTTGTTGTCCAAGTAGGTGTGCAACGCCTTTATCTCGAAAAAGCGTAACTCGTTCTTCTTGGCTAAGTTTTAGATACGCATCACCCTCTTTAGCAACGATCATCTTGGCAAAATCACGCAGATATTCTCCTGGGTAACCACCCTCTGGAATTTCTAAGTTTTTTTCACCTAATGCTTGCCGATAACGCACCTCAATTGACTCTCCGAGTCGTTCAACCTGTCCGCCTGCATCGTTGACATAATACTCACGGATAGCCTCATAACCGACAGCGTTTAATAGGTTGACAAGTGTATCGCCAACCGCTGCAGCGCGCCCACTGACAATGTTAAGCGGACCTGTCGGATTTGCACTGACAAACTCAATTTGAACCCGTTTGCCAGTCCCTATTTTGCTACTTCCATAAGCATCTTTCGCCTCCACAATCGACCTAAGTGTCCCATATAACCATTCATTGGAGAGATAAACATTAATAAAACCCGGTCCCGCAATTTCAAGATCGCGGATACGCGGGTGTTTATTTGTATCTACATGCTTGCGAATTATCTCGGCAATTGCCCGTGGTGCCATCTTTGCGCTTTTTGCCAATCCCAAGGCAATTGGGGTAGCAATATCGCCATGTTCAGGAGTCTTAGTCGGAGAAAAAGGGATTTCGGGAACATCCGATATTGGAAGTTCCCCTGCCTCAATTGCAGCAAGGATTGCCCCTTTTAAAATATTATGTATTTCTGATTTGATTTCATCCATATCCACGAAACTTCCATTTATGTATTATTTTATTTGATCAGTCCATTTCAGTAACCAAATTATATCACAACAGGCATATCAAGTCAATTTCTTATGAACATTTTTCAGAGCCTATAGTTCCGACTACCAAGGTATAGCAAAGTTCACTATAAGAACATAAATTTCCATACCTCAATGTTGTTCCAAATATTCTGTATCCAACGTTATATCCTAAAGTCGAGAAAAGGGACCGTGCAGATTTTATTAAATAGTGAAGATTCAGTTCAACTTTTGCTACGAAAAGGGGTAAATTCGCATGCATGTCTCAGCAATTTTAAATTAAATGTTTTTAAGTTAATTAAAATATTTTACTTGCATAATTTTTAATTTTTTGATAGAATATAGAAACTTAGGAGGAATAATTATGGCAGCTGATAATACCAAAGAAATAGATGAGGCTGTCGAGCATCCGATGGAAGGCGATGGGACGGGGCTTACCTTTGGTCGCTATTTTACGAAGTCGGCGGTTCACCCATTTGATGAGATTGAATGGGAACGCCGTGATGCCGCTATCTATAATGAAAAAGGTAACGTCATTTTTAAACAGGATCAGGTTGAAGTGCCTACTTTTTGGACCCAACTTGCAACGGACATTGCTGCCTCAAAATATTTCCGAAAAGCTGGTGTTCCTGATGTAGAATCAGAGGACAGCGTTCGTCAATTGGTTACCCGCGTTGCACGTACACTTCGCCGGGCAGGTGAAGAAATTGGAGGGTATTTTGCGACCCCCGATGACGCGGAAACGTTCGAAATGGAGTTAACACATATACTTGTCACACAACGAGGCGCTTTCAATTCTCCCGTTTGGTTCAACTGCGGTTTATGGCATGAATACGGGATTAAGGGCGCAGGTGGCAATTACCATTGGGATAGAGAAGCACAGAAAGTTAATATCACTCAAAACGCGTATCAGTATCCACAAAACTCAGCATGTTTTATCCAAAGTGTTGATGATTCGTTAGATTCCATGCTTGATCTGCAAAAGGCTGAGGTCCGACTCTTTAAATATGGCAGCGGAACCGGTTCTAATTTCAGCAAAGTTCGCGCAAAAGGTGAACACCTCTCCAGCGGCGGTGAAAGTTCTGGTGTGCTTTCATTTCTTGAAGGATTCGACAGATGGGCGGGCAGTATTAAGTCTGGCGGCACAACACGCCGCGCCGCAAAAATGGTCATTTTAGACATGGACCATCCGGAAATCGTAGATTATATCGACTGGAAGATGAAAGAGGAAGAGAAGGCGAAAACACTTATCGCAGCGGGGTATCCAGCAGACTTTAATGGTGAAGCTTATGGCACTGTCAGTGGACAGAATAGTAATAATTCTGTGCGGATTCCCGACATTTTCATGGATGCCTACCTACAAGGAAAACCTTGGCAAACAACTTACCGCACCAGTGGCGAAGTTTGTGAAGAGTATGAAGCGAAAATGCTGATGGATAAGATTGCGGAGGCAGCATGGGCTTGTGCTGATCCGGGTGTACAATTTGATGGGACCATCCAAAAATGGCACACTTGTAAACAGACAGACCGCATTTATGCAAGTAATCCTTGCAGCGAATATCTCTTCTTAGATGACTCGGCATGTAACCTGGCAAGCATAAATCTTGTCAAATATCTTAATGATGATGACACTTTTGATATTGAGGGATTCCGAGCGACTGTCAGGGTGTTTATCACCGCGATGGAAATTATTGTCAGTTTGTCTTCGTATCCAACTGCCAAGATAGCCAGACGCTCCCATGAATATCGTCCACTTGGACTTGGATTTGCGAACTTAGGCGCACTCTTAATGCGATTAGGTATTCCCTATGATAGCGCGGAAGCGTGCAGCTATGCAGGTGCTATTACAGCTATCCTTAGTGGACGGGGGTACCAAACAAGTGCTGAAATTGCTAAAAGTATCGGGACTTTTGCTGGTTATGTTAAGAATCGGAATTCGATGTTAGGCGTTATGAGCATGCATCGGGACGCTGCATACAAAATCGATGCAACGACTTGCCCGTCTGATCTTTTGGAGGCAGCGCGTGAAGATTGGGATATCTGTCAGCAAAGAGGAGAAAACTGGGGATATCGCAATTCGCAAATCAGTGTCATCGCACCGACGGGAACCATTGCGCTCCTAATGGATTGCGATACAACAGGAATTGAACCTGAATTTGCCCTCGTCAAATTCAAAAAATTGGCGGGCGGCGGTTATATCAAGATTGTAAACCAAAGTGTTCGCGACGCTTTGGAAAAACTTGGCTACATACCGCAACACATAGAAGCAATTGTCACGCACATTGTCGGTACAGGTACACTTGAAGGCACACCCTATATCAACCCTGAATCCCTTAAATATAAAGGATTCACTGAGGAAGATATCGCGCGTGTAGAGGAAATGTTACCGAGTGCTTTTGACTTGAATCTTGCTTTCGCACCTGGGTTCCTTGGGGAAGAATGTCTTGAAAGGTTAGGAATTACTGCTGATAAAGCTGCCTCTCCAGATTTTGACTTACTCACTTATCTCGGATTCAATCCGAGTGAAATCGCAACCGCAGAAGAAATCATTTGTGGCACAGGGACTGTTGAAGGATCACCGCATCTGTCCTCTAAACATTATCCTGTTTTTGATTGTGCGGTTCAATCTGGTAAGCACGGCACACGCTTTATTCACCACATGGGCCCACTGAAATTAATGGCGGCTGTGCAGCCTTTCATATCAGGTGCTATTTCAAAAACAGTTAACGTACCACGTGAAGCAACAGTTGACGATATTAAGGAACTTTATGTTGAAGCGTGGCGGCTCGGTGTGAAATGTCTTGCTATCTATAGAGATGGGAGCAAAGGCAGCCAACCGCTCTCAACCAGCAGTCAACAAGATTTACAGAAAGAAGAAAGTAATCAGCCTGTTAGAAGACGACTCGCAGACACACGGAAAGGTATTATACATAAATTCAGTGTCGGCGGTCACGAAGGTTACATGCAGGTCGGGTTCTTTGAAGATGGCACTCCGGGTGAAGTGTTCCTTACTATGAGTAAGCAGGGGTCTACCATCTCAGGGCTTATGGACTCTATTGCTATTCTCATTTCTGTCGCATTGCAGTACGGTGTGCCGTTAGGGTCACTGGTTGACAAGTTCAGCCATGTCCGATTTGAACCATCAGGATTTACCCAAGACCGTGATATTCCGATGGCAAAATCAATTGTTGATTATGTTTTCCGATGGCTCGGAAAAGAGTTTCTCCAGCAAGATATCCAAGAAGATTCTACTGATGTTCTTGAGTTGGATGAACAGATGGCATTACCTGAAGAAATCCATCCGCCTGCACACGGAAATAATGGTGAATCAGATCCGTGGACTGATCGTGAGCGACTGATTACGCTCCGACACGGAGACTCACCAGCATGTCACGAATGTGGCACAATTATGATCCGAAGTGGTATCTGCTACCGATGCACCAATTGTGGTGCAACGAGCGGCTGCTCATAGACACTTCGCTATGATTATAGTCCAACCTAAAAATATGTGAACACGCTCATGGTAGGTTCAGTTTCCTAACCAATTCAGAATACCATACGCGTATTCTGACATACCCATTTCCCAGACCCATCGGGTGCGATTAGGAAATCGCACCTACCGTAGTGTCCAAATAATTATTGGTTTCACTATAAAAGAATAGGACAGACGCAACCCAAGGTAAGGGTTCGCGTCTGTCCTATTCTTTTATAGTAAAGATTAGAAATAAATACACACTTTCGTCCCGCGGTAGGCACGGTTTCCTAACCGTGCTGGTGGAAAGTGTCTCATTAATTTTAATATCCACCATAAATTATTTGTGTAATCCCATAATTCTGAATCATAGCCTGTAGGTTGGATAGAGCGCAGCGAAACCCAATAAATCTTGTTGGAGGCGTTATGCAGCACCGATAAATCGGGCAAATAGCCCAAGAGTGGTTCGCGAGAATTACATAGTTCTGGATGACCGTAGATTTATGTTGCCTATTGGACACAAAATATGGTATCCTTAAAATGCTTGAGTTGAGTAGATGGTCGCGTCCCAAAGTGGGGATGAGGAAAGTCCGGACTCCGTGGGCAAGGATGCTGGGTAACTCCCAGGAGCGGCGACGCTATGGAAAGTGCAACAGAAAATAGACTACAACGTAATTACACGTTGTACAGGTGAAAAGGTGCGGTAAAAGCGCACCAGTCCATAAGGTGACTTATGGAGCTAGAAAACCCCATCTGGTGCAAGGTAAAATGTGGACATTTAGAGGTGGCCCGCCTCGTCCAAGGTAACCGCTTGAGGTTAATGGTAACATTAATCCCAGATGAATGATCATCATATACAGAATCCGGCTTATTCTCAACTCAAGCGAATCTTTAAGAAAAGTAAAACACGTTACAAATTGGACCTTCTCCACAATTTCAATGGAGATAATACAATGGCTAAAACCGATTCGGATCTTCCTGACATACAAAAAACACAGTCATATCTCTTTGAAACATCTTTACGAGTCTTATTTTTAGATTCTCTTAGAAGTCAAGGCAAATACAAATATGCACGTTACAGAGGTCTACCACTACGGTATGCTGGTGGGAAAAGTCTTGGAGTCGGACATATTGTAGAACAACTCCCTGATGGATTAGAAAAACTCGTATCACCGTTCATGGGAGGCGGTGCAGTTGAAATTGCGTGTGCAAGAGAACTCAACGTCCAAGTGTGTGCCTATGACATCTTTGATATTCTCGTAAACTATTGGCAGGTACAACTTTCGTCAGGCAGCACGCTTGCTAAACGACTTGAAAAGTGGCAACCCACAAAAACGCAATATGCTGAGGTTAAAAGCCAACTCAAAGCACATTGGAATGGTGAAACACCTATTTCTGATCCTTTGGAATTAGCGGCACATTATTGGTTTAATCACAATCTCTCTTATGGCCCCGGTTTTTTGGGATGGATGTCAAAGATTTATGAATCACCAGAGAGATATGTTCGAACATTGCAAACTGTCCGGGATTTTAAGTGTCCAAACTTGTCTGTTAATACCGGTAAATTTGAGGAAACGCTTCCAATTCATTCAGATGACTGCCTGTATTGCGATCCTCCCTATTATCTTGATGAAGGGGAAATGTTCCGTGGCATCTATCCCCAACGGAATTTCCCTGTCCATCATAAAGACTTCAACCACGAATTACTACGCGACCTACTCCACGATCACAAGGGAGGTTTCGTTCTTTCGTATAATGATTGCCAAACTATTCGGCAGTGGTACGCTGACTTCCAGATTCTTGAGGTACAATGGCAATACACCTTAGGACAAGGTGAAACCCGCATCGGTAAAAATAGAATTGAAAATGGAACAGGGCATGTCAAGCAATCCCATGAACTTTTGATTGTAAAGAAACCTTGACATTATATGGAAAGAATGAGAATTACAGAAGGACCATTTCTTTGACATTCATGGAGTCATACGTTATCATAACATAGTAAAACTTAGAAATAAATACACACTTTCGCCCTCCCGCGGTAGGCACGGTTTCCTAACCGTGCTGGTGCAAAGTGTCTCATTAATTCTAAGATCCACCATATTATCGTAAAATACATAAGATAAAATAATTCAGCAAAATGAAATTCGCCATCTTCTATAAGAAACCACTACTCTATTTCAGAACCATACTGCTATCCCTTTTTTTTATCTTACTATTGGTGTTTGTTTCACTGACACCCAGTATCGGTGAAAAAAGTACTCCCGACTTTGCAAAAGAGGGTATCCCATTTTTAAAACAGTACTGCTTCGGCTGCCATGCGGGTGATGAACCCAGTGCGGGGCTCTCACTTGACGCATTTGAAGATAACTTATCGCTAATCAAAAATCATGATGTTTGGGAGAGAGTCTTAGGAATGTTAGAGACAGGCCAAATGCCCCCATCGGATGCAGATCAACCACCTATGGAAGAATCAGAATCTTTTATCCAGCATGTTGATGCCATTTTCGAGGACGCAAGTCGCACGGCAAAACCGGATCCAGGCCGCATAACAGTTCGCAGACTCAACAGAGTGGAATATAGAAATAGCGTTCGAGATTTGTTAGGAGCGGATTTTGACCCGACTGAAAATTTTCCCTCAGATGATGTCGGACACGGATTTGATAATATCGGTGATGTGCTGACGATGTCACCACTGTTAATGGAACGGTATCTTGAAGCCGCAGAAGCCATCGCTACACGTGTTATTATAGCAAACCCGCCCAAACCATCAAGACATTACCAAAACGTGACACGTCTTGATCCGCGCCACAAAGATGTCCCTAACAAACGTTTTCGCATACTTGATCCGACTGCAACAGAACCGTGGAAATCTGGCCCCTTTACGACGGGCGCATCGTATTTCAAATTTCTCCCAAACGCAGAAACGTATCTTCGCGCAACACTCTATGCTGAAACTGAAAGTAATACACTTGTTGAAGTTGCGCTACTCATCCAAGGGAAAGAACTTGAAGATGTATCTACACCAGATGAACTTATACGATTAGTAGGTGTTGACCCTACCGCAAATAACAATATTAAGATTTTGAAACTTTTTGAGATTACTGCACGGGAACCGAAAAAGACACAGACGATTGAATTTCTTGTTAGTCGTGTCGCAAACGTTGAAAAAGTTGGCATCGCAATGGTAAAACCTGAACAGGGTGAACCGAACGCAAAACTACAAATTCGAGCGGTTTGGTCCGAAGGCCCATTGGAAACGAGACCGAAATCGCACCTCGAATTATTAGCCTGCACATCGGACATCCCTCAAGTGGAACAGACTCGTGAAGTCCTAACACGGTTGCTGCGCAAGGCATATCGCCGCCCACCAAGAGAAAATGAAGTGGAACAACTTGTTCAGTTTGTGGAATCTGTCCAAGCAGACGGTGCTAAATGGGAAGTAGGTATCCAACAGGCAATAAAAGTCATTCTCTGCTCACCCAAGTTTCTATTTCGATTGGAGTTAGACGACCGCCCACAAAGCGAAGACCCGCGCCCGATTGACGAGTTTCATCTTGCCTCACGGCTTTCCTACTTCTTATGGAGCAGCATCCCAGATGATGAACTCCTTGGACTTGCAGAGAAAAACCTATTGACCGAAAACCTTGAGGCACAGGTTAAACGGATGCTGGCAGATCCAAAAGCAAGAGAATTGGCTACCAACTTCGGTGTGCAATGGCTACAAATCCAACGCTTAGAAACCGTTACACCTGATCCGAAACGTTTTCCAACTTTCAATTCTAAACTGCGTAATGCTATGTTAAAAGAAACGGAACTTTTTCTGGAGTCAATCTTTCGTGAAGACAGAAGTATCCTCGATTTGATTGATGCAGACTACACCTTTCTCAATCAACGGTTAGCAGGACATTATGAGATTTGGAGAAATGAACAAGGAGAACCGATTAAGGGTAATGCGTTTCAACGTGTTGCGTTGAACAATCCCGATCATGGTGGTATCTTGACACAAGCCAGTGTATTGACGGTAACCTCTAATCCCACCCGCACCTCACCTGTCAAAAGAGGACGTTGGGTTTTGGAACAGATACTCGGTTCACCGCCGCCGCCACCCCCACCGGATGTGCCTGAATTGGAAGAGGAGCACGATGCTATTACCGGCACTACCTTGCGAGAACGTCTTGAACAGCACCGAGATGATCCGGCTTGTGCCAACTGCCACGCCAAAATGGACCCTATCGGTTTTGCTATGGAAAACTACAACGCTATCGGTAAGTTCCGAACGAAGGATGGAGAGCAAGATATTGATACAGCCGGACAATTACCTGATGGAACTTTGTTTGAAGGCATAGCAGACTTAAAGCAGATTCTCAAGGATAGAAAAGAACAGTTTGCCAGATGCTTAACGGAAAAGATGTTAACCTTTGCTTTAGGTAGAGGGTTAGAATATTATGACAAACCAACCGTTGACCGAATTGTCACTGCGCTTGAGGCAAATGATTATAGAAGTTCCGTTTTGATTACAGAAATTGTTAAAAGTGATCCGTTTCGCTTACGCCGTGGCACAAAGGATAATTGATAATGCGAATTATTAATATCGTTCTTATTACTGTTGCAGTTTTTCTAATAGGTTGCTATACAGTTCATTTAGAGACATTTAGTGACGATCCGATTTTAGGACTCAAACAAAAATATTCTGTGCATTTAGACACTACGTGGACGACAAAACAGGCGGATTCGCTTTTAAAAATCTTTGAATCCTTTTCTACAGATTCTACAGACCTAAATTTCCACCCTTCTATATGGAAAATAAGTGGTGATTTAGAAGAAGATATTAAGATAAAATTTCAAAACAGTTTGAAATCTGTTACTATCAGTAGTGATGTTTTTCCAGTTGAAGGTTCCCAACAGATATTGTTGCCAGAGAAACGTTTATTTTTTGCTGCCGTTGAATTCATTACGGAAAATGGAACAGATACAGAGGCAATGAAACAAATATTACAACAACGGTATGGCATTAGTGTAGATGTCCCGTCCTATGCCGGACTAACCCAACAGACTACACAGGAATCAGCAGAACACTATACGGATTTTGAAAATGAAGATATGATGATTTTGATATCAATATTGGAGAGATTTCCTCACGCACTACAAAATATCCCCCACTTAAAATATATAATATGTAGAATTGATGATAAGATTAGAGCTCCCGGTATAGCATGGACAAGTAACGGCTATATGGAACTTTCACAGAATCTTTTTAAACGTGATTATGTAGATGATACCCGCCGCTTAATTGCTCATGAAAAAGCACATTTTTTATGGGCTCATCTCTTTCCTAATCAGCTTAAACAGGATTGGATGGAACTTGGTGGCTGGTATAAAGACCCACAAAATAAGGAGGGGTGGTCAACCTCTAAAAAGCGATCAGAATTTGTGTCAGATTACGCTTATACAAAGAACCCGAACGAGGATATGGCGGAAAGTCTTGGATTTTATCTTGTCTTTCCAGACAAACTACGCGCCTGTAACCCTGCTAAATACGATTTTATTCATGAGCGGATTATGTTAGCATACGGTGCACGTTATATTTCGTCAAATGGATGATTGCAGATTTTTGTCCTAATCATAGAGATTGTCAGAAGTGACCCTTTCCGACTATGACGCGGTAAAAAGGAGTAACTCATGAAAAGAATTCTGAATGTCTTTCTCTCTGCCATTATCATTTTTCAAATAGGTTGTTATACGCAATATTTTCAAGCACAAAAAGATGATCCTATTTTTCTACTTGAAGAAAAATATTCTATCCGTTTAGATTCTACATGGACTAAAAAACATGCAGAAGCACTTTTGAAAACCTTTGAATCCGTATCGCCAGAATTCAGTGGGCAAACTTCTATATGGAAAATAAGTAATGAAGATTTAGAAAATGATATTACTATTGAATCTCAAGATGTTGTGAAGGCGGTTACTATCGGTAGAGGCACTTTTCCAATTGCGGAATCGCGAGGAATATCGGCACCGGATAAACGGTTGTTTCAGGCTGTTGTTCAATTCGTAACGGAAAATGGGACAAATAGAGCGGCAATGAAACAAATATTACAACAACGGTATGGCATTAGTATAGATGTTCCTTCTTATAGTTCTTTAAAAAGAGGACGCGGACAGGAAACTGAAGTACGCTTAACGGACTTTAAAAATAAACATCTGATGATTTTTATTTCAATACTTGAAAAATTTCCTCAAGCATTACATAAAGTTCCCCAATTAAAGTATGTGGTTTGTAGGTCTGATGAGAATATGAACGCTGCAGGTAGAGCACGGAGCACATTGGGTTTTATTGAGTTTTCCGAATCTTTCATGAATAGTCGTAGTTTTGATCGAATCTCCAAAACGATAGCTCATGAGAAATCTCATTTTTTATGGCATCACCTTTTTCCCGATCAACTTAAACAGGATTGGATAGAACTTGGCGGCTGGTATGAAGACCCGAAAAGTGCGGAGGGGTGGTCAACCAAGAAAGACCGAAAAGAATTTGTATCCGATTACGCCCATGAAAAGAACCCGAACGAAGACATGGCAGAAAGTCTTGCATATTATCTTGTATATCCAGATAAACTGCATGCCTGTAACCGTGCTAAATACAACTTCATTCATGAACGGATTATGTTAACGTACGGTGCACGCTATATGTCACCAGATAGTATGTAAATTAACTTGACAAAACAGTGGACGCATGGTAAACTAAACATCAACGGTGAATATGCTTATGAACACTTCAAAACAACTTTCACGTAGAACATTTTTACGCGGGCTGGGTGTGAGTGTCGCGCTGCCTTGTATCGGGGCAATGGGACCATTAACATCTTGGGCAGACACGTTTTCAGATGGTAAAGTCGTAAAACGTTACCCGGACCCAGCGGTTGAAGTTCTTGATCCGCGTTTCAAGAAATACAAGATTGGGAACGCTGTTGTGGAACGGTTATGGACAGGTGCGCGCTGGTCCGAGGGACCTGTCTGGTTCGGCGACGGTGGTTTTCTTCTCTGGAGTGATATTCCAAACAACCGTATGCTAAAATGGCAAGAAGCCACCGGAAAAGTGAGTGTCTATCGCAAACCGTCTAACTATACCAACGGTCATACGCGAGATAGACAAGGCAGACTCATCAGTTGCGAACACGGCACACGCCGCGTCACACGAACCGAATATGATGGAACGATTACTGTACTGATTGACAACTTTGAAGGAAAAAGATTCAATGCGCCAAATGATGTAGTTGTCCATCCCGATGGACATATCTGGTTTACCGATCCTGGATACGGTATCATGTTCAATTACGAAGGGCATAAAGCTGAGTTTGAATTGCCTACTTCCGTTTATCGCCTCAACCCAGAGACAGGGAAAGCCACAGTCGTAACGAGTGAACCCGATAAACCGAACGGGCTATGCTTTTCACCTAACTATGATAAACTCTACGTTGCTGACACAGGAACACCAAAGAACATCGTTGTCTTTGATGTCGTAGATGGCGAACGGTTAGGTAAAAAGAAGGTATTCTATGAAACAGCACCCGGCAACGCTGATGGACTGCGGTGCGATACTGATGGGAATGTGTGGGCAGGTGCTGGTTGGGTTGGTGAAGGTTATGATGGTGTGCATATCTTTGCACCAGACGGTACGCTTATCGGTAAGATTCATCTCCCAGAAATTTGTTCTAATATCTGCTTTGGCGGCGTTAAAAGGAATAGACTCTTTATGACAGCGAGTCAATCTCTTTATTCGGTTTATGTAGAAGCACAAGGGGCTCCGCTTTTTTAAGTGAGTTCGGTGTCCACATTTTTTAGTAGAGCAAACTGTCAGTTTGCGGACACTACTGCACAAACTAAATGAAGATTAAATATTCAGTAATTTTTTTAGTCCCACAGGGACGATATGTTTATAGAAAACGTCATAAACACCCTCTTTAGCCCCATAGGGACGATATGTTTATAGCACCAAACTCTTGCAGTTAGTAGGTTGATCGTAGGGTGTGTAAGTATTTTATCAAAAACTTGAGTTGAAAGTCATCACCGATATTTCAAACCGTTCCTCTAAGGAAAGGGTTTGAATGACTTTCGGTATTTCATAGTCACTTGACATATCAAGATTGTTTTCCGCTTCAGTGTGGTGGTATGTCTATAGCAGACTTTACACACCCAACAAGAACGAGATATATTATGAAAATTGTCCCAGCACTTTTAATAATATATTTATTAGTTGTAGGTATTTCCGTGATCAGTACAGGATGCAACAATGATCCACCTCCTCCACCACCTCAGCCAAAAATTAAGCAATGGGAGTCTCAGGTCAGCAATTGGAAGAAGGAGGGTTATCATGTGCTAAACGTAGACGAAACAACAGCCTGGTTAATAAAAAATCCCACAATAACAATAGATAATAACTGGTTCACGGATTTAGGATTTTTAGAGCAAAAAAGAGTGGTACAGGGTTCTATCATCATAACAAAAGATCATAATGACAACCTCCGAATTGCTACCAAGAACCAAGGGACGTCAAACGGGTGGCAGCTCTTGAGTACAAAGGAATCGATAAAATGGCTTGAAGAAGAAGGCTACACGGTTGAAAAAAATGATGATGGATACACTTTGAAAAAAGACGGCACTGTATACTCTATCGGTTGGGGAGCAAAAAAGGTAATAGAAGGTGTTGGCATAACAACTGCTTCGGGGACCATCAGGGTTACGGTAAAGAATACTCAACAGTGAGAGATAAAGGAGTTTTTGATGAAATATTCGTTGTGACAATTGAGTAAAGTTGCAGCCGTCTGCGTAATGATAGTAACTTGTGCGTGTACGGCCCCAAAGGAACATTCAGAAACCACTTCCTCTCAAATTCCGTCAGGGGTAGTTGCTGTGGGTGATAAACTTCCATCCTTTGAACTCAATTTAAATGATTTCAATGGTGGGATAAAATATGTCGGTGGAACAGATTATGCCCTACATGGAAAAACATATAATGGGCCTCTTATAGAAATTCCAAAGAACGTTACGTTTACACACCCCAACGGCAAGGACTATACCTGCACCGTTGACGGGGCTGCATTGTTAATCTGAAGACTTTTGCTATCCTTAAGGGGAAATTTAAGGTTTCTTCCAAAGCGGAACATTAACGTGATTTCTTCTATAAGGACGCAAAGAAATTCATCAAAACAAAGCAGCCCTGAATGCCAGTGCAGGTTTTGATACGTCACAGGCCCTGCACCACAAGATCAAAAACTTGATACACGCGCTTTCAAAACAGACTTGACATCTGCCTATATTTGTGATATAATTTTTATATCTGTTGAAAATATATTACAATAATAGATACCAAGTTTCCATTCGCCTTTTTTAGGATAGAATAATTATGGACACATCAAAACAACTTTCACGTAGAACATTTTTACGCGGTTTAGGTGTCAGTATTGCCTTACCGTGGTTAGAATCGATGGGCCCACTCACCAGTTGGGCAACCGCAGCCACAAAAGGGGTTACAGGACAAGTAACGCCGAATCGGATGGCATTCCTCTATGTTCCCAATGGGAAAATCATGGAGGATTGGACACCAACACAGGTAGGGGCAAACTATGAATTGACAGACATCTTAAAACCGCTGGTAAACGTAAAAGAAAAAACGTTGGTTCTCAGTGGACTGACAGCAGATAAGGCACGCGCAAATGGTGATGGCGGTGGTGATCACGCAAGGGCAATGGCAGCCTTCCTCACAGGCGCGCAACCGCGCAAAACAAGCGGCACAGACATTCACGCAGGAATCTCTGTTGACCAAGCCGCTGCTTCACATATCGGCGCTCAAACGCGGTTACCTTCGCTTGAACTCGGCATTGATCCCGGTTACAGAGCAGGCAATTGCGACTCCGGTTATAGCTGCGTTTATTCAGCAACGATGGCATGGAAATCTGCAACGCAACCGCTGCCGAAAGAGGTTAATCCGAAACTCGCTTTTGAACGCCTATTTTCTACCGAACCTAACGCCCAAAAAATACAGCGCGATGAAGAACGAAAAAGTATCCTTGATTTTGTAAAACAGGATTCAAAAGACCTAATCCGCCAAGTCAGTGGAAACGATGCGCGAAAACTGGATGAATACTTCTCTGCCATTCGCGACATTGAAATGCGGATAGAATCGGCAGAAAAGTTCCCGCCAATTGAAAATCCTGATTACACTGCGCCAGAGAAAATTCCGGCAGATTTTCAAGAACATGTGCGTCTGATGTTAGACCTGATCGCACTTGCCTTCCAAACAGATGTGACCCGAATCGTGACCTTTACGTTAGCAAATGAAGGGAGCAACAAGACATATCCGACTATCAATATCACTGATGGACACCATAATTTGTCACATCATGGTGGAGATAAAGCAAAAATAGAGAAAATTCGGAAAATAGACATTTTGCATACACAGCAGCTTGCATACCTATTGGAAAAACTTGACTCCATTGCTGAAGGTGAGGGAACACTACTTGACCATTCTATGATTTTATATGGTAGCGGAAATTCGGATGGTAATCGACACAGCCATCACGATCTTCCAATTCTATTAGCTGGTCAAGGGTGTGGCACACTGAAAAGCGGGCGACATATCCAATATCCGAAGGAAACGCCACTCAACAATCTGTGGTTGTCTATGCTTAATCGAATGGATGTTAATTTGCGGCAATTGGGGGATAGCACAGGTAGTTTAGAAGGGCTATCTTAGATTCTATTAAACTCACAAATGCAAGTTCTTGCTGGCGAGGTTTCCTAACCTCGCCCTTTCACAATAGGTGTCCTTTGTGAGGATCCATTATAGTTATTGCCCCTTTTCCTTCCCGTAACCGCCCCCACCTGGCGTTTCAATCTGAATAATATCACCTTTGCGTATAGGGAAGGTGGCTTTCCCCGCAAGAGACTGTTCCTCATCATCACGGATTAACACGTTACGTCCCAAGTGTCCATGTTCGCCGCCTTGTAAACCGTAGGGTTGAAACACGCGGCGTTCCGATAGGATTGTAACCTCCGCATCCGTGAGAAGTTTTAGAGAGCGTACAATGCCCGCACCGCCTTGGAACTTACCCGCGCCGCCAGTACCACGCCTAATCGCATACTGATCTACTTGCATCGGATAACTCGTTTCAATTGCCTCTATAGGTGTATTCATCGTATTGGTCATGTGCGTATGGATGGCGTCAATTCCATCACAGTTAGGGCGTGCTCCCATACCACCTGCGATGGTTTCATAGTAAGTAAAATCTCTGCCACGTGACATATCATGACCACCCACTGTGATGTTACTCATAGACCCGCAACTCGCAGCAGGAATTCTATCAGGACACGCTTTTGCTAATGCACCGAAAAGCACGTCAACAATTCGCTGTGAGGTTTCAACGTTTCCACCGGCGACCGCTGCGGGGAATTTGGCATTGATAACGCTACCTTCAGGTGCAATAATTTGGATAGGTTCCAGGCACCCCGCATTGGAAGGGACATTCTCACCTGCAATACAGCGGAATGTATAAAAAACAGCTGAAACCGTGATAGCATAAATGGCATTAACAGAACCTCGTACCTGTCCCGATGTCCCTGTAAAATCTACGATTGCGGTCCCGTCTTTTATTTCTATCGCAACACGAATTTCTATCGGTTCATCAGTAATACCATCGTTATCAAGGAAATCTGAATATTCGTACCTACCATCAGGGATTGCTCGTAAGAGGGCACGCACCATTCGACTGGAATATGCACAGAGTTCCTGCATGGATGCCTCAATTTCCGATATCCCGTATTTTTCCACCATCTCTTGCAATCGACGTTCACCGATGCGGTTTGCGGCAAGTTGTGCTTCCATGTCGCCACGACGTTCTGTTGGTGTCCGCACATTAGCGAGAATTAGTTCCCACAGATCAGTATCCAGTTTGCCACCTCGGACAAGTTTAACAGGTGGGATACGGATACCTTCCTGAATCACACTTGTTGCGAGGGGCATGGAACCTGGGGTCATGCCACCGACATCTGCGTGATGCGCACGGTTCGCAACAAAAAAATCAGGACTGCTCGCTGACTTTTCTCCGAAAACAGGTGCCACCAAAGTAATATCAGGCAGATGTGTTCCGCCACGATACGGATCATTAAGCACAATCATATCACCGGGTTCCATTTCGGTACGTTCAATTGCGGCTAATACCGAAAGCGGCATTGATCCCAGATGGACAGGAATATGTGCGGCTTGTGCCACCATCTGTCCAGAAGCATCAAAAACCGCACATGAGAAATCGAGGCGTTCTTTGATGTTCGGTGAAAAGGCAGCACGTTGTAGTGTAACACCCATCTCTTCAGAGACTGAGGTAAGTATATTTTTATAGAGTTCTAATTTGATTGGGTCAAAGTTCATAGGTGGAACATATTTTAACATTTAGAAGTTAGTTGCATTTTAACATTTTCTCTTGTAATATACAAGAAAAATAGAACTATTCAATTGTTGAGAAGGACTCTTGTGGAGGGATTTGCAAACCAATTTTTTTACAAAATAGAAACTGAACGTTCCTACCCATTTATTTTCCTATAAAAAAAGACGTTAACTATGCTATACTATAATAACGCCAGTTTGATAATAAATGACATCAGATCAATAACAAGTCTTTTCTCCGAAGGCCACCTTGTAGTTCTTGTAGCACAAACTTTCCAGTTTGTGTCGAATGGGCGCAAACTGGAAAGTTTGTGCTACAATGGGCTTTATCAAACTCACGTTATAATATGGAGAATAGGATAACTCCGAAATAGAGACAAAAATTGACAACCTAAATTTACGTAGGAAACCTGTGAACAAAAAAAAGAAACAGTTAAAACCGAAACCCGGTATAGAAACTATTAAGGCATATCAAGGCGGTAAACCGATTGAAGAGGTTAAGCGCGAACTCGGTATCTCTGATATTATCAAGTTAGCGTCGAATGAAAACCCGCTTGGTCCTTCACCGTTAGCGATGCAAGCAATACAGGAGAGTGCCAAGCAGGTAAATTTTTATCCTGACGGAAATGCCTATTATCTCAAAGCAGATTTAGCCAAGCATCTCGGTGTTACCGAAGACCATCTGATTTTGACAAACGGTTCTAACGAGGTACTGCAACTTGTTGGTGAGACATATCTCGGTCCTGGGGACGAAGTAATTTATGCAGAAGGGGCGTTTGTTGTCTACAAACTCGTTACTACCGTCTGCGGAGCTACCCCTGTTGTTGTGCCGATGCAAAACGAAACACATCACTTGTCATCAATGGCAGCCGCAATCACAGAGAAAACAAAAGCCATCTTCATTGCCAATCCGAACAATCCAACAGGGACAATGGTCACGGCTGCAGAGACAGCACAATTTATGGCGCAGGTGCCAGAAAATGTATTAGTTATCTTTGATGAAGCGTATTATGAATACGTCACACATCCCGACTATCCACAGACATTGCCTTACGTCATGGAAGAACGCAACTTCATTATCACCCGAACTTTTTCAAAAATCTATGGCCTTGCAGGTTTGCGAATTGGCTACGGTATTGCGTCTCCTTCCATTATTGCAACGATGAATCCTGTCCGTCAACCGTTTAACTGTAACGCTGTAGCACAAGCAGCAGCACGTGCAGCACTCAAAGATACTAATTACGTTAAGAAAAGCCAAGAACTAAACGCAACGGGTAAAACTTTCCTTTACGCTGCATTTGACAAATTGGGGCTTCGCTATATCAAAACTGAAGGGAATTTCATCATGGTATTTGTCAACCAACCCGGTGCTGACTTAGCGGATGCTATGATGAAAAAAGGGGTTATCGTGCGTGAAATGGCAGGCTACGGTTATCCTAACGCAATTCGGGTTACCATTGGCAAACAGGAAGAAAACGAACGTTTCCTTGAGGTGCTTACATCACTTGTAAGGGTGAGATAATAGTTTTAATGTCTTTAGACTGATTAAAAATATGAAAGAACTTATTCAGATTGATAACCGGAAACCGACACGAAAAATACAGGTCGGCACCGTGCCAATTGGCGGTGGCAGTCCCATCTCTATTCAGACAATGACCACCACGTTGACACACGACGTTGATGCCACTTTAGCACAAGTTGAACGTTGCGCGGAAGCAGGCGCGCAGATTGTTCGCGTCGCTGTGCCAGAAGAAAAAGACGCGAAAGCACTCAGTACAATAGTAAAACGTTCTCCTGTACCAATCGTATCCGATATTCATTTCAATTACAGATACGCGTTCGATGCTGTGGATGCAGGTGTCGCAAAGGTTCGCATCAATCCAGGGAACATCGGTAGCGAAGAACGAATTGCACAAGTGTTGTCTGCTGCGAAAGCCGCGAATATCCCAATTCGTATCGGTGTTAATGAAGGTTCTCTCGAAAAAGACCTATTGGAAAAGTATCCGTCCCCTACAGCAGAGGCGTTGGTAGAGAGTGCGATGCGGCATGTCAACATCTGCGAAGAACACGATTTTACAGACATTGCGATATCAGTGAAATCCAGCGATCCACTTCGGATGATAGAGGCAAACCGATTGCTTTCAGCGAAGGTTCGCTACCCGTTGCATCTTGGCGTAACAGAAGCTGGTACACCCCGGCGCGCACATGTCAAATCTACGCTTGGCATTGGAACACTGTTATTAGAAGGCATCGGGGATACTATCCGCATCTCTATCACAGGTGATCCCGTTGAAGAGGTCCTGACTGCCAAGGAACTCTTGCGTGCGCTTGGTATGGCTGAAAACATGTTGAATGTTATCTCTTGCCCGTTCTGCGGGCGCGGTGATCCTGACGCAGATTATGAAAATATCGTTGCTGTTGCAGAAGAACTTTTAGAGAAGCATGGCATTAATATGGATGTAGCAGTGATGGGGTGTGAGGTCAACGGACCTGGTGAAACGCGCAACGCTGAGGTAGGTATCCATTTAGGTGGAAAAGAACTCGCTGTTCTCAAGATTCGTGGGGAGCGGGTCCGCACCTTCCGTGGAAAAGACGAGGTAAACCCAGAGTTTTTGGCAAATGCGTTGTTAGAAGCAGCGCTACAGTGGCAAGCATCAGATGCATGAATTGTTTAGCAATGATAATGAATAAAGATATGGATATGGATTATCACTTCAGAATGCCACACATATAAACCTTCTTTCAATAGAGCAATTTATGAACCCTCAGTTAAATTCTCGACAAACCGCGATGCTCACAAGAAACATAGTGGGCGTTGCTGCACTCTACCAAACTACTGATGGGATGTATACGATTTTTTTAATTCCGCCCAACGCACAGATTGTTTGTCTATAGGTGAAACCGACAGTGCCCCACCATGCCAATCTGCATTAGCACCTTCTGCCAAAAACGTAATTTCTTCGGAAGCAATATCATACTTATAGATCTTTGGCTCAGAACGACGGGTCTTTTCAAATTCATCATAATCATACGCACTAAATAACACAGACCTTTGACCGTCCATCCAATCAACAGAAACTGGATACCAATTATTGGGTATATTCAATATTTGTGTGGCACCGTCATCAATGTTCTGGATAATATAGCGAAATGTACCTGCTGTCCGAATACTAATTCCCCTTCCTCCATTGTCAAGCTCCCTAATATTCACGATAATGTCAGCTTCGGTATACAGCATTTTTTTGCCATCAGGTGACAACGCGGGTTAAAACGATGCATAGTCCCTTTTTCAGGATCGGGTTGTGTCCATGCACGTCGATTGTCTCCGTTTGCATCAGCGATCCAAAGGTTTTTCTCTATAACGTCATGATCATCATTGACATACACAATTTGCTTGCCATCCGGGGACCAGTCGAGATGAAATATATGGGTTCGGGTTAGCAGGTTAGATTCAGTGTTATCAAGATCTATCGCATTCAGATTGATTACGTGAATGCCCAATAGTGTGGTGTTGAACATTAGTTTTGTTCCATCGGGAGAGAACGCTAAGTCCAATACATGCCCTATATGGGCGGAGATTTGCCGGGCAGCGGTGCCATCAGTATGCATGATGTAAATAGAGGGCTTAACGGAACCGTCATTCGGTGTTGTATCTCGCGTAAAAGCGATCCGTCTCCCATTCGGTGACCATCGCGGTTTCCAATCAGAATTTGTATTATCGGTGAGTTGCGTGATATTTCCACCGTTGTCATCCATTACATAAAGATTCGAATTTCCGTTTTGGGATGCAGAAAATACTATTTTTGCATTGGCAGCTGCTGCAAAGAGCAGTATAAGGCTTATGCATAATGTTGTATGTAGGGTTCGCATACGTCTTCTCCTTTGGTTAGATATGTAGAGGGACGTGCAAGTCATGTGCCAATCGTTTTCAGTCGAATTGTTGTGAAACTGCACAATTACGTGCAAGTGTTGTTGATCTTGCCCAAATATGTACGCGAGTGAATGGACGTTTGATTTATCATGATATTTTATCAGATATGGCGCAAAAAATAGTCCTATAAAATACCAAGTCCTTTCAGTGTTGCTTCGTGAATCTCTGTTCAGACAAAAAAATCCTTGACTTCCATAATAAACATGATAACATAGTAGATTATACTATAGTTTATGTCTTTAACTTGTCACGTAAAACAAATGCATTACCTGCAAAAAGCAATTAGATCCATAGCTGGGCAAACAGCAATGATCGCCCTATTTTTCTGGTTATACCACATACTTGTGGTATATATCATGCGCGAAACAGGTCTTGACCTTGGAGCTCTCAACTATAGCAGACACTTTATCCCCCTCTACGCCGAACCGCAACTTGACCTGAGTTGGTGGATTTTTCCCGCGCTTATTGTATGTCTTGGATTTCTCTATCTTTGTTATAAATATATCCTGCCGAATAGCATGGGTTTGGGTCGTCTTATCGGTATAGCGATTGTCAGTTTTATCGCCATCAATATCAGCGTTGCACAAATTGATGGGTTCCGAGAAATAGGTACAGAAGACGGCCCTGAACGGATTTTAGCACTTTTAGAACCCTATACCCGATCATCTCTGGAATACTATGCCGACGTGCCACGTATTGATGAATTGGGACTCCGTGTATTTTTACGCGATTTTAGCAAGCCAGAGTTGTTCACTACGCTTTCAGGACACACCCAAACACATCCGCCCGGAGGTGTCGTATTTTTATGGCTTGCAAGTAAAATCTTCGGTTACAATCTCCTATCGGCATCGTTGGTATCAGTTCTTTTTACCGCGATAGTAGTGGTTCCCTTCTATAAACTTGCGGAACGCCTTTACGATGAAAAGGTTGCGCTTTATGCACTGCTGCTTTTCCTTATCACGCCAAACTTTGTGATGTTTACAACAACATCTATGGACGGTCCCTTTAGTGTATTCCCAATTTTCAGTCTCTACCTCTTTTATGAAGCAAGAGAACGAGAAACTGCACCGGACATTGCATTAAGTACATTCCGGCCATACAGTTTATTAACAGGAATTTCCCTGGCACTCGGCATGTTTATGACATACTCAACGGTGGTTGTTGGCGTTTTCCTATGCGTAATTGCTTTATTAGAACGAAAACGGTTTGTGCAATACTTGAAAGTTTTGGCGTTTGCGGCAATAGGTTTCATCGGATTCTACATGCTGCTTTTTGTTCTAACAGGTTTCCAACCGCTTGAGGCCCTCTGGGCAGCAATTAAAAAAGATGAAGCAGGCATGGGAACAGGTTTTGAAAGCATTGACCGTTATTTCCATCTGAGCTTCGCAAATCTCTTTGCTTTCCTAATTGGTGTAGGCATTCCGATTACAGTCGTCTGGTTGCGTCAACTGGGCTCAACATTTAAGGAATGGAAGCAGAACAGTGCTTTATCTGAATTGGAAGAAAATCAGCCCCGGACTCCTTGGATTTTCAATCCCGAAAAGTCTGATACTTTTGTGATTGGCTTCCTAATAACGCTCCTCTATTTCACATTCTCGACGCTGTTTACGATGGAGGTAGAACGTATTTGGATCTTTATGGTGCCATTTTTTGTTATTCCTGTCGCAAAATACCTCACGGAACGACCGCGTTCAGATTTCTATTGGGTTGCTGGAATACTTGTTTTTCAACTCATCATATCGGAAGTCCTGCTGTATACATATTGGTAGCGAATCACTCATAAATTGAGAAATAGATCAAATGCGAATTCTTTATGTTATTGATTCTATGACAAAAGACGGTGCTGAGTCGCAATTACTCAAGACGTTAACACGGCTCTCACCTGACCAATATGAAGTTTTTGTTGTGCTAAGCCGTACCGAAGGAGAACGTTTTAACGAACTTGCCGCTCTGCCTTGCGTCCGAGATGTGACTACCCTTGCTGGTGGAGACAAACGGATGAAAGTGTTAGAAAAAGCCTTCACACTTGGCGGTATTGTTAAGGCAGTTAAACCTGATATTGTGCATAGCTGGTTGTGGTATTCTAATTTTCTCTGTGGAGTCTCCCATAGCCTCGGTCTATGGCGAAAGATTCCGTTCATCGCTTCACAACGCGGTGATTATCATGCAAGATACGGGCAATTCCGACTTTGGCTTACGGAAAAACTCATCTACAGTCCTGCAGACTGCCTTTTGACAAATTCAGAGCAAATTCAACAACACCTTCACCAACTTTATCCAGACAAAAAGATTTTTAGCATTCCCAATTTATTAGAATTGCCTACAGAGGAATGGACTCAGAAACAAAGAGATGTTACAGAAGATAAATTAATAGTAAGCGTAGGACGATTTGCCCCAGAGAAAGGACACCGTTATCTGATAGAAGCGTTGAGTTTACTGAACCTTGAAGATATTCAGTGGCGATGCACATTTCTCGGTGAGGGGGAGTTAGAGCCAGAACTTCGTACTCTCACAGCAGAACATAATCTCTCGGACAAGGTGATGTTCCCCGGATTTTGTGAAGATGTCTTTTCTGTGCTTTTAAAAGCGGACGTCTTTGTGCTTCCCTCGCTACACGAAGGTTCGCCAAATGCTTTAATTGAGGCGATGGGTGTCGGCATGCCGTGCATCGCATCAGATGTAGGTGGCATCAGAGACTTGATTGAAAATGAGAGAAACGGCATCCGAGTTCCACCACAAGATTCGGTTGCATTAGCAGACGCATTACTTCAAATACTGTCAGAACCGGAGTTTGCAAGTGAATTGGGTAGAAATGCCCGATCAACTATTCAACAAAAATTCAATAGCGCTGAATCTATTCAAAAATTAGAAGCTATTTATCGCAGCTTCTTATAGGAACATGATGCCGGACCGGCTCACAAATTTTGCTAAAACAGTAATTTCAACATTTATCTGCGGACTTGGTATTCCATTGCTCATCCGGGAATGGGTCTGTCGAAATCGTGTTACGATCCTTCTGTACCACGATGTGCTGCCAGAAGTTTTCGCAAAACATATTGCTTATCTCCGCCGTCATTATAAAATTATCTCATTAGATACGTTTGTCTCATCCATCTACAATAAAGATTTTTCCGAAATTCCTCCGAAAAGCGTTGTGGTTACGATTGACGATGGACACGCAAATAATATTAAACTCCTGCCAATTATCAAGCAGTACCACATCTGTCCAACAATCTATGTATGCACACAGATTGTTAACACACACCGACATTTCTGGTTCAGTATACCGCAACGAACTAAAAAAGAAAAAGAACAGCTGAAAAGGATGCCAAACGCGAAACGATTAGCACACCTAAAAACTTCTACTGACTTTGAACCTAAAAAAGAGTATCAGAATAGGCAAGCACTTAATATAAACGAAATGAAAGAAATGATGCAAGTCGTTGACTTTCAGCCGCATACTCAATTTCATCCGATCCTACCACACTGTACCGAAACAGAATGTAAACAGGAGATTCTTGAGAGTAAAACGGATTTAGAGAAGTTTTTAGGTGTTGAATGCCTCCATTTCAGCTATCCAAATGGCGATTACACCGAACGCGAGATTGAAATTGTCAAAGCAGGAGGGTTTCGTTCTGCGCGCACCACAGATTTAGGGTGGAATGGTGTCAATACATCGCCTTATAAACTAAAAGCTATTTCAATCAGTGACGATGCTGGACTCACCCGCTTTCGAGCAGAGCTGACAACAATTCCGCAACGGCTTGGTAAATGGGTAAACGCTTTATTATGGAAAATAACGAATTAACAAAATGGCACCGTGCCTACACTCAAAACGCTTATCACGAATTAGAACAAGGCATAACGCGGAAACAGCTTGGCACACTCAATATCAAGGCTGCCGACAGAAAGGTCCTGGATGTCGGGTGTGGACCAGGAAACCTCCTTGTTGCGCTATCTACAGATAACCCGAGACTCCTTATTGGTGTTGACGTTGATGCAACATTCTTATCGATTGGATATTCAAAAATCAAGGAATCAATAAACCCTTCCTCAAAAGTCCCAACTTTGATTCGCGCTTCACTCCCAACTTTACCTTTTGCGGATGAGACTTTTGATCTCGTAACCTGTTTTCTCGTCATGCCGCACGTGCCTGATGATAAAGTTGCCTTGACTGAACTTGCACGTGTGTTAAAACCGGGTGGCACGCTCGCTATTTCTGGACATGGATTCGGATTCCCGCTCCGTTATCTCAAACGTTTCAGACTGAAACCTTTGCAGATGTATCTCGCCAGCATAATTTATAAAGGCACAGGGAAAAAATTGATACGAAACACGCTACAAAGTGAAAAAAAGATTTGCAATGTCTTACACGACATTGGTTTAGCTGTAGATGTCCAAAACTACAACAAAAAGGTGCTTGGATGTGTTGCAACTTATTGGATTAGAGCAACCAAAAGTGACACGATTCCCAACGCGATGCAATAATACGAAAACAGAGAGAATTTTCCACGATTTAACACTGCCAGTAGGAACCGCAACGCAATATAACCGACAATAAACGAGGTAAGCATGCCAGCACCCACAATGTAAAGGGGTATCTCGGTGTTTTCAATATCCGAAATCTTGAGCGCAACTGCACCGAGTATCGCAGGAATTGAGAGTATGAAGGAATATTCTGCAGCAGTTTTAGCCGGAATCCCCAAGAATAATGCGAGCGAAATTGTTGTCCCAGAACGGGAGATGCCGGGGGTAATAGCACATCCTTGGGCAATACCGATTAGTGGTGCGTGCCACGTTTTCACTTCGCTATTTGAGGAATTAGCACCATCCGTGTTCTCTGGACGTAACCGAGGCAATTGAAGAATGATACCAGTCAGAATTAGCATAATGCTCACGATAAGCACTTTGTCGAAAAAAGATTCCAACTGCGTCTTAAACAGCACTGCGATAATACCTGTCGGAATAGATCCAAGCAAAATCAACCAGATAAACCTGAGTTCATCCGAAGTATTCAGCGTGGCAATAGGTTTCCGATAAAACTCCGTCTTCCCAAGCGTTGATAATCCACCAACCACTAATCTTCCTATTGCGCCACGATATGCAACAACTATAGCGGCTAATGTCCCTACATGTAGCATCACATCAAAAAAGACGAGTGGTTCTTTTAGTCCAAGGTATTGCTGCGCTAAGACGAGGTGTCCTGAACTACTAACGGGTAGAAATTCGGTTAAACCTTGTAAAATGCCGAGAAAAATCGCTTGAAGAAATGTCATAATGCATTTACGCCTGACGAAATCCGGTCTCTGTGCGATGCCAATTCTGTGCTTGGTCAGGGTGACGAAACGGTATATTTCTACCCAATAACTGTTTTAGCACATCGCTTTCACCTGCTAACGCATCATCAGTTAGCTGCCGTGGCATATCCTCTTGTGGATAGATGACAGAGCGATTATACATACCGAGCAACCCAACACGCGGGGCATCCGTGGTGTTTGGCAGACACTGATGCCAAATTGCACCGTTTGTGAATAGAATAGAACCTTTCGGCGCGATAGCAACATTCATCTCAAGTCCTTCTGCTTCACCCAATTCCGGGCGGCGCAGCGTTTTATGTGAACCCGCAATACATGCTGTTGCACCGTTTTCTGCTGTGAAATCATCTAACATCCACACTGTTTGCCCTGTTAGTGAGCCGGATGGAAACGGGGCTTGCATCGCCCAATACGGGTAGTCAATATGCCAACCACCTGCAGGCGCACCGGGCCCGACGATGTTCGCTGTGAATGTAGACGCAATCATATCTTCACCGAGCATCCGTTTCCACACTGCGACCACGGTCGGATGTTGAATCAGCCTCCGAAAGACAGGCGATTTGCCCACAATCGCCCAGACGCGCCGAATTTTGCCATCACCATAACTGTGGTCATATCCATTCTCGATGTCTTCGTTCACCATTTCCCAGATTGCTTCACGCGCCTCATCTGCTTCCTCAGATGAAATCACATTCTCAACAATGTGAAAGCCAACTTCGCGCAGGTCATGTTCAACAAGGTCAAGCCTTTCTGAATTTAATGCTGATTTAATGTTCATATTGTTTCTCCTCTGTACTATCGGATACGCGATAGATTGCGAATCGCCTCAATAACCCGATCCTCTAAGTCATCTGCATCGCTATCAGGTACTCGATTGTGTTTATCCATCCATGCAATATTTTCTGCCACGCTATCAGTTACTGGAATTTGTGGGCTAAATTCGGGTAACGCTGCTGCTAATTTTTCATGACTGAAAATCTGTGTATGTCCGAAGTTACCCCGCAGTCCACTAAACCGTTCTGGCGCGATCGAAATAAGTGTTTCTTGGGATACATGCACAATTTCTATGTCAACACCGAGTGCTTCCGCAGCCGCGCGGTGCCACTCATCCCACGTACGTGCTTGCGGATGTACTATATTGTATATTTCACCAAAACATTCGGATTTGCCAAGTATTTCTGCGAAAGCAACACCTGCGTCTCGTGATGCCAAGAATTGAAAATAGTTTAATCCATCGCCTGCAGAGAGGATCGGTTTACCTTTCCGCAACCGGTCAATCCAGTTGCCGTCTCCTCCTACCTGCCGAAGAAGGTTCATACCCGGTCCGTGGGTATAAGATGGTTTGAAAATAGTAACAGGAAATCCATCGCGAGCATGCGCTGCAAGCAGAAAATCGTCTGCAGCGACTTTTCCGAGCCCGTATCCCGATGTGCCTTGCAACGGTGCCGTTTCTGGTAGATTAATCCCACTGAAAGGTGGCCCATAGGTCATCACGGTGGAGCAATGGACAAAGTGTCCGACGCGTCCCTGACATGCACGCAGTGCAGACGCTGCGTCTTCAGCATTGAAACTAATCATATCAATAACGGCATCCCAGTTTTCTGCACTAACTTTCGCCTCAAAATCGTCGCGATGTTGTCGATCGCCGATAATCACACGGACATTTGGCGGCGGTGGGTCAACATGCTGCCCGCGGTTAAATAACACAACTTCGTGATTCCGGTTTAGCAGTGCCGCCACAATTCCACGGCTGATGTTGCCTGTCCCTCCGATAACTAAGACTTTCATTTGTTAGTTTCCTCTTCTATTAACTTAATTTCTCCGGATGTTAATTTGTATAGATCATATATCAACTTGTCCAGCTCTTCTTCAAGGTCAGGAACGTCTGCACTATTAAAATCGTCTAATATCAGTTCAACGAGATCTGATATTTCAGTTTTCTGTGTTTCTGTTATAGCTACTATAGGAAAATCCTTTAGGTTAGTTTTATTTAGGGTTGCCTTCTCATCTTTCTTGCTCCATTTAGTCTTTGCATACCATTCAAAAAACTTACTATTCAAAATTGCAAGTAGAGACAAATCGTCTGTCCGTATACAGTGTACGAACCCATTTACAACAATAGCGTCCGACTCGTCATAAAATGCTAATATCGGAGGTTTATTGTAAAAAAAGATTTTAGGACCATTAAATTCAGGATAATGTTCGCGCTGTGAGAGTTCCCAATAAAATTCACCTTTGCAACTCTGACGATTCTTTAAATCGTTTTTATATTCATTTAGATGATTGAAAATTGCTGGATAGGTTTGTTCAAAAATTTCCTCCGCCTCTAATTCGCTTCTTGCATTAGACCATGGCCACTTCTTAAATTTGCTGCTTGGGATCCATATTAGACGTTTTAGTTCCGATTTCCATCGACTTTCTTGAAATTTGCCTACTTTTGACTCTATTATATCGTCACTTTTAGGATCCTCATTAATCAACTCTTGGTGTTTGGATTTTTCTATCACAAACGCTTTATTACAACCGGTATTAATACCTTTGTGGATTTCCCAGTATGTGCTTAATGGCGTTCCTATGTTTTCCAGTTTTTCTAATAAATTCTCAATCGAGAATGATTTCCCCGCAGGCATCACTGATTCATTGTTCTGTTTGTCTGTAGATACATCAGGGAATATGGTATCACAGATTTCATGTTCTGAACGGATGTTGATAAAGGTATTATCTTGCGTCCACTGCAATATGTTTAGCACAATGGAATGCCATTCTCCTTCTATCTCAAAATCATTTAAATAGGCAAAAGCAGTGGGTTGAAAATGTCTATTTACACAGAAAAATCTTAAATCTGCAGGATTACGTCCCCATCGTCCCAAACTTTGTGCAACATTACGTAAAATCAGGGCAGGTGTAGCTTCACCTTTGCATCTGACTATAAATATACCAGAAGGTTGTCCTGAAGATATGCTGATTTCTTGACAATCTAAAACTTGATCTGCCATGTATCCATTGAATCCAAGTGCAAAATTTGAAAAATTTGAGGTAATCTCTTCAAAATTTAGACCTTCAGGAATCGGCAAATTCAGTTTTTCCTTCAAAAATTTCATTAAACTACTTTCATCATAGATTTTTTGAATATCGTCTCGTGTTATTTTTATCATATAAATCTCCTGTCAGTCTGCTACTCAGAATTGTTGTTCACCCGTACAACTGTCCTGTTACGGTTCCACCGTGAAAAAGGCATACCACCGAATCTGCTAAAATTGCAGTGTAAAACCCAAAGTTGGACCACTATTCACTGTTTTGGGTTTATAAACGTGAATCTTAAATTTAAATATCTTTAATCATTGTTTAGTTGTAACACACTACTCTTATATTAAACTCACGTTTGGCTAGTTTCCTCTTCTATTAACTTAATTTCTGCGGATGTTAATTTGTATAAATCGTATACCAATTGGTTTATCTCTTCTTCAAGGTCAGGTACATCAGAATCATCAAGTATCTGCTTTACCAGAAGAGAAAGTTCCATTTTTATTTTTTCGTTGGGTTACAATCGGAACTTTCACCATGTTTGCTATTGTGAAATACAGGTTGGATCTTTCGGCATAAATTTTAAACTTGGTTCGGGCATACCATCCGAAAAGTGTGCTGCTCAAAACTCCTTATCGGAAACGCATAAAGCAGAGGCATCTCTTAGCGTCCAAGACGTGCTGCTTGCGCTGAATATGCACTGGTTCAAAGCCAAACATCTCACACGCGGGTTGATGGTTGCTTATTTACGACAATGTTTTTGGGCGAGTACCGATTCAATCCGTTGATAAAACCCGCGTCAAAATCTGATTTACAAGCTGCGGATTCGCCTTTCCACGGGTTGCCTTCATTACCTGACCGACAAGAAATCCGATGGCTTTCTTCGTGCCATCGCGATAATCTTGAGCAGGGCCAGGGTTTTCCTCAATCACCTGTAACACGATTGCCTCAATTTCAGAGGTGTCGGTAATCTGGGACAATCCTTTTTCTTCAACAATCTGATTGGGCATTTTGCCGGTTTCAAAGGCATCATCCAACACAGATTTGGCAATCTTACCGCTGATCGTCCTATTATCTATTAACTGAATAAGTTCATTGAGATGTGCTGGAGTAGTCTTTGAGTCTTGAATATCAATTTCTGCTGTGTTCAGTAGACGGGTAAGATCGCCCATAATCCAGTTTGCACAGGTTGTCGGTTCTCCGCTAAGTTGTGCTGCTTCGTCAAAGAAATCTGCTATTTGTCGGGTGGTAGTGAGGAATTCAGCGTTTTCGGGTGAGATGTCGTAGTCCGTAATAAATCTTTTGCGGCGGGTAGCGGGGAGTTCCGGGAGTGTCGGTTGAACTTCATCAATCCATTCATCATCTATCTGAACGTGAACCAGATCAGGTTCAGGAAAATAACGATAGTCGTCCGCTTCTTCTTTACCACGCATTGCAACTGTCTTACCTGTCCTTGCATCAAACAGCAAGGTTTCTTGAACCACCTCGCCCCCAGAATCAAGGATCCGCGCTTGCCGTTTCACTTCATAATCCATTGCATCAAGCAGTTCCTGAAACGAGTTTTTGTTTTTAATTTCAGTGCGCGTTCCCAATTCTTGACTGCCTCGCGGACGTAGCGATATATTCGGTTCACAACGCAGGCTGCCCTCCTCCATGTTGCAATCGCTTACCTCAATGTATTCTAAAATCTCTTTGACAGCGCGGCAGTAGGCGATCGCTTCTTCAGGAGAATGGATTTCTGGTTCACTTACAATTTCCATGAGAGGCACACCTGCACGATTGAAATCCATAAAACTTCGGGTGGGGTCATTTGTAACTTCGGCATGAATAGATTTTCCTGCATCCTCTTCCAGGTGAATTCTTCGTAGTGCAACGGTCTTGGATTGTCCATCAAATTCAAACGTTACTTCACCATTTTTACACAACGGGAGATCATATTGCGAAATCTGATAGTTTTTTGGGAGATCAGGGTAGAAATAGTTTTTCCGATCAAATTTACTGTAGGTTGTTATTTCACAATTCATCGCTAAACCCGCACGAACAGTGAACTCCAACGCGCGTCGATTGATCACTGGTAGTGTTCCCGGCATTCCTAAACAGATTGGACATGTACAATCATTTGCGGATGCCCCAAAAGTATAAGCACAGTTGCAAAATAACTTACTTTTTGTGCATAATTCTGCGTGGATTTCCAAACCGATTACTATTTCATATTTTTCCATGAATTCACTCTCATTTTAGCAGCATGCTATAATACCAAATTAACTGGATTTATCTTGTTTTATTGGTATTAGGTGTGGTTAGGAAACCACACTGTAGGCGTCAATTTAGCGGTCTGCCCCTGTGGTAGGCGCGTTTTCTAAACGCGCCGGTGTCAATTTGAGCTTGAAAACACGGCGCGTTTTCTAAACGCGCCTACTAAAACTTAGGATCCGGTGCGGTTAGGAAACCGCCCCTACCGAGTGAGGCGTTTTAAACGTTATTATCTCCTTAAATTGACGCCTATGGTGTGATTAGGAAACCACACCTACCAAGACGAATCGCGTTAATTTGGTATAAGAAACAGCGCGAGTATCCGCCTTAAGATGCAAGGCAGGACATCTCGCGCTACAATACAATAATAATCTGTTATAAGCCCTTCTCCGACAATTCATTTACAACGGCTACGTTTGCTTCCACTTCAGCCTGAGAAGTCATGCCGATAGTCATGGCGTGGACACATGGCAATCCCATCACAAATTCGATCGCCTCGCGTTGATCATCTGCGTCTTTTGCCAACTTACCCATGCCTAAAACTTTCATGCCGTAGATGCCTTTTCCAACAAACGCCATCTGTTCCATTGTTCGGATAACATCGGCAGGCGATGCGTCCATTGAAACGCCCGAATGATTAATCCGTGCCAACACAACTTCAACCCATTCTGTCATAGCGGATGTTTGGAACGCGCCGAAATCGTGGCAAGAGACACCGTGTGCACGAATTAACCCTTGCTCTTTACAACGCGTGAGGGCTTCCATCGCATCCGGATAGCGGTTCGGCCAATCTACCTGTGTGAGACAGTGCAGCAACACAATGTCCACATAGTCTGAGTCGATCTCTTTGAGAAACCGCTTCACATCTGCTTCAACAGTCTCGCGTGTGCGGGATACCGTCTTTGTAGTAATAGTGACACTGCTCCGTGGCACATGTTTTAACGTCTCCTTGATATGCGGATGGCTGCCATACTGGTCGGCAGAATCCCAAAATGTAACGCCATTTTCGTGTGCAAACAAAAGCAAATCACGTAAACCTTCAAACCCTAAATCCGTTTGATTTGAACGTCCATTCCAACCGTTCGACCCTGTCCCAATTGAGAGCCGTGAAACATCTAAACCTGTTTTCCCAAGTGCTACAATTTCCATCACAATTCTCCTCTCTGTCAATATGACTTTGAAACTAAAGTATACCATATTTTTTCAAATCTGGCAAACAAAATCTGTTACCTCCATGATATTAACTATAGATATAAACTCATTTCAGCAATTGAATGCCTCTGATTTTATCATCCCAGTGGTGGAAACAGACTCCATAATTAATAATTTTGTTGGATATTGCACATTATAGAGAATAATGATATAATTTCGCTATGAATATACATCAATTAAAAGGAAAAACCGTCGGTGCAGCAGTCTCAGGCGGTCTTGATAGCTGCACAATTACGAAGTGGTTAGTTGATAATGGCGTTAACGTTGTCTGCTTTACAGCGGACCTCGGACAACCCGATGAGCGAGACGTTGAAGAGATTCGGGAGCGGATGTTGGCATGTGGTGCCCAAGAAGCGGTCATCGTTGATGCAAAGGATGCCCTCGCTGAGGCGGGGCTCCGTCTCATTCAGTGTCAGGCAATGTATGAAGGTGGATATTGGAACACGACTGGCATCGCTCGACATGTCACGGTGAAGGCACTGTTGCCAGAGATGGGAAAACGTGATATTTCTATCTTGACGCATGGCTGTACAGGACGCGGAAACGACCAAGTTCGGTTTCAACTTGCGACTAACATGCTTAATCCGAATTTTTCTGTTTACGCACCGTGGCGGGATGCCGAATTTCTCAAACGATTCGGCGGCAGAAAAGAGATAATAGATTTCTGCCAAGAACACGGCTTACCAATTACCGCTACGCATGAAAAACCTTATTCTACAGATGCGAATTTGTTGGGACTAACACATGAAGCGGGCAGGTTAGAATCACTCAAAACACCCGCGGGGTTTATTACACCGGGGATGGGTGTACATCCGAAGGATGCACCAGATGATATTGAACACTTCACCGTTACGTTTGCACGCGGAATACCTGTAGAAGTCAACGGGAGTCCTTGCACATCCTTGATGAGTTTGCTGGAGGCAAATCGAATTGGTGGCCGAAATGGAGTCGGTATCGGGATTCATACTGTTGAAAACCGATTTGTAGGGATTAAGAGCCGTGGTGTTTATGAATCTCCGGGAATGGAATTATTAGGCAAGTGTTATGAGTATTTACTCCAACTGCTTTTAGATAGGCGTGCCCGCAGACATTTTGATGGCGTGGCATCTACAATCGCTGAGCAGATTTATCAAGGTTACTGGTTTGATGCTGCCACGCAAGCATTGTTGGCATCAATTGAACCTTTGACGCGTTTGGCAAGTGGGACAATTACGGTGGCACTGTATAAAGGGAATGTAGCATTTCATGCTGCAACTGGTGTCCCGCATTCACTGTACTCAGAAGAGACAGCATCAATGGAGGCAATTGGGGATTTCGACCACGCGGATTCGGAAGGGTTTTTAGCTGTGCTTGGGGTTGGTGCACGCGCTTCTGCTATTGCTGGGCAGACAGAGGAGTAGCGGTAATCGTTTTAACTGCTTTCTGAATTAAGGAACTTCAATCTTTGAAAAGACTTGTGTGATAATGCTTTCAGCGTCAAGTCCCTCTGCTTCCGCTTCATAACTTATGATCACCCGATGCCTTAGCACGTCCATTCCGACTTCATGAATGTCTTCAGGTGTTACGTATCCGCGCTGTGAGAGAAATGCCCGCGCCCGTGCGGCAAGCGCAAGAAAAATAGTTGCACGCGGCGATGCCCCATATTCAATCAAAGGACTCAAGTCATCTAATTGATAAGTTTCTGGGGAGCGTGTAGCACACACAAGATCAACGATGTAGGTCTCCAACTGTTCTGCCATATAGATGTCGCGCGTGAGTTCACGGAATCTGATAATATCTTCACAGGAGACCACCTGTTGAATTTCAGACAACTCTTCCGTTGTCATCCGCCGCAGGATTTGCAATTCCTCTGCGTGTGATGGGTAGTTAACCTTTACCTTTAGCATAAATCTATCTACTTGTGCTTCGGGAAGTGGATAAGTGCCTTCATGCTCAATTGGGTTTTGTGTGGCTAAAACGATAAAGGGATCGTCAAGTGGATAGGTGGTGCCGCCAATCGTGACCTGCCGTTCCTGCATTGCTTCCAACAACGCGCTTTGCACCTTCGCTGGTGCACGGTTTATTTCATCTGCAAGGACAACGTTCGCAAAAATAGGACCTTGCTTGGTGTAGAATTCGCTTTTATGTTGGTCATAAATCAAGGTGCCGATGAGGTCAGCGGGGAGCAGGTCAGGTGTAAATTGGAGGCGGTTGTAAGACGCATCAATCGTTTTTGCGAGCGCGGCCATAGCAGTTGTCTTCGCAAGTCCAGGGACACCTTCCAGCAAAACGTGTCCGTTACAAAGTAGTCCGATAACCAAACCTTCAAGCAGTGCGCGTTGTCCAACGATAATTTTACCTGTCTCGTCCAGAATTTGCTGTATGAGGCTGCTATCTGTCTGGATGCGGGCATTCATTGCCTCTAAATCGTAGTTTTGCATCTTTTAATGACTATCAGTTTTCAGAGAAAAAGGGTTTGGTGAAACAAATCACTTTCTAACTGCTGTTTGCTGATTACTAACTGCTATTACGTGAAAAACGGCTGCGTTTCCCCTTCCTGAAAGGACTGCTCCAGCCAAGGATCCTTGGTTTTCTGCCTGAATTCAATAACCTTTCGGCGCATTTCGTGGATTGTGTCCTGTAATTCCGGAACATCAATAAGGTTTTTCGATTCTGCTGGGTCGTTCTCCATATCAAACAACGCTTCACGACTTTGATGCACAAAATCTTCTCGTTGCCGCTCTCCTAATTTTTGAATGTTGTCGTTCCGCACAGCTGTCCAAGAAATAGAACGGAATAGGTCACTCGGCAGCGGTGTTTCCAACTGATACGCCAGATTACGCACATATTTATATCTCCGTCCGCGTAAGACCCTATATGGATAGTAGTTAGTAACTTCGTGGAAGCAGTGTGAATAGTATGTTTCTTCCCACTGTCCGTTGCCAGGGTGAGAGCTATCATCTTCAAGGATAGGGAGCAAGGATCTGCCGGGGAGTGCGTCTTCACCATCAGGATGAGAGGCACCACACCAGTCAAGCATGGTTGGGGCAAAATCAACCCAATTCACAAGTGCCTGATTGCGAAGTCCATGCCGTTTTTGCGTAGGACTGGCAATAAGCAACGGACAGTGGTGTCCGCTATCAAAACTGGATGCCTTTGCGCCAGGGAACGGCATCGCGTGGTCTGTTGTAACAAAAACAAGTGTCTCGTCTGCGCGTCCAGAGGCATCAAGCGCATCTAAAGCGGCGCCGACAACAGCATCCCACCGCGAGACACTTTCGTAATAGTCAGCAAGGTCTTCGCGCACAGCGGAAACATCTGGCAGGAAATTAGGCACAATTATCTCGTCAGAGCTGTAGGAACCCGGTTCAATACCTGCATGCTGTCTATCATTTCCGAAGCCTTTGCCTGCCCGATGCGGATAGGTGCAGCCAATATGTAAATAGAATGGTGTCCCTGTGTTTTGTGCAAGAAATTGTTCAATTCTGTCTGCTACTTCCACAGGGCTACGAGGGTTAAGCTTTGGTTCATAGTCAAAAGGATAAACACTCTTGGGTTCAACGTGTTTTTTTCCAATACATGCGGTGGCAAATCCGTGTGCTTTTAGAATTTTTGGAACAGACTGCATGTGTTCGTGCGTACGGAATCCGTGAATGCCGTGGCAGTGTCCATATTGCCCGTGTGTATGGCTATGTTGCCCTGTGAGGATACATGCGCGGCTTACTGCACAAGAAGGACTCGTGCAGAATCCATAATCAAAAACAACACCGCGCTCTGAAAATTCATCAATGCGCGGTGTCCTTATAACCTCATTACCGTAGCATCTTGCGATACGACTCCAATCGTCCGCGATAACGAACATAACGTTTTTATATGAGTTGGCCATAATTCTCCCGTTTGGAATAAATATCTATATCAGAGTTGATCCTCAGTCCATTCACCATCGTGGGCAGGATTATAGATGAGCCCTTCTTTGATGTCAACGCAGAGGTCTAGGTCTTCCAAAACCATGTGCCCCACAAGGACAGGGACATCGTCTGGCAGCCCCGTCACTAACATCGTCCCCATTCGTTCCAGGACTGTAAATGCGACTGTTGAATAAACGGTTCGGAGGACGGTGCCGTTTGTGGTTCGGGCACGCTTACTTCCGACGGGAGTTAAACCGAGTTGTTCAATAAGCCGCTTGGGTAAGGCTAATCGGGTTGCCCCAGTGTCAACAATTGCGTCTTCAACAACTATTTGCCGAACTTCTTCGGATTTGATAATGCCTGCCTCTGCCAAAATCAAGTCTTTTAGATTCACGAGTTCAATTTGAGTTGTGTGCTGCATTTTTTCGCTCCACAAGGTTAAGCCGCGTTACTTGTCTTCGTTTTCAAGCGTTTCGTCTTCCCAATCTTCTTCGGTGTAGTCAAGTCCATGTTTCTCACAGAAATGTTTGAAGCGTGCAAAATCTTTCTGTCGAACTTCCGGCACTGCTTCCGCTACAGCTTTCGGCACTGCTTCCGCTACAGCTTTCTGTGTTGCCTTCTCAATAATCTCTGGCATTTTCTTTCTCAATTCCCAATACATTATCATCCTCCTCATGTGTGGAAGTATCATAAAAAGGACAGCTTCAACAAATCCAAACCGGCTTGCTAATTTCTCCATAGCGCTATTGTAACTTCATAACGTTGCGATTGTCAAGGAAATCCCTACACCAACCCACCTCGTTTCCGTAAGAACCACTCCAAACCGAGTAGCATAAGGAGCATACCAAAAATCAACGGCAAATCCCAAATGTCAACATCCGTTATCTGTGATGTTGCACTCTCAACAAGTGAAATTTGATTAACTAATTGGTCTGCCTCTGCAACGGGGTAATATTTGCCGCCGCTCATATCAGCAAGGTTTGAGAGAAGTGGGATATTAAGCGCTGCATCACTAAACTCCGCATAAGAAGGTTTGACCTCAAAAAGTGCCTGCTGTTTGCCGAGGTTTTCACCACCAAGTGTCCCCGTTGCTGTGACGGTATATTCACCATATCGGTTTGGAATAAATCTCGCTGTATATAACCCATCTTTGCCTAACACCTGTTCAAGTGGGAGTTCCTTTCGTGTGCCTGTTTCGTCAACAATGATTGCGCGTAACTTCGCTTTATTCGTTAATTCAAAGGCTTTATCCATTGCGGTGACTTCAACCACAACAGGTTCCTTTAAGGTATATTCAGTTTTCGCGATATCAAGTTTGAGAGAGGATTTCGGTGCTGTTGTCAACCATTTTGCGGCCTGCCGCCAAAATCGGTGGTGTCTGTTATCTTTATAGGATATACTCATTTGCCATCCCCAAGCTTTATGCGGTGTGAAAACCATGACACGCCCTGCGTTATAATTATGGGTTGCAATGAGAATGCGATTCCCAAATTCATTCCGGTCAGTTGGGTGTTCGGCAAGGACCGTTGCTCCCGCTTTTGCGCGTTTTACTTTGCTATAACCGGTAATTTCTGTCAAATCATTCCAAAGTTGCAAATTCTCAGTGGGGTTGGCTGCCAATTCCATCAATGGATCAGTTTTACCTTCTGTTGTTAACTGCAACTTAAAGCCTTTTGTGCGCGGCATCTGGGATGGTGGAAGGTTTAAGGGTGGTGACGGCCGAGGGGATCCTAATTCCAATTCAACAGGAAGTAATTCGGCGATTGGTGTGTTGAGATATGAATCAGTTACTTCCGAACTACCTATGGAAAACGTTCCGCCTAACATTAAAAAACCGCCTCCGCGTGTGCGAACGAATTCAACAGTATTCTCAAGTTGGGAACGCGTGAATTTGGAAGCAGAAATATTACCGAATATGATTGCGTCAAAATCGAAGAGAATTTCCTTTGAGTCTGGATAAAATTTGAAGTCTTCATTTGCAGATCCTTGGGTGCCACCGAAACTTTGATCGCTTGTTGTATATCGGTCCGTTAAAATGATATTCGGATCACCATGTAAGGCACGTTTGATAAATTTAAATGCCCAACTTGGTCTGGAAACGAATAATATTTTTACACGTTTCGTAGGGGTGACTTTGAGAATAAATGTTTTGGTGTTGTTTTGTGGGATCGCTTCTTCTGCTTCGGGGAGTACATGCACCTCATATTTTTGGGTGCCTGGTTGGCGCGGGGTAAATCTGAGTGGGACCCTTGTTGTGTCGTTTTTAAATGAGATCGGAACTGTTTCAAGGACCCGGCCATTCTCTATTAACTGGATTGTAACTTTCTTTTGCGCGTTACCTGTACGTCTCACCGTCGCGGATATTTCAACGGGAAAATCTTCTTCTGCGGTCCGGGGCGTATCCACCTTGACCAATTCGATGTCAGGAACACCTTTTTCTGATCCGATACCGACAGTATGGATAGGTGCTTTTCTTTCTCGGACTTGCATGGCAAGTTTTGCTATATCTGTGCCACTCCTATCAACACCATCGGTGCAGAGTACAATACCGGAGAGTGGGATGCCTTGTAAATCTTCAAGTGCCTCATTTAAGGCTTTCGGAATATTTGTGTTTTCCCCATCTGCACTCGGTAACGCTTCAGGTTTAATTCGTTTTGCTTCTGTGTCAAATCCAAACAACCGGACTTTGAATTTATTTGCATTCAGTTTGTCAATAAGCCCGTCGCCATCTTCAGGGTTCTCACCAAAGAGCAGCTGGTTCACTTGAGTTAACCGCGATTCGCCATCATCTGAATCGGTAATCTGCATACTTTTGGAACGATCAACCATTACTAAAAGGTAGGAATCATCAGGATTGTTTTGATATATTGTGAGAAAAGGTTTGAGTAGACAGAAGGCGAGGACACAGAGAACAATTGTGCGGAGAACAATGAGAAAACCGCGGAACACGCGTCCAGTCCGACCTCTTGCGCTCCGATATGCCCAAATAGTTGCTGCAATAAGCCCGACCATCAGGACAAAAATAAGCAGCCCCGGTATTGGCACGCCAAACGAGAAATCCCCCTCTCGAAAAACGTCAATCGGGTACTTCATAAGTTGTTCAAACATAACGGTATGTTACCCCTATAAACAGAATGCTCAGCGAATTAAAGAGGTGAATTTAATCGTTACCTATTCGGTTTCACTGTTTGTATAGTACTATTATACACGGGAGTGGTAAATGAGGTCAACCTATTTTGAACTTCATATCTGATGGCATGCATCTGAACCAGGATTTAGAGCATCTGCAAAGAATGGCAAAAACCGATAACCACTAAAAATCGAACAACGTCGGCTGCATCTGTTTACCTGTCCACGGATTCGCAAGCGATGGCAACTTCAAAATCTTATTCGGGTCTTGATCATAACGGAAATACTCTTCAACGGAGAAACATTGGATAGGCGGGTACTCAGACGCACCGAATTTGACAGATTCTAACGTATGCGTCCAATTCCGTTGTGCGTTTTGCGCGTCAAGTGTTATAAGAATACCCATCGCAGCGTTTTCGTTGCGGACATTGGCATGTAAGCGGTCATATTTCGCTTTCTGTGAACCTGACGCACCAGTGACCTGTACGATAATCGCTTTACGTTCCAGGTTATCGGGTGTATTGAACAGCATACCGAACCCGTCTATACCGTCATCACCGACTTTTTGTGGGTTGGCGGCGAACCCGTTAATAAGCGATACTGCCCAATCTTGAAACTTGAACGGGGCAGTTTTAGCGAGTTGTGTTGCAGTGTCCATATCAACAGGGATACCCTGCATCGGAAAGGGTTCTTTACCGTGCGGTTTGATGCGATGTTCATTGATTAAACGGATTGCAAAAGGAAGGATGTCAATACCAATCACATTACGTTGATTGATAAGCGCGGCTTCAACCGTTGTGCCGCAACCGGCAAATGGGTCAAGCACAAGATCGCCAGGGTTGGAGGATGCTTTGACAATACGGTCATAGAGTTTGAGCGGTTTTTGAGTAGGATAATTCAGGCGTTCTTTTGCCATTGGGTTGAGAATTGGTATAATCCACACATCGCCTACTGGAGGCTGGTCCGCACTTGAGTAATATACATTAGCATATTGAGATTTATCAATGCCACTTTCATTAAACTTTTTTTCATCATAGATAATGAGGTCGCCTTTACGAAATTCATAACCTCTTTCAAGGCGGCGTTGTTGTGTGGGTGAGGGTTTCCAGTTTTCATCATAAATTGGGTTATTGGTGGGGTTTCTTGTCTTGCTATAAAGTAAAATGATGTCATGTAGGCGTGAGAAATTTTTCGATTTCCGCGCAAGCCTATTATTATAAAACCAAACAATCTCATTCCTAAAGTTTTGTTCACCAAAAATCGCGTCCATTACAAGCTTCAGATAATGACTGGCATACGGATCGCAATGCAGATAGATGCTACCGGTATCACTCAAAATGCGGTGCATCACAAACAACCGCTCTGCCATATACGAAGTATACGACAACATCTTACTTTTCGGGATAAATCCCTCAAACCCAGCAATCACTTTTGACGCAGGGTTTGCCACAGCATTTTTGAGACGCTGCACGCGTTCTGCGGATGCTTCATCCCAGTGCCACACATCATCAAACGCCTTGATTTGTGCTTCGGTTTTCAGTCCAGAATTTTTGAAGATATTGTTGTATCTGCGGTCAGAGTTGAAGGGCGGGTCCAAACAGATGAGGTCAACGGATTTTTCGGGGAAGGTTGTCATGATGTCAAGGCAGTCGCCGTAGTAGAGGGTGTTTGGTTGGAATTGTATGTTCATAACCAGAATCAGAAATTTAGATCAGTCCAAAGTAAAACCATAAATACTATAAAAGACAGCGTAGGAACTACAACTAAAAACATAGTAGCCCAATTAGCCCAAACAACTTTAAAATGGCGAAAACGCCATAGTTGGAACCAATTTTTAACAGGGTCTACTTTATCGTTATTTTCAAAAAATACTTTAAGATGACGATTGTAAAATCGTTGGAACCAATTTTTATCGGTGTCTATTTTATAATAGTTAGGCTCAGAACCTGAAAGTTTTTCAGCTATTTTAACTCAAATTGCTACCTATAAGTTTTAGACTTGCAAACACCGTTTTTTATAAAGAATAATGCATATTTCCCAAGTTTTCGTAGCGTAAACTGTTAGTTTGCGCCCTTACAGGCACAATCTAACAGATTGTGCTACATAAGTAGCAACTTAGGTTATTTTAATGTAATGGTTTCTTTTACAAGCATCATTTCTCATTGCTTTGGCAATGCCTACTTGCAGCGCAATATAAATAAGATGTATAAGTATAGCAATTATAAATAGTCCCCAACGTTGCCCTGATGGAATATTATCAAATGAAAATGTCGGAAACCGGTAAAAAGCAAGAACAAGTAGCGTCATATATGAAATAAATATTCTAAACTCAACAGATCGCCTTGCTTCCATTCTGTTTGCGCTAAATTCTGCGAGCTTTAACACCATCTCAAACTTGTCTGTATTACTTTTTTCACTCTCTTTATTATTTTCTTCACTCATTGTTACTCTCGTCCTTGTGTTCGTAGTTGCGCAATTTATGGCATCTCTTATATTCGGTTGTTGAGTTTCGCTTGCGCTCCACCTAAACTCCTAAGTCATATTCTCAAATCGAAACCGCTCTTTATCATAATAAAAATACCTTAGTTCACCATAATAACCACCATGAGTGTGCGGCTTTTTTATATGCAGGTTCACTAATGTTTTTCCGTTTTCATGTGACGGTATCATTCCGTCTCGCCTTAAAGACACTAAAAAATTTTCTTTGTTTCCAATTGCCTTGGATTCTAGCTTATTTAATTCTCTATTGAGTGATGGACAAGCAAAGATAGTAACATTCAATTCTTTAGCAAGTGTTTTCAATGATTTTGAATTCTCGTGTAACCCATGATCAATAGTGTTATAATTGTTTTCGCTGTGTAAGTATTGTAAACCATCAACGACAATTAATGACAGATCTTTGTTTTCTACTTTCAGATCTTTGACTTTTTGGCATAACTTTTGAATATTTGGCTCAAAATAAGCATCCAGAAATAACGAGTTTTTCTCTACTCGCTCCATAAGCGTTGCGATATAATCGTTTGACCTTTCACCAATAAACATGGCAACCTGATACTTTTGTTTGTTAGCTATGTCTTTTGCCATATTCAGTGCTAAAGGCGTTTCACCTTCAATTGTTTCGCCTGCGACAATAATGAGATCGCCCGGTTGGAATTGATTTGTTAACTTATCATTTGTCTTTCTCCTTAGTGCGCGGATTTAATGTCTCCGCGGAGAATATTGGTTATGAGTTGATGGGTTTCGCTGCCGTTCTACCTGACCTACAAGATTCCCAACAATGCCAGTTTTTTAAGTATAGCGTAGATTTAACGTTATGTCAAGTCATTTCTACAATCTTGTGAATCCTGCTGCGATCATTGCTTTGTGGGGTTGATCCGTTCAGGCAAAAAAATCGGGGTTGAAAACCCCTCCAACAATGTCCGAGACACAATGAATTGCACGACTACAAACACCATTAATCTGGTATTATCATTTATATGTTCAAAAGGGTAAACTTACGCTTTTTCAGGCATGGGTTTGCCTATGAAAATAGGTGATTAAATATGTGTCGAAGTCGATGAAAAAACCTTTTAATATGGTTTGGGGAGGTATCAGAGGCTTTAGCAGTATCCTCTAACGCATTTGGTGTTTCTGTACTTAAGACTTCCCACCGCTCTTGCGCGAGTGTTGAGACATCCTCAGATATACCTCTTTCTTTAAGATAATCATCAAAACGACTACCGCGATGCTTATTCATGTTATCCACTCCGCGTTCTCCATAGTTTGCTTCGTTTTTGTGCGATACGTAAATCCTTCCGTGGTGTTTTCTGAGATTTTTTAATGAAACCGTGAAGAAGGATTATCTCTCCAGATTCAATAGTGAACAAAACTCGTGCGATACGTTTCCCATCACTGATACGGGTCCGAATTTCCCATAGGTTACTTTCACCTCGCAACTTTTTAACAAGACTTGTTCGTAATACACTCGGCCAATGATCCGCAACGACAACTATATCAGCATCAATTCTTCTTTCGTCTTCTGTATCAAGTCCTCCAAGCCATTCACGTACGGGCTCGTTTCCTGGATCTGTACGAAAAAAGACAGCTCGAAGTTTAGGTTCTGCGTTCATATAAATATGTTATGTCTTATCGGAAATTATACTACAAATTGAGATATAACGTCAACAATAATCTAAACAACGGGTATATAAATATTTTCCGCATTAACCATGTTATTTTTCTTGTCCGAGGGTTTTGTAAACGCGATTCATTGAATATCAGGTTTACAAAGCCGTTCCACAATTGAGATAAAAGATTAATTCGGCACGTGAATTCGTTGTCCGGTATGTGCTGATTCATGCAATGCGTCAATGACGCGCATATTTCCCAGCGCGTCTGCAATTGGCAAGCGGAGCGATGTGCCGTTTGCTACTGCTTCACACAGATTTAAAATCTCGGCAGCGTAGGGATTCACGCCAGTAATGCTAAATGTTTCTCCATTGACAATAAAATGCGATTCGCCTTCGCTATTTCCCCATGCCGACTGCACAAAGAGCGTTCCCTTTGTGCCAGCAACTTCATAGCATTCCCGCCATGTCCAGCCGAAACTGCAATCGAATTGCCCAGTGACACCATCGCCGAAATCCATTGTCCCGATGAGGGTTTCCCAGACGTTGTTAATCGGTTCAAATTTGCCTGTTGCCCATGCAGACTGTGGCTCACGTCCAACGAGGTAGCGAATGATATTGATGCAGTAGCACCCTAAGTCCATCACGGCACCGCCACCGAGATCGCCTCTTAACCGCCAATTAGTTCTATCCGTGAGTCCAGTTGAAAAAGAGGAGCGCGCATATCGGACTTCTCCGATCGCGCCTTCCTCAACCTTTTCCTTGACTGCCAACGTTAACGGGTGATGCCGATACATAAACGCTTCCATCAAGATGATGTCAGCACGTTCTGTAACCTGAATCATCTGCTCAAGCTGTGATGTATTGACAGCAATCGGCTTTTCAACGAGGATACCCTTAACACCACAACGCACGGCTTCTAAGACATTTTTGAGATGGCTTGAGGGCCACGTCGCAACGACAAGGATATCAGGGTTCTGTTTCTCCAGCATCTGCCGAAGGTCGTTGTAAGTATTTTCAACGTTATATTCAGTGGCAAAGCGTGAGAGTGACTCAAACTTCTCATCGCATGCGCCGACAATCTCAATTTCCGGGACATTTCGCCAAGCGTTTCCATGTGCGTGTGAGATACCACCGCACCCAACGATTGCTACGCGATATTTTGTTGTCATAATTTTACCCTTATTGTAGTACCTTCACATTTTTCACGATTTTTCAATAATTATGACTAAGATGGTGTAATTTCCAGCAGAATTCTGAGTTCCCAACGCGCTTACATGAAGATGAAATAAATTAGGTAATTTCATAGTTATGTCCGGTGTAGTTAGGAAACCGCACCTATTAAGGGATAGTAAACTGATAAAGTGACACCTATGAACAGAGCCAGAGCAATATACACCCTACGGATTATTCAATACGGAAACTCTTTGAAATACCGTTGACTACGACCCTGTAATTTCCAGGGGAAAGTATTTCAAGATCAATATCTTCTTGATACGGTTTTTCGGCTGTTATGCAAGCATACCGAGGGTCGCTTGGAAACCTTTCCATGCTGATGTTAATAGTGATTTTTCTCCCGTCCTGTGATCGGATAACTTCAGTTTCATTGTGCTTATAATCACAGGGATTTGGAAACCCTCCATTGACTCTAACGGTAACCGGAAAAGGTGCGCCTTCGGGTTGGTGTATTATTTCAATATCGTATATACGCAGGTCGGAAATGCGCCGGTTGTCATCTTCTGGAGGGGCAATTACCATGATTTCTTTTGCTACCTGCCTTTCACAGCCAAGTATGGATAATATGAGAATAAGAATTAGACTTAACTGTAGTTTAATAGAGTTTAATGTAGAATTCATTCAATTTTCCTTTTATAGTAGATTTTCAATTAACTGAGGAATGTGCACAATTATTTGGGCTTTGACATAGACACGAACGGACTTCATGTTCACCGCCATTTGTCCTTGTACCGCAAACTGTCAGTTTGCGTACTCACAGGCACAATCTAAATAAAGTTTAAGAAAATAAATCGGTAATTTTGCGAGGTTAGGAGGAAATCAAGAAATCAGCGGTATGAATGACATTTAGGCATTCCCCGCCTCGCCAGCAGGGAGGTAGACCGGCCTTACGCGGACCGAAAATTACCGATTTAAAAAATTAATCTTCGGACAGGTTGTGCTACTTTCAACTTGAAAACGGCATACGACTTGTGCGGACCCCCTTTAAGCGCATATTGCCCCAAGTATTTATGCACATCCCTCAAATACTTAATCTTTATCAAAGCGCGCCTACCGTTTGTGCGTAACTCATGCTTATAACGAAGAAATCTGGACAAGCCTATTCTCTTGTGCGGAGAGATTTGCTGCGAGTGATATTTCAAGTGTCTTAACAGCATCAGTATACGGACTCAGTATCTGAGATGCATCACCGCTACGAACTGCGTTTACAAAAACTTCGTCAATGGTGGGACCGGGTTCTGTTTTATCAACCCATTCGCCATTTTCTTGTACAGAGACTCTTGCAGGATTCCAGTTCAACAGTTCGCCTTCATACAGAATATCTAATACATTTGCGTTGTTCCAACCACCTGCATACGCCCATGCAGCTGTCATTGAACCGACAACACCATCAGTAAACTGGATCGTAACGCTATTGCTATCAGGGCAATCAATCTCTTTTAGGAAGCGATTTGCCTGCATTGCATAGACAGATTCCACTTCGCCAATGAGGTTACGCATCATATCAATTGTGTGTGTTGCCTGTTCAACTAATTGTCCGCCAGATTTGTTCCACTGGCGTAGCCAACCTTCAGGATTACCGCGTCCACTTCCGCACCAATATTTGCCGACAACCATGTTGATCGTCTTTCCTGCAAGGATTTCCTGCGTTATCCGTGTTGAACCGAGATAACGGAGTTGATAACCGACACAGGTTATCAGCCCTGCTTTGGTCACAGCAGCTTCAACTTCACGTGCGATGTCCATGTTGATTGCTACCGGTTTCTCAACGAAGAACGGTAACCCACGTTCAATCACATCTAATTCAGGTTGACCGTGTGCGAAAACAGGCAGACTCAGATAGACAGCGTCAAGGTCATCCCGTTCCAACATTGCGCGGTGTTCTGTATACGGATCCGCGTTGTGTTTTTCCGCTGCATTTTGTGCTTTCTGTGGTACAATATCACATATTGCAACGACATTCGCGCCTTCCATTTCAGATAACCGATTCATGTGGCCATTTGCATTGCCACCCGATCCAATAAAACCAATTTTAATTTCTTTCATATTTTACCTTTCTGTTGTTATGCGCTTTAGTTAACGCGCTTTAAAATTAACCTGTAATGCCTTTTCAATATCTTCACGAGGGTGAATCCCAAATTGTTCCTCAAAATTCCGATCAAACGCAGCTTCTTCTTCCGGATCAGGTTCAAGTGGGAGTTGAATCGGTTGGCGATTTGATTCGACAGAACGGTGTGCGGCGATCACCATCTCCTGGTCTGCCCTGCCCATTTCTCCTGTCCAAAGCGGTTGTGTGTCTTCTCTAACCGCCCGTGCAATACCATCAAGCATTGTTGCAAGTGAAATGCCACCCTCGGAGATTTTGGTCCGTCTGTAAGGGTTCAGCCATTCAACTGTGCCGCCAAGAGATTCGGGGAGTTCAACAAAAATACGCTGCAGCACCTTATCTTCACCGGACTCTCTCTGAAATTCGTAAGTTTGGGCTCTTCCTGCATTCTGGCGAATATCTTCATCTGTGCAAACGTTGACAGTTTCCCCGCCAGAGGCACCTTGGTTGCCGTTTGTGATAATTGTGCCACGTTCACCGCACGTCTCAAAACCGACAAGTTTGTTCCGTCCGAGACACCCATTTTTGTTGCCTACCATCGCGATGCCGAGTCCACCATTGTCAAAATCAACCGTGTAAAATTCAAGACCTTCTTTATTGAAATCGCGTTTTGCTCTGTCAACATAAGGGACAACAGGCATTGAATGTCCAATGCTACTTACTGCTGTCGGTGCAGCGTTCATCCGACACCGAATTGCAGCAAGTCCGTGGTAGCCAGTGGTGGAAAAAAGCCGATAGCATTTATGAACAGTGCCAATTACATCTTCCTGAATAAGTTTGCAGACAAACTGTTCCACAGGAACAAAGGGAAAGTTTTCGGATGTCTGAAGTTTAACACCATTCTCTGCAGCATCTGCTATCATCATATCCATCAAACCGAGTGTCGGGGCAAGTCCTGTTTCAACGTTATGTGATATACCGCGACGGGACAGATAACAGGAAACGATATGATGCAATTGTGCAGGCACAACGACATCACAGACATCGGGAGACATTTCGTCAACAAGTTTGCGGACATCGGTGTATGCCTTAACGCCGACTCTTGCAGCGCCTGCCTCTGCTGATTCCTGGTGCGCATCACACACCGCGACGATTTCAAAGGTGTCTTTTAGTGCGGCAGCGGTTGATAGATGTGCTGAACCGCGTCGTCCGTGACCGATTAGTGCATATTTTAAACGTGTCATTTTTCTTTTTAACTTGTTGTTACGGCACGCGTCGCGTGCCTATTACCTTACTTCTTAAGTAACATTCTTGTCTAATTCACACATTGATACCCAACCGACTCAAGCTCGCTCCGAATTTTGTTTATTTCAGCAGTAGACAATTGACGTAATGGTCTACGCATCGTCATTGATGGAAATTTCCCCATCAACCATCTGGCACACTTCATGCGTTGGTGTGCATCACTGCTCGGTTCACCGAAGTTGTAAACAATCCTCGCCAACGTATCCACCTGATTACGCGCTTTACGTGCACCTATTAAATCGTTATTGAGCGCGGCGTGTACGACTGCAACCATCAATTCGGGCACAAACCCAGCAAATCCGATGAGCGCGCCATCGCTGCCTTCTAAAAGTGAAGCGAGCAGATATTCGTCATGACAGGTTAAAATTGGGACATGTGGTGCAGCTTCTTTCAGTTGTTCGTAGTCCCATCGCCAACGCGCCATATCGCGGGTACCCATTTTAATACAGACAACTTGTGGAATTTTCACCATCTCCAACATCTCTTCAAGGCTATATCCTGCCTTTGTCCATGCAGGGTATTGATGCACAATAATCGGTATGTCCGCACCTTCAGCAACATCTTGAAAATAGCCGACTGCAGTTTCAGGTGTCCTACCGAAACGTAACCAGTGATGTGCTGGCATCAACAGAATAGCGTCTGCCCCTGCTTCCTTTGCCGCAAGCGCATCGTCAATTGCGGGTAGGCTGCCTTCCGCACTAACGCCCGAAACAACTTTAACTTTTTCGCCAACAGCTTCAGCAGTGATTTGGGTCACACGCTGCCGTTCATGTAGACGTAGCGACATAATTTCACCGGTGTGCCCGTTACAGACAACACCTTTTATGCCTTCTACATTGGCGAGTTCCTGCATATACTTACTTAAACCTTCTTCATCAATAGATTCATCTGCATGAAAAGGGCAGAGTGTAGCCGGGAATACACCTGCCCATGGATGCTGCTGCCAATTAAGATTCATGGGGTACTAGGACCTCTTTTTTTAACAGATAAGGAAAATATATTGAACCATCAAAATCCACCGAATATCACAAGCGCGTTCAACTTGATATAGCATCTATCTAACTACGTAAGGATAGACACGGAATTCCGTAATAGTTTTGAATTTGACACTATTTTAACTTGATTTTAAATCCAAAGTCAAGTATTATTTTTATAAGGAAAAAGGATTTATCATGTCTATTTTAGGGTAAGTAGCGGAGTTTTATTATTTCGGAGGGTGTTCACATGAAACAGAGAAGACTGAAAATTATTGCTGCCAGTGTCATTTTGCTCAGTGGTTTCGTGGTTCTGGTGTTGTCTATGACTAAAAAAGAGAGCATGCCAGAACTTTCCCCTGCTAAACTTGTTGCTAATGCTAACAGCAAAGATAATCAAAATGTTAAGGTTGTTGGAGTCATCTCAGAGGAGAGCGCTACATGGGACGCTGCCAATACTAAGTTGACCTTTGCAATACGCGAACCTAAAGGTAGTGCGACAGTGAATGTAGTCTACACTAATCTCAAACCGGACAACTTCACTGATGGCGGTAACGTTTTTGTAGAAGGCAAGTATGATGCAGCGAAAAACCTTGTTGTCGCTACGAAGTTAACAACAAAATGTGCTTCTAAATACGAAGAGGCAGAGAGTGCGACAACGCAGAAGAGCGCCTACTAAACTCAAAACGTTAGGAATTCTTCAGATATATGGTAGATTGTGGAATTACTTGAACACTCTGCACCAGCGAGGTGCGTAAATGTCTATCTGTTTTTATAATTCACCATATTTTGCAACAGTCAGATAATAGAGGATCGTTATGTTCATAGAGAAACTTGTTGAAAGCGTTCAAGGAGTGACAGCTGAACTTGGACAAGCTGCGATATGGCTTTCCGCATTCTCTGCAATATGGGCAATCGTTATGCTATGCATTGGACTAAGTCAGAGAAAATCTAATGCCGTACAGAGTGGTCGAAACGCTATTATTGCCACCTTTATCCTCATCACTATTGCCACAGGTGCCTTAATCTTCGGCTTTGTGACGGATGATTTCTCAATGATGTATGTCGTTGAGGTATCCAGTGCAGCGCAACCGCTCCTCTATAAAATCACTGCCCTATGGGGGGCAATGTCTGGTTCACTCCTACTCTGGCTCTGGATACTTACCGTTGCTGGTGCTATCGTTGTCTGGCAAAACAGGAAAGCGAGTGACACATTTGCAGATTACGCTCTAATCCCCATCGCCATTGTCCAACTCTTTTTTATTATTGTCGTCACTGGATTAATTGAAGGCGTTTACAACCCACTTGCCCGATTTCCTGATGGTATAGTCATGCCAGATGGACGCGGGATGAACCCACTGCTACAGACACCCAGCATGGCGATCCACCCACCCACCTTATACATCGGTTGGATTTGTCTAACAGTGCCGTTTGCGTTTGCCGTAGCAGCGCTTATGTCCGGTAGAATCGGTAGTGATTGGATACTCCGTTCCCGAAGATGGATGTTATTTTCATGGATTATTTTAACTATCGGCATCACACTCGGAGGTCATTGGGCGTATCAAGAACTCGGTTGGGGCGGATACTGGGCATGGGATCCAGTTGAAAACGCTTCCTTTATGCCGTGGCTACTTGGCACCGCTTATCTTCATTCCGTAATGATTCAAGAGAAGCGGAATATGCTCAAACTGTGGAATATCCTCCTGATTACCTTAGCTTTCCAATTCACCTTGTTAGGAACATTTATAACTCGAAGTGGGATTATTACGTCGGTGCATTCCTTTGCGCAATCGGATATCGGTTGGTATTTTCTGGGTTTTATCCTCGCTTCAACTGCGGGTGTCATCGGACTTATCGTCCACCGCTGGCAACGCCTCAAAAGTGCTAACCGTCTTGAATCTCTCCTCTCCCGCGAAAGTGCGTTTGTTCTAAATAATTGGCTTCTTGTCGGGTTAACCTTGATTATTCTTTGGGGAACGTTGTGGCCTATTATCTCTGAAGCAATTCAGGGAGAAAAGGCAACTGTCCCCGAAGCATTTTTTAACAAGGTTGTTATTATTCCCGGACTCCTACTTCTCTTTTTAACGGGTGCCGGTCCCATTATTTCATGGAAAAAGATTACACCTAACAATTTCCGCCGCATGTTTTTATCACCAATTTTTGTTGGTTTAGCAGCAGCAGCAGTGGCATGGGTATTTCTGGCTTTCAGAGCACACGCAGCAGCTAAAGCGCCTACAGAAGATGCTATACCTAATTTTTTTACGCAAGCATGGAAATTTCTCACTTTCAGCGAAAGCGAAAAGTTGTTGTGGTTACCGACTCCAATTTTTTCGGTACTCTGTGTTTTTGCAAGCGTGTTTGTGCTTGTAGCAATCTGTAGCGAATTTTATCGGGGGGCAAACCTCCGAACAAAACGGCAACAAACATCCTTCCTTAACGGTTTGTGGCTTCTTATCCAGCGTAACAAACGTCGATATGGTGGTTATATCATCCATATCGGAATTGTTATTGTCTACATAGGCATTATGGGTTCTAAAGGGTATTTTTTGCTCAAATCAGACAATCTTAAACTTGGGGACTCAATGGAAGTAGGCACCTATCAATTGACAGTGAAAGATACGTTTGAGGAGGAACATGAAAATTACTTACGGAGAGGAGTCGTTTTTGATGTAGAAAAGAATGGCCAACAGGAGACAACGATGAAACCTGCGCGTCACTACTACGACCAGGCAGAGCAAGCAGAAGAGGAGCAAGGGACGATTGAATCAGCAATACACGCGATCGGTCTAAATGATCTCTATATTGCCCTCGGACCTTTGCCAACAAAGATTAACACAGACACCTATTTCAACGTTCAGGTTTATCACAATCCACTGATTAAGGTTGTCTGGATCGGTGTTGCTGTGATGGTGTTGGGTGGCATTATCGCAATTGCACAGAAATCCGATCCTAACTCACGTTCTCAGGCAGCATAGGTGATTACAATGAAAATTCTAAATTCACGACCTGTTGACAAGAATTGTTTTTTTCTTTTTGTGATAGTAGTTTCATTTATTTTTGCCAGTATTGTTACAGCACAAGCGCAGACAGCAGATACTGACACATCAAAAGATTTTAAGTTCGAGTATCAGTTAGAAGAGTTGCTAACAACATTGTACTGTCCATGCGGATGTGTTCGAGAAACGAACAAAGCATGTGTATGTGGTACTGCTCAGGCGATTGAAGCCAGATTTCGAGATGCGTTGACCGAAGGCCAAACCGTTGAGGAAATTCGCACGCTTTATCTTAAAACTTATGGATCTGAGTTTTCCGCAGTGATGAAGGCAGAAGGTGTTAATCTGATAGCTTATATAATGCCCGTAGTTATCCTCATAGGTATTGGTGGTGTCATTTTTATTATTCGGCATCAATTACGTGGCAACGAGGCCCCGTCAACTCAACCTGATCAGCAGATTTCTGATGAACTACAGCAACAGGTTGAGTCAGAACTTGAAAAATACAAGGAAGAAAATTAAGGTGCTGTGATGGTTTTTCTTGTGCTTTTGTGGATAATTCTCTTTGGAACTGGACTTTTGGTATATCTCATATTCCCACTCTTTGGTAGAGCAGATATTTTCCCAGACGTTGATCCAACAGAGGCGCGCATGCAAACGCTCTCTCTTGAACGTGAACAGAGTTATTCTGCGCTGGCTGACCTTGATGAAGATTATGAAACTGGAAAACTCTCAGAAAAAGATTACAAGGAATTACGTGCTGCGCTCATGCAAGAAACAGTTCGCATTGTTAGTCAACTGGAAACCGCTGCGAAGACTGATGTAGAATCTGAAATTGAAAAGTACAAACAACAGAAGCGTGGATAATGAAAATATACAGAGACCTATTTTTAATCAAAAACAGTTGCAGCATCATAAAACGGACGGAAACCCTTCGGTGTTTTCTTAATCTGTTACTAATAGTAATCGCATTTCTGTCGTTAGTTCCTGTGACTCATTCCCAAAACGAAGTCGGCCACATTCATGGCAAATTGACTGACAAAAAGTTGGGAAAACCTATTCCTAATCATCCCGTTACCCTTAATATCCATAAAGCGGAGGACGTTACGCAACAGGAAACCAAAACTGATGAAAACGGAGTTTATCGTTTTGAGGACCTACCGATTGATTTAGAGACGCACTATATCATCTCTACAACCTACGATGGTGTTGCGTACACAGAGAAGGATTTGGTGCTTTCTTCATTCGTGCCCAACCTTTCTGTTAACATTGACATCGGTTTGACAGATGACCCGTCGCAGCTTCAGGTAAAAATACATACTATTGTTATCGGGTTACCTCCCAGAGACCACGCACCAGACGGTGCCTTGACAGTCATTGAGGCTTTAGGTATCGAAAATATGAGTAATTCACCGTTCCAAACTGTGGTCGGAAAAGAAACGGTTGGACTCAACCTTGATCTTCCAGAAGGCTATGAGGGATTTCATCCGCATGCCCCTATGTCCTTAAGACGTAGTTCTACCGGTAAACAAATCATCCTTACGGATCCGTTACCTCCCGGTTCCACGGATATTGGGTACACATACATCCATCATGTTAATATGAACGAACTGAATTTATCTCGACAGCTGCGTTTCCACACGAATCAAATTTCTATTCTTGTTCAAGAAGGTATCAACTTAGTACCACATTCAGAACACTTTAAATCGATGCCGCATGGAGCAATGCGGCATGAGGTGATTAACAATGTGATCTACCATGTTTACCCAGCAAGTCCCGAGAAAGGATTCTCGGCAGGTAAAAAAGTGGATTTAAGATTGGGAATACCTAACCTTGTGCCTGATATCCGTCAAACGGGACCTGATACCCGTCAAATGGCACTTATTGCGATAGCAGCAGCTTTAGCTGGTGGGTTTCTCGTTGCAGCGATTTTCATGCTCCGCGGTGCAAAACGTGTTTCCGAAGAATCTGATGATGCGCAGCCTACCACAACGGACACGGGGTGGCTCCGTAAACTGAGCGATGCTGACCTTGATCATGCCCGCACAGCAAGGCTTGAATTTATAACACTGCTTGATGAAGTACACGAAAAACAGGATATTTCCGAACGGGTCTACAACCGATTACGCAAGGAACAAACTGAACGACTCACTGAGATTCTTGACCAGCGCAAAGAACGGGGATTAGACAACTAACATTTACTTATTAAGGATTATCAACAGCACAAACCATTTTGGGAAATAGGATTTATGCAATTCCCTGGTAGGTGCGGTTTCCTAACCGCACGTTACCTCGTGATAATAGGGAGAATTCCGTGATTTGTGTAAATCTTGGGAAATAGCAAGGATTTAATGGATGAATGATGAACAACATATCGCAGAATTGATAGAAGATTTTGAGGAGTTTGACGATGACGTGCTCGATGCTGCAAAGGCTGAATTGATCGCCATCGGTGAACCGGCAATACCGCAACTCGTTGAAGCACTGGCACATAACCTTGGGGATGTTGTTAACCAAGTTACTGAAGTCTTGGCAGCCATCGGTGAACCGGCAATACCACAACTTATTGATGAAATGGAGACAGCTGATATCCATTATGGACTCGCTATCAGCAGTACGCTAACGTGTATCGGTGAACCGGCAATACCAGCTTTGGTTGAAGCATTGTCTAACAAACTCAATGAAGAGTTTCGCGAATATGCAGCTCGCGCACTCTGCGAGATGGGAGTCACGGCAATTAGCGCAATACCCGCTCTTATTCAAGCTTTGACCGATCCCGCGGATGAGGTTCGTGCTTATGCTGTTTATGCGCTTGCTAAAATGGAAGGTGCAGCAGCGGATGCGGTGCCTGCCCTTATCAAGGCGCTTGATGATGGATACGAAGATGTCCGGCATCATGCGGCTTTTGCATTAAATAAAATCGGGACTCCAGAGGCAAAACAGGCACTTATTGAATTGACTAAAGTCTAAAAGGAAACTCTAATGAAGAACTCCGGGAAAATTGCACCAAAACATGTGAAAGAGTTATATCCTGATGTTTGTCAATGGTTAGAGAAGTTTTTGAAGGACCGCTTTCGACAAGCCGAAATTGACGTTCGTGCTCTTCCACATATCCCAATCTCCCATTTCCTCAGAACATACAATCAAGGCAACTTTCCCGCAGAGTGGGTTACCTGGCATGTCAAGGTTGATGTCGTTGGATTCGACCATCATTCAAATAAACCAACAGATTTGGTTTTTGTGGAATGCAAAAATTCTACTCTCACACTTGCACACCTTTCACAACTTCTGGGTTACAGTCGCATCGCGCAACCCCTCTATTCGTTTCTGATTTCTCCTACAGGTTTTTCTTCAACGCTTGTCTCTTTGCTTCAAGAATATCAGAGACGTGATGTGCTGGAATATCATTGGGAGGATGGAAAGGTGCCACGGCAGGTTATCGTGGCACAATGGAATACGACTACAGCTAATTTGAACAGGCATACTATGATAGGCGGTATCGGCATATAAACCGAGATATATGTATTGTTAATGTTTTTATAACCGAATGCAGTAATTTTTGAAATAAAAACTTGAAAACTAATGTGTAAATATGGTATAATTATTAAAAGAAAAATATTCGGATTGTTGACAAAGGAAATTTTACGAACCTGTTCAGAAGACACGAATTAATAAAAAAACTAATAATTGAACGAATTTATTTACCATTAGAAAGGAGCCAAGATGGCAAAGTACGATTTTGTAATCGCTGTAGGAGGGGCACCCGGGCAAGGTATAGACACCGTTGGGAAAAGTATGAGCCAAATTTTTGCCCGGCACGGTCTGCATGTTTATACCTATAGTGCTTATCAATCCCTCATCCGCGGCGGTCACACCTTCCTTACCGTCAGAATTAGTTCAGAGCCAGTTGCCAACCACGGCGACGAAATTGACCTTATCATAGCCCTTGATCGAAACAGTTTAGAAAAACATCTGCCACACGTAAGACCCGGTGGGGCACTCATCTATAACAGTGATGATGTCCGAAAACAGGCACCGGAACGAGACGACATTCAATTGTGTCCTATCTCTTACAAAGAATTGACTGGCGATCCCGATAGAAAAAAGAGAATGCTGAATATTTGTACGTTCAGTGTTGCCCTAAATTTAGTAGGCGGTGACTTAAAGGTCCTTGAGGACATCATTACCCTTACATTCCTCAAACGTAAAGGACAGGAAGTCGTAGACGCAAACATTGCAGCTGCGCGGGCAGGCTACAACTACGCATCGGAACACTTCACGCCATTTGACACTAAGGCAGAAAAGCGCGAACCAGCCCTTGCCTTTACCGAAGGTAATGGGGCGATGGCAATGGGAGGTGCAGCTGCCGGTGTCAAATTCTATTGCGCCTATCCAATGAGCCCTTCAACCGGTGTACTCCACTGGATGGCAGCTCATGCGCGAGACCTAAACATCATGGTGCGTCAATGTGAAGATGAAATCAGTGTTGTCAACATGGTTATCGGCGCTGCACACGCTGGCTGCCGTGCGATGTGTGCTACATCCGGTGGTGGATTTGCCCTTATGTCAGAGGCGATCGGCAGTGCTGGGATGATGGAAATTCCGATTGTTGTGATCAACGTCCAACGTGGGGGTCCCTCTACTGGCTTACCTACAAAAACGGAACAGGGCGATCTCTGGCAACTCCTCGGTGCAAGCCAAGGTGATTTTCCGAAGATTATCGTCGCTCCTACCAGTATTATGGATGGATTCCACACCATACCAGAACTTTTCAATCTCGTTGATAAGTTCCAGTGTCCCGGTATGGTTCTATCGGATCTCACACTCTCAATGGGTTTTACAACATTTGAACCGGATTCTATCAATTGGCAGCCGGAAATTGACCGAGGCGAATTAATCACTGAACTTGGCGAGATGGACGGAGAATATCTGCGCTACCAAATTACTGGCAGTGGAATTTCACCCCGTGCCCTTCCTGGCACGCCAGGACACGTTCACGTTGTCGCTACCGATGATCACGATGAAGATGGGGGTCTTATTAGCGATGAATTTACCAACCCGCATAAACGGCGCGACATCATGGAAAAACGGCAACGGAAGATGGACGGTATTGTTGAATTACTCCCGCCGCCAACGCTTGAAGGCTCCGAAGATGCTGAAGTAACACTTATTGGATGGGGGTCTACGCACGGTGTCATTAGTGAAGCAGCACAAACCTTAACTGAAGATGGTATTACAACGAACCATATCCAATTCAAATGGCTCTACCCAATGGACGAAGACACGGTAAACGAAGTCTTAGCAAAAGTAGGACATGCAATTATTGTTGAATGCAACTATACAGGTCAGTTCGCCCGATTCTTACGAGGTGAAACAGGTTTTAAGGCAGATGGACACATCCGAAAGTATGATGGCGAGCCATTTATGCCACACCATATTGTTGACGGAGCCCGTGAGCTTTTAATCGGTAAAACAGAACTCTATGTCCCATACCAAGAAATTGTAGTCTAACAAGGAGGATAAATCAGATGGCTAAAAAAGAAAGACCTATTCAAGGTGCTCCTACAGCGAGAGATTTTAAAGGTGATGTTAATCCCGACTGGTGCCCCGGTTGTGGCGATTTCGGTGTGCTTAATGCCCTACAAAATGCTTATGCCAAAATTGGTCGTGGCAATCATGATCACCTCACTGTCAGTGGAATCGGGTGTTCTTCCAATCTCCCTGGCTTCATTAATACTTATGGAATGCACACGCTGCATGGGCGATCACTCGCTGTAGCAACGGGTGCGAAACTTGCCAATCACGATCTGAATGTCGTCGTCACTGGTGGTGATGGTGACGGATACGGCATCGGTGGGAACCATTTCATTCATACGATGCGAAAAAATATCGATCTCCTCTACATTGTGATGAACAACGAAACTTATGGGTTGACTATTGGTCAAGCCTCACCCACTACCGTTATTGGTGAAAAAACTAAAAGTACTCCGTTCGGTAATATAGAAACACCCCTCAATCCGGTTGCGATGGCGATTGTCTCAGGTGCTACGTATGTCGCAAGAGCATTTAGTTCTGAAGGAAAACACCTTGCTGAATTAATGTACAACGGAATGCAGCACAAAGGATTTGCCTTTATTGATGTTATCAGTCCTTGTATAACATGGAAAGATAAGGGGGAATTTAAAATATTCGATCATTGGAAAGAACGAGTCAATTTTCTTGAAGATCATGACACAAGTGATAAAGCTGCGGCACTTGAGCAAGCGGTTAAGGACGGTCATGAAACGCAGCTTGGGTTGTTCTACCATGACACAAGCCGCCCCTCATTGGATCAGATGGAACCTGTTTTGGAAAACGGACCTATGGCGCATCAACCCCTTGGTGTTACTCCCGAACAGGGATCCGCAATTATCCAGCGTATGATGTAAAATGGAACGTTTAGGGCAGGTATTTTACCTGCCCTTTTCTTTTTCTTTATACGCCAGAGTTATAAATTTCTCCTACACACTATGCGTCTTAACGCTTCCCAGATCACAAAAAATTTCGGACACCGTACGATTGTCAAAAACGTTAATCTCACGATTAACCCTGGAGAAGTAGTGGCAATTTTTGGGCCCAACGGTGCAGGAAAAACGACTTTTATCAAAATTCTGGCAACGCTTCTGCGTCCCACATCGGGAAAACTTGAAATTGAAGGCACGGATGCAATTGCAGACTACGCACAAGTGCGCAACGCTTTAGGCGTTATTATCCATGAGCATTTAGCATACCCTACATTGACTCCTTATGAGAATCTCAGGTTTTTCGGACAGATGTACGGCATCAATGATTTGGAAAGTCGCTGCAAAACAATTCTTGCTGAGGTCGGTTTAAGCCGTTTTACGCATGAACCGCTTCATATCTTTTCACGCGGTATGACGCAGCGGTTTATGATTGCCAGAGCACTTCTCCATCACCCATCAATTTTACTGCTTGATGAACCTTTCTCTGGACTTGATGCATCTGCTAAGCAGTTTGTGATAGATCGCATTGCACAAGAACAGCAAAATGAGAAAGGCATCCTCATTACAACGCACAACATTGAACTGGGACATCTTGTAGGCACGCGGTTTCTTTTTATGATAAATGGAGAATTGGAAGAGATCGCAAGAAAAGGTGAAATTGAAGTAGAGACGTTAATACACATGTATGAAGAGAGGTTGATAGACACCACTTCAAATTGAGACACACATGAAGGCATTCTGTCAGATTGCCGCGTTGATTCGTAAAGACCTTGGGATCCAATTTCGTTCAAAGGAGACGCTGGCATTAATCTTTGTTTTTAGCGTACTTGTTGTCCTCATTTTCGCTTTTGCGTTTGGACCAGAATTTCCTGCTGAAAAGACTGAACGTGGAAAATTAACCGCCAGTGTTCTCTGGGCAGCATTTGTTTTTGCAGGAATTATTACCTTGAACCGTTCATTTACAATAGAACGATCACACGGTGCGTTACACGGTATGCGTCTTACTGGTGTTGATGCAAGCCATATCTATCTATCCAAAGTTGTTAGCAACGTCATTTTTTTATTTTTACTGGAAATTGTTATTACCCCCATCGCACTTCAATTCTTTGAACTATTTGATGATGTGACGGTGAGCATATTACTGAAATTGCTTGGTGTGTTGAGTATCGGCACGCTCGGTTTTTGTGCTGTCGGTGTACTGTTAGCTGGTATGTCTACAAGCACAAATGGTGGTGAAAGCCTACTCTCTGTCATTCTTCTACCACTTGTCATTCCAATTATTATGGCGGGAACAAAATGCACCGTCTCTATTTTAGTAACTGGCGGGTTGGAAGACAGATTCTGGCTGGGAATCTTGGTAGGTTCAAGTCTTGTCTTTTTAGCATCGGCATATCTGCTTGCGGATGCCGTTATTGAAGAATAAAGACGGACTTCGTTCAGATAACGATAAAACCTCGCTTTCGGTAAAACAACGCATCTGCTGCTTGCTTCAGATTATAGCATCTAAAGAGATGACGAACTGACAACAATATGATAGTGTTGATGGGGCGTTGTGCTAAAGTGTCAAATCATAAAAAAGAAGTTGTTGAAAAAACATAGCGGATTTGATAAGCTGATATTACATGCGATATCCTTCTATTTCTCATTTGAAATGAGCCTATTTCTAATGAGGACGATATCACATGCGTATAAAGTCAAGCAAAATCTACATAATAATTCGCATTTTCAGGATGACAGCACTTTTAATATTGATTGTTATTAGGTACTGTATCTTTGTAAGAAATCTCAGGTTATCTTCAAGGATGGGATTATGGCTTACCTCAATTCAGCACATCAGCGAGAGTGGGAAAACAACGGTTATCTGAAAATCTCTGGATTTTTCGATTCTGAAGAAGTAAATGCGCTACAGATATGGGTCTCTGAAATCTCATCATGGGAACCGACAGAAAACAAATGGATACATCATTACGAATCAACACCAGAAGGTGCACGCCTTTCTCGTTCGGAAAATTTTGTGCCGTACCATACAGATATAAGGAATACTGTGACAAGCGGTAAAGTTTTGGATGTTGTTTCTGAGTTGATGACTGAACCGGCAGTTCTCTACAAAGAAAAAATCAACTACAAGTATTCTGGCGGCGGCGGATACGCTGCCCATCAGGACGCCCCCGCCTACGAATTTGTCGACTACCACATTACGTGTCTAATTTCAGTGGATTCTGCTACTCCAGAAAGCGGATGTCTCTATTTCGCACCGGGTAAACATCAGGAAGGATTCATTGCACTTGACGAAAAAGGCTGTATTTCTCCTGAAACCGCTGCATCAATGAAATGGGTGGCTGTTCCGACAGATCCTGGGGACATTCTCCTTTTCGGTTCTTACATTCCACACAAGAGTCCCGCTAACCGATCAAATGAACCGAGACGAATTATCTATCTCACCTATAACGCAAAGTCCCAAGGTGACTGGCGTGAACAGTATTATGCAGACAAAAGGCAGGCATTTACACAATATGCAAAAGACGGTTCAAAACGAGACAAACAGATTAGCAAAATCGCACACTTTCAAGGAAAAGTTGTAAATCATGCAAAATTACGTTGATCCTACGCTGGCACAAGAAATGATAGATGCTACGTCACAACAAAAGGTTGATGCCCTATTCAGTTACATGGAAAAACATGGACAGTCATTTTACGATGAGGTCGTGACGCAACTCGAACACGCGCTCCAATGTGCTGCACTCGCGAAGAAGAACAACGCAAGTCTGACACTGATTACGGGCGCACTACTCCATGACATCGGACATATAATCTTAGATGAGCACAATGCCGATGTTGCCTTTCTCGACACAGACCTGAATCATGAAGTAATTGGCGCGCAGTATCTGGAACCGTTTTTCCCGGATGCCGTCACAACACCCATCCGATTACATGTCCCCGCAAAAAGGTATCTGTGTGCAACCGACACGTCTTACTATGACGGTCTATCCGATGCATCAAAAAGGAGTCTCAAACTTCAGGGCGGTCCTATGTCAGACAAGGAACGGGAGGCATTTGAACAAATTTTGCATTTTCGAGACGCGCTCACTTTACGCAGATGGGATGATCTGGCTAAAGTAAAAGGGTTAGAGAATGCGGGTTTAGAAACCTACCGAGATGTCGTGCAACAGTGTTTGCTATAACATTCAAGCTCTAATGTAATCCATAAAGGAAAATACCAAAACCTTTCAATTTTTTAACAATTCAACTTCCATCAAAGGTTTCTTACTGTAGGAGCGACTCGCCAAATGCCGGACGCGCATTTGGTGTTGATTCACTGGTCGCTACATCTTAAATCACTGAATTTACTAAACGCACAGAATCAAGAGGTTAAAATTATGTCTTACGAAGCAATTGAATCGAAGTTTATCGCAACACCGGAAAAAGGTGAGGTTTCTTCGCTACTGATACGCCCAGACAACGCAAAATGGTTGTTAGTGCTTGGGCACGGCGCGAGCACAAATATGCGTCATTCAACGCTCCAAACTATTGCAGAACGTTTAGCAGATATAGACATTGCTACGTTCCGTTATCAGTTCCCTTACATGGAACGTGGCGGCGGTGGTCGAGAATCGGAAGCAGTTGCCCTGCAAACCGTCCGCTTCGCAGCGGCTGCTGCACATGAAGCTGCAAGTGATTGTTCAATACTGGTTGGAGGACACTCCTATAGCGGGCGAATGTCCTCAATGTCTGCAGCGAAGGAACCGATTGAACATGTCAAAGGGCTTGTGTTTTTCGCATTTCCGTTGCATCCTGCTGGAAAGGAAGGCACGGAACGCGCGGAACATCTTGCTGATGTCACAATTCCGATGCTATTTCTATCTGGCACACGCGACAAATTAGCAAATCTTGAGTTGTTGGAACCTGTTTGCGAGAAACTTGGCGATAAGGCAACCTTACATCTGTTGGATACGGCTGACCACGGATTTAAAACCCTAAAACGGTCGCGTAAATCTGATGAGGACGTTTTTGTTGAGATGGCACGGGTGCTGAGTGAATGGGCAGAGATACTGGATTGACAATTCACATTATAATGACACACGGAGCTGTACCTACTACTCTTATAATGCCTGTTTCAATCCAGGCAAAAAATAATCCTTAACAACAACTTCCCAACTCATGCGAGAGGCGATTTCATAACCTTCTTTAATCATATCTTCAACATCGCGAGGCTTCCGTGGTAGACGCCCGAGAAGTTTCGCTGCGATGTCACGGCTATTTTCAACTTCAATCTGCGTCCGTTCCGTTAAACCGATGTTTAGCACATCTTCTAACGATTTCGGGGCGGCATTGAGGTGTGTATAGTCAGCGATTACAACATTTGGAACTTCGCGATTATCAGTCGCACGTTGAATGAAACCGCAACACCCGCATACATTGCTAACAACACAGATCGCACCGAAACTGAGCGGTTCCACCTGTGCAATTCCAAATGGCTCATAAATTGACTGCCCAAACTCTGCATCACTCCCTTTACGGATATCCATAAATTCCATCTCTATCGGCATCCGAGTACCGCAAGAGGCTTGGCTCCATCCAAACTGATTAACAAAAACCACCTTTATTGCCTTAGACTGCAGGTTGAAAGCAGAAACACCACTGTTCAACTCAATTTCCGCGCCAACCAGATCAGGATAACCGATTTTGTGAAAGACCGGCCAACCGTATTCACGCTCCATCTCATGAATGTTTTCATGTGGTCGCCCAGTGGCAATTTCTGTAGAGAGGATAAACAGTACTGCTGTTTTACCATTAGAAGCAAGCAGTGAATCCAAATGTGTTAGTACCTGTAAATCGCGCCATAATCCTTTGCTTTTTACAAGCCGTGTAACATGCGTAAACACATAATCTGGACGATAGTCAAGTAGCGTTCTTGCATATTTTTGGAGTCGGGCTTTCGATGCTAACTTATCCTCTAAGCTCATCTCAAACGCTGGAATTCCGTTATAGACGAGGTTAATCGGAAACGCCTCAAAAGGTTGTGCTAAAAAGCGGAGTTCATCAACCACGAAGTCGCCGACAGCAAAGATAGTATCGCAAAGATGCGCTTTGTCAATCAATGCGTGCTTAAAATACCAAAACGGATCACCGAACACATCACTAATTAACTTGCCTTGCGTTTTTGCCTGATCTAAAGCATTGTAAAAGCGGACATCATGTCCGGGATGTCCTTCAACAATGGGTCGGATTGTTGCCACTTCGTGAGCATAAAAGACAGTACGCATGTTTGCAGCACCGTTGCCGTTTTTCCGTTCAATCTGCGTTTTGAGCGCAAGCGGCATCCCCATAAATTCATGCGAGATAATATAAACGGGAGTTTCTGTCTCTTCACCGATAAGTACTCGCAGTGTTTGGTATGCAGGTTCAGCGAGGCGCACATATTCCTCATACTCCCATTCACTCTCATAACGAGTTGATTCAATGCCAAAATGCTCGTAGAGTTGCCATTTAAATTGCCCAGTCATGTCTTCATTACTGTTAGAGACATTAACTAAGATAACGTCTGTCAGTGTGGTAACGTTTTGGTCTTTATTTTCAAATTGCCGTTGCCCATAGACGATTTCAACTTGGTAGGTCTTTTCAATCTCACTGAGTGCCGCTGCGTGAGATGTCGTTTTTATATTATGGGAGGCGTGGTACAATACCGAATCCAATGCCCCTAAATCGGCGCCAGAGAAAAGAGGCCCAACAAGAAAAGTGCGCTCAATTGCTTCGGTGTAGCTGTGGGTCGTCAACAACCCCTCCAAAACTGCACCGATACCTCCCATCTTTTGGATGGCTTCGTGTGTGACATGGACAACAATACTCAAAGTTTCACCTCGTCTAAAGAATAGGTTTAGAATGTTAAAAAATACCATGCAAAGCAGGAAGGTGTCAAGACGTTTTTAGTTCTGTAACAGAACCCTTCAATTTCCTGTAGGAGCGAGCTCCTGCTCGCGACTTTCCATCCAAAATTCACAAAACGTGAAAACTAATCACGTTTATCTAACTCACTTTAATTCTTGACACATGGCTAAAATAGAAGTATAATTCATTTGATAATCACATCCAAAAAACTTTTTCGGAGGGAAAAATATGCTTGACGATATCGGAATAACTGCTGGTGAAATTTGGCACTATCTTGAAAAACATGAAGAAGCATCTGTCGGAAAATTGACAAACGAACTTAAACAAACTGAACGGATGGTCCTGCTCGGTATCGGTTGGTTAGCCCGCGAAGGAAAATTAAACATTGAAAAACGACAGAAAGCCACCTATTTCATGTTAAATATTGCTTCCACTTCTGATAATAGGGAGAATGCTGCAGAATGAAGCCAATTCGCCAATTATCAGTTGTGCCAACCTTGCGAGAGAATCTTGAACCATTGCGAGAGTTGGCACTGAACCTGTGGTGGACTTGGGATAATGAAGCACTCAGCCTATTTCGCCACCTTGATTCGGAACTATGGGAAGAGACCTATCATAACCCAATCGCCATGCTCGGAAAAATTTCACAGGAACAGTTACAAGCTGCAGCGAAAAACGAAGTTTTTTTGGCACACCTTGATGTTATTCACAAAAAGTTTAAATCATACCTTTCTGCCCCCTCATGGTTTGAAACCTATTCAGACGATAAATCCCTTGAAAATCTAAAAATAGCCTATTTTTCAATGGAATTCGGCCTAACAGAATGCATGCCGCTTTACTCTGGCGGTTTGGGTGTTTTAGCAGGCGACCATCTGAAATCAACCAGTTACTTGGGACTTCCATTTGTTGGCGTTGGGTTGCTTTATCACCACGGCTATTTTCGTCAAACGCTAACGTCAGACGGTTGGCAGATGGCAGATTATCCAGTAAACGATTTTTACAATATGCCGATTACCCCAGAACAGACGCCAGATGGCGATCAACTTTTGGTAGAGGTTGATTACCCAGAGGGAAAAGCGTATGCAAAGGTCTGGCGTGCACAGGTAGGGCGAATTCCCTTGTACCTGTTGGATACGAACATCCCAGAGAATGAAAGTGCTGAATTGCGTGACATTACCGATTACCTTTACGGTGGCGACGAGCGCATGCGAATTAAGCAGGAGATTTTGCTCGGTATTGGCGGTTACCGTGCATTAGCAGCACTCAATATCCGTCCAACTGTCTGCCACATGAACGAAGGACACGCAGCGTTTTTGGCATTGGAACGAATACGACAATTAATGATAGATACCGGTATCGGTTTTGACGAAGCACGCGAAGCAACAACGGCAGGAAACATCTTCACAACACATACACCTGTTCCCGCAGGGATTGATCGGTTTCCCCCCGATCTTGTAAAACATTATTTCAGAAACTACTTTAGCACAATCGGTATTTCAGAAGAAAAGTTTCTCGGTTTAGGCAGAAAAAACCCATCGGATAATAACAGTGAATTTAGCCCCGCATTAGTCGCGCTAAGGCTTTCAACGATGTCCAACGGTGTAAGCCAATTACATGGACAGGTTTCTCGCAACATGTGGAAAGGCCTATGGCACAATCTTCCAGTCCATGAAGTTCCCATCAAAGCGATCACAAACGGCATTCATACTCGCTCTTGGGTTTCGGAGGATATGCAAAGTCTGTTTGACAGATATCTCGGTCCCAAGTGGATTGTTGACCTCACAAATCAAGAGGTTTGGACTCAGATTTCACAGATTCCGGATACGGAGTTATGGCGAACCCACGAACGAAGGCGGGAACGTCTTATCGCTTTTGCACGTCAGCGGCAAAGCCAGAAACGACACAAAAACCCAGGCCAAACTTTGACAGCACAAGACACCAATCAAGAACACGGGAACGTGGATAACCCCCTCAATTCTGCTGCATTGACAATTGGATTTGCCAGGCGATTTGCCACCTACAAACGCGCAACTTTACTATTCAACGATCTTGATCGGCTTGAAAAGATTCTCAATGCCCCAGAACGTCCTGTCCAGATTATTTTTGCAGGGAAGGCACATCCGCACGACCATGAAGGCAAAGTCTTTATTCAAAAAATTCATAAGATCGCTACGGAACCACGGTTCCGACACAAAATCCTTTTTATTGAAAATTACGACATCTGTGTTGGTCGTTATCTCATTGAAGGTGTTGATGTTTGGCTCAATACCCCGCTGCCACCGAATGAGGCAAGCGGCACAAGCGGTATGAAGGCAGCAGCAAATGGCGCACTCAACCTCAGTATGGCTGATGGATGGTGGGCAGAGGCGCAACATCTCGGCGGCGGTTGGACAATTGACGCCACACCCGAAGCAGACGACTCGAAATCCGTCAACAAATCACATGCAAACGCTATTTATGACCTACTTGAAAACGAAGTTGTCCCATTGTTTTATGATCGAGACCCTGTTGATGATATTCCTTACGGATGGGTTACAAGAATGAAAACAGCGATGCAGAACTTGGCACCAGTGTTCAACACAAAACGTATGGTAGCGGAATATGCAGAACGCCTCTATTTTCCTGCCCACCAAAGATGGCAAAAACTGAATCAGGATGGCACTCGCCGTAGCATCGCACTCGCCAATTGGAAAGCAAATATCCGAAAGCATTGGCGTAACTTGCGTATTGAGGAGCGAATTCCTAAAACAAAAGATACATCACAAAAGGGCGTCTCAGCACTTTCTGTCGGAGAATCAGTTAGTATTCAGGCAATGGTTCACACAGATGCGCTGTTCCCGAATGAACTCGCTGTCCAAATATATCACGGTGTGTTAGATTCAACTGGCGAAATTCAGAACGGCAGTGTAACAAATATAGAATATCAGGAAGACCTTGGTAGTGGAAAATATCTATTTGAAGGAACACTTAGTCCAAACCAAACAGGCCTGCACGGCTATACGCTGCGTGTTTTGCCATCGCACGAGGATTTACAATCCATCTATGAACTCGGACTTATAACATGGGCATAATTTGTGAAAGCATTTATACCGGTTTTTTCGTTGCGTAAACCCATTTTTGAGCGTATAATTGAGTAAATTCGCATCGAATTAGACTGACTCAAACAAACTAATAAACGATTTTAAGACATCCAACAAAATGGAAAGAAAAGCAGATATCACACGCGAAACCAGAGAAACCCAAATCCGCTTCAGCCTAAACCTTGACGGAAACGGAACGTCCAATATTAACACTGGCGTTGGATTTCTGGACCACATGTTAGAACTCTTTGCAAAACACGGATTCTTTGATCTGGAAGTCGAAGCAAAAGGCGATTTGCATGTAGATGCACATCATACAACCGAAGATGTCGGTATCTGCTTAGGACAGGCACTTCAAAAGGCAGTAGGCGACAAAGCAGGGATGAGACGTTTCGGTAGTTTTGTCGTACCAATGTATGAATCTCTTGCGAAAGTCGATCTGGATATCTGTGGTCGCCCCTACCTACATTACGAAACGCCTCTTGGCTCTGGTAAGGTCGGTGAATTCGACATAGAATTGACTGAAGAATTTTTCCACGGATTTGTGAACAACAGCGGTACAACATTACATATTAACGTTCCGTATGGCACAAATCAACATCACATCATTGAAGCGATTTTTAAGGCGATCGCAAAAGCATTGGATATTGCCACACAGTTTGACGAACGTATTACTGGCGTGCTTTCTACTAAAGGAAGTTTATAGAAAAACGTAGGAGAACTTTATGAGTAACGGGAACGTGATTGCTGTAATTCTGGGAGGAGGTCGTGGCACACGCCTATTTCCATTAACACGTGACCGTGCCAAACCAAGTGTGCCAATTGCTGGCAAATTTAGACTGGTTGACATTCCTATTAGTAACTGCCTCCATTCAGGATTGGAGCGTATTTATGTTTTAACACAGTTTAACTCTGTCTCCTTGAACAGACACATCGCGCAAACCTACCGTTTTGATTCCTATCGCCGCGGGTTTGTTCAAATTTTGGCAGCACAGCAAACGCTCCTGGGTGATGAATGGTATCAGGGAACAGCAGATGCTATTAAGCATAACCGACCGTATATTCTGAACCCGCGTGTAGCAGACGATCACGTTCTGATCCTTGCAGGCGATCATCTCTATCGCATGGATTATCAGAAGATGTTGGCAGTTCACACTGAAACCAATGCGGACATAACAGTATCTGTGATTCCTGTGAAAAAAGAGGTTACAAACGGACTCGGTATCCTCCAAGCGGATGTGAACGGACGTATAACCGATTTTGTTGAAAAACCGCAAACAGAGGAGCAACTACAGCAGTTGCGTGTTGAAGATGATGTTTTTACCTCGCGCGGAATAGATCCCAAAGACAGAGAATACATCGCCTCTATGGGAATTTATATCTTTAACAGTGATGTCCTGCAAGAGGTCCTCCAAGACGATTCAAATGTAGATTTTGGCAAAGATATTATTCCAAAAAGCATTAAGACGCGACCTGTTTCTGCCTATTTTTTCGATGGGTATTGGGAGGATATTGGGACAATCCACTCTTTCTATTCTGCCAATATTGCACTTACTGATGTATCTCCTGAATTCAATTTCTATGATGAACATGCACCTATCTACACCAACCGTAGACATCTACCGAGCACTAAAGTAAATAGTAGTAGTGTTCGCTCCTCCATTCTTGCTGAAGGTTCAATCATTGATGATTCGGAATTGGATAGAACAATTGTCGGTATCAGGAGTATCATCTCCAACGGCAGCCGAATTTATCAATCCGTGCTTATGGGAGCAGATTACTATGAGCCCGACACGTTGCGTGCAGAAAACGCTAAAGCAGGGATTCCGCATGTTGGGATTGGCAGAAAGTGTTTAATTCAAAATGCAATTATTGACAAAAATGCAAGAATCGGTGATAATGCAGTCATAGCAAATACAAAAAATCTTGACAATTTTGATTCAGATAACTATTATATTCGTGATGGAATTGTTATCGTTCCAAAAGATGCTACAATTCCGCCTGATACAGTTATCTAAACCTCAGTTTTGGAGCCAGATCAAAGCAGGAAGGTAAATTGTACTGTGCGCGTTGTGTTCCCGAAATTTGAGCGGATTTCGTGTATAAACACAAGATCTCATCCTATTTGGGATAGACGCTAAAGCTCATAAGAACGATAAGCATATTTACTTCTATTTATTGAAGGAAGGCATACCCTTAATATGGCTGAATTAAGACAGCAGCTACTTGTCCTACATTTACACACACCAGACCTCAACAGCCCCGTCGTTGCTTGGGCAATGTACGATGGCACTGGCAAAACCCGTTATACCACTGGCGATAGTGATGCTCCGCCCTATAACTCAGTTATAGAAGCAATGCAAGATGGGTGGCGAGTTATTCAGTTTCCACAACAATTCCCTGCTTTTCCCGGCATGGAGTATCATACTTCATATCTAAGATTTGAATATATCTTGGAGAAATTGGAGGAAATCTAATGGTTGATAAACAGTATCTCCTAACTACAGAACAGATGGCGAATTTCGTAGCCGACGGTTACCTTCGCTTTGATGACTTTATTCCGGATGAATTAAATAAAGCTGCACATGAAGAAATGCAGTCTGGCGTTCAAATTCGGGGCGGTGGTGGCACCGTATTAGACGATGTATGGCACGACGATTCCGCTGTAGGAAAAGTCTTCCGCCTCCCTCAGGTACAAGGCATTATTGAAAGCCTTGTCGGTGAGGCACCGTTGTTTGACCATCATGCTACTCACATTGTGCGACCGCAGAGTCAACACGGACAGATTTGGCACGCGGATGCTATTATTGATATTCGGATGCACTTTGACATCCAGTTCTTCTATTTTTCACACGACACACCGCGCGAAATGGGTGGCACTATGATCTTGCCCGGGAGCCATTTCAGGCGAGTCTGTGAAACAGACATTGCGCGCTACCAAAACTTTTTGAGCCAACATCCGATAGTTTGCAATGCTGGCACATTGGTTGTTGTCCACCATGGGATGTGGCACTGCGCACAACCGAATTTGACTGAAGATACCCGCTACATGTATAAACTACGCCTCAACCCGACTGTCCGCCAACTCAAACTGTGGAACACGGAGGACCTTAACGCTCCCGGTATCCGCGGCATTTTGAGTCGTAATCATAGATGGTATGGCAACGATGTCCGGCTTGAAATTGTCAACCGCATAAAACTATGGCGTTTTCTCATCGGTGATGAGTCGTACGATGTCGGTTATTGGTTATCTCGGCTTGAAAATATGCCAGAAAATATCCAAAACGTTGCGTAGTTTGTACGACGCTTTAGTACAACAAAAACGAACCCCACAAGAACTTGCATAAGTCCTTGTGGGGTTCGTTTTTGTAAGTTGCTGTAAAATTACGGCTATCTATCAAAAGTAACAATTACTTTGCTATCCCCTTTGAGAATGCCGCGCTCCTTAAGTTCACTCATTATCTTTTCACGGTCTCCTGGCGGGATACCCTTAAATTTCTCGCGCATCTCTTGCATTTTTTTCATCGCTTCTTCCTTAGCTTTTCTCATAGCAGCTTCTTTATCATGCGACTTTGTTGATGAGCTACTCTTGTTGTTCCTTTCGTCCCGATTAGCACTTTCTGATCTGGACGGACTACTGCGACGAGAACCACCACTTTTGAGAAACGGGTCATTTCCGCTTCTGAGCGTAATCTTTTCACCCTTCTTATCCAAAGTAACCTTTTTCTGTTGAATTTCTTGAACGACTGCATCACCGATTTTATCACCAACACTCGCTATATAAAATTTATTTGAACGTTGTTCCAAAACATACGCCTCTACTCTGGTGCCGTTCTGGCCAATAGCAGTACCAATCAAAGTATACTGAGGTTCTCTATTAGGCGGTCTCCAACCGAGCGGACGAAATATGTTATTATCAACAATCACCTTATAAAAATCTGAATTATCGTCAGATTTTACACTTTTTGAACGTACTTTTACATTCCAATTTAAACCCTGTTGATGGTTTTTAAATTGATCCATCTGAAGTGTCGCTGGGACTTTCATTTGGTTTGCTTTGGCGATGATGATTTCTTTTTTTGCTGCATTCTGAGCTTGGAGCCGGACCCCAAATACAAATAGTAAACCTACTACACAACTTATTCCTAAAAAAATGAGTATTTTTGAATACCTCACTATATTCTCCTTAATTGTAGTGCAAGTTATCTGCTAAAAACACAAAACATCTCATGTATTAATGACGCGAATAGATATAAAAAAAGTTGCATAATTTAGTGAGTAGTCGTAAATCAGCAACGAGTGCGCAGCTTGTATACGGTTACTATCTGCCAAATTTAATACTTTCGTTCGAATATCTCTCTTATAGCAAGTATAGAAAGTAGACATTTGTCTATAGATGCACGCAGTAAGCACATTGATCAGTGGTGTATCACTATGGTGAATAAAAAATAAACGCCTTCATCCCAATGGACGAGGTTTCCCGATAAATCATGCAGAATGCCAAACGCATTTAGCGTTGATTCCCCTCACCAGGGCAAAGTGTTCAAGTAATTCTAAAATTCTCGTAGTTGTGAAATCAACTATGTCCGAAAACAAACCCACCACTACATTCATAATTCTTGTGGGGCATTTATAAAGTTAACTGTACTTAAGATTGGTGAAGTATGTTATCTACCTCTACCTCTGCCTCTACGTTCCCGAAATTCACGAATCATCCGTTCACGATCACCTCGCGAAGCCCTTTCAAATCTTCGGCGCATCTCCATTGCTCTTCTCATCGCTTCGGCTCTCTCTTTTTCTGCAGCCTCTTTTGCACTATTGGATGATTTAGAGGCGGACTCCTTATTGTTCCTACTGCTTTCGTTCTGATTAGTACTTTCTGATCTGGACGAACTACTGCGACGAGAACCGCCACTTTTGAGAAATGGATCATTTCCACTTCTGAGTGTGATCGTTTCACCATTTTTGTCCAGAGTAATCTTTTTCTCTTCTATTTTTTGAATGACCGCATCACCGACTTTATCACCAATACTCGCTATATAAAATTTATTTGAACGTTGTTCCAAAACATACGCCTCAGAAAACGTGCCTGTTGGGTCTGTTCGGGTGCCGATGAAAGCATATTCCGGTTCTCTATTAGGCGGTCTCCAACCGAGCGGACGAAATATGTTATTATCAACAATCGCTCGGTAGAAATCAGAACTATTATCAGACTCAGAACTATCAGAACGTTGCTGTCCACCCCATCTTGACGTTTGCTGACGGCCCTGTGCTGCCCAATTCTGCTGACGGGTGCGAAACTGCTCCATCTGAGGTGTTGCTTGTACTTTCATTTCATTTGCTTTCGCTGTGATGATTTCCTTTTTAGTTGCATCCTGTGCTTGGAGCCGGACCCCAAATACAAGTAGTAAACCTACCACACAACCGATTCCCAAAAAAATCAGGATTTTTGAATACTTCACTACATTCTCCTTATTTGCGGTGCGAGTGGGATGTTATAAACACGCAAAGCATTTTTTATGTAGGTTTGACAATCTTATCTGTAAAATGTTCATTTTTCTTAAGTTTTTTTAGTCCCATGTTTCCGGCATTAATAATTGTACCATACTTTTTACCTGATGTCAAGTTAATGTTTTCATAAAATCCCCATAGGTGTCAACTTAGTGATAACCATGTCCGATAGATTCGGTTGGTAAACCGCATCGGAAACCTATCTGAGTTCCAGGTAGCAAGCGGTCTTCTTTGTCGGAGTGCTTTGTCCCGTGTCCTATATCGGTGTTGAAAACACCTCAAATAAGATAGGCTGCTATTTTTACACAATAATACGGAGCAGTTAGGAAACCACTCCTACCGAGCCTTGGGTTGAGCGTGTTGTGCTTTTCATAAGTTGACGCATAAAGGATAAATTAAAATCCTGACGGAAAAGATGAACTATCTGTCAATTTGTGAAGATTCAGCAAATGCCCCAACACGACAAACCCGTTTATAAGCACAATAGTTACATGGTGCGGTAATATCTTTAGGTGTGATAGGTGCATCGCCTTCCTCTTCCGAGTCTATAAATGAATCAACACGCGTAATGAGAGGGAAAATACCACCAACAATACTCTCAACATACTGTTGGATATAACCACAAACGCGCTCAAGGCGCCTGCTAAAAAGATCATCGTCTAACAACTGCCCACTTTTATTCACCATTTTCCATTCATTACCGTTGAAATTTTTATACGCAATGTCATTGAAAGATTCTGCTCCGATGCCAAGTTCTACTTTGCATTCATCTAATCTAATCTTGTGATAGAGACCGGCAGCTGGTTTTAAGCCTATCAGTTCATCATGTTCGTCTAACAATTTATCAGCAATTTGAAGGTAGATCGGGAGTTGCAGGCTCCGCCCCTCAAGAATATCTCTAATTCTAATTGTGGAACTACCTGTTTTATAGTCAATGACATTAAAAGCGCCAGCACCTATGTCAATTCGATCGATCCTGCCACTCAAACGTACGTTGCCAATGGTAATTGGTTCAGAACGACTGAGTTCAGAATCTCTTGCTCCAGGTGTTCGTCCAATACTAACTTCAAAGAAACGAGGTAGAATATGTAAATCATAGTTACGTACTGCTTCAAGCCATTTATGCAGTGCAGACTGTTGTTTTTCTATTTCCACTTTCCAAAAAAGGTTATCCTCGCTGATGTCTTTACGGTTACTACGTCTTTCTTCTGATTCAGTATGTAGCACTTCATCTAATTGTTCCTTTGCTTGCTCAAAGATATCATTGCTACATTGTCCAATGGTTGGATCTCCGTTGTCCTGGCGATTTTTATAGAACGTGAAGAGCACTTCATGCAATAGCGAACCTTTTTCTTTACCAGATGGCTCATCTTCCTCCTCCTCATCTACAACCCTGTAACCTAAAACTTTAGCAACAAAGTACTGAAATGGACACTTAGCATAAGTTTCCAAATCTGTAACAGAAATAACTTTATTGTGAAAATCTTCCAAACAAGTCTGGCTTGTAGGAGAGAGTTCTTCAACATTCAAAACACCTTCATACGCCAATTTATCATGTGTTTTCTCGCGGCTTTTTTCAACTTCAACGACATGTCTTATGAGAGGACGCATGTTCCCCACTTCAGTAGGAAATTTCGTATCGGAAGGTTTGTCTGTTGTCCACACATGATTACCGTATGTGCTGAGGAAACCTGGGACGCTCCTTCGCGTAGGATTTGCAACTTCCTCCAGCCCGATGTTGGCAACTGCCTCTAATTGTGTTTGAAATATGGAAGGAATTAATTCAGATTCACCTTCGCGTTTCGGTACAAGCAGATATAGTCGTTCGCGAAATGATTTGAGAACCCGATAGAATAGAAACCGACTATCGTACAGCTGTTCATCTTCAGTACGATACGGGGTATCTGGAAGTAGCGGATCAGGGCGATAATTCGGGGGGAATCTACCATCTACAAAATCCCCTAAAAAAACAGTATCAAACTCTAAACTTCTAAGTTCACCCAGTGTAACAATTTTGACGGTCTCACTTTTCAACGCTGCTCTATTTTGATAGTGTGTATGCTTGGCAATGTAGTGAAGCTTTTTAATATAGTCATCAAGACGGTATGTCCTATCGCCTTCAGATTTTAGGACAGCACACAGTTCTTTAACAATCTTTTTGAATTGTTGGTATGCGTTTATTTCCCCTTCAACAATTTCCATATTCTTTCCAAGCATCGGATTTAGAATGTGCTGGAGGACTCCACCATTATCAAGTAAATTGTCAACATACTCCTTAAATTCGTCAGGGAGAAATGGGCGTGTATGCGATGCGGATCTGACATCAGAAAAATAAGTGTCGCCTACAAATTCTTGTTTTAATGAAAGTCGAGAGAAGATCTCTTTGACGACTTCTGACTTCATCAACGGGATGTTTTCTGAAAGTGAATAGGGAATACCGTAAGCTGGAAAAATCTCAGCAATACGTTGTTGATATTGACCTAAATTATAATAGGCAATACAGATATCACCAAGTTTGCAGTCACCATTTGAAACATGTTTTTGAATTAGGTAAGCGATCTGCTCAACCTCTTCAGATCTGTCGGATGGTTTTAAAAGTTTAATACAATCTGTTTCATCTATTTTGTGATTTGAGTTTGTGTTCGTTCGAAACAGATTATTCGCATAATACTGGTGTCTATCGGAATCACGTTGATACTCAGAATCAATATGGATACCTACGTCTTCAAATTCACTTACGAGGTTGGTAATATTTTTATAGAGATGCTCATTTTCTGGGCCGCAATCAATGCGAAACCACATCTCAATCTCAGGTATTCCAGCAATGTGTCTTAAGATTTTGACATCGGCTTTTGAAAGCACAGTAAAACCTTCAACAACAATAAGATTGACACGCCGAAATGTGTTTTTAATGAACTTATCTTCAAAATTATTCGCGAGGTAAAGGTGTTTGCCCTTTTGATCTATCCACTGGTCTCCGAGTTTCCCTTCATATCTGTTGTAAATTTCAGCAAGATCAGCTTTAGTGAGATTGTCTGCTGTAATGTTTTGAACAGTCTCATCACGTTCTCTGAGGTTATTTAGCGTATTCGTGATGAGAGAAAGTGTGCTATCGGGAATAGCAATATTAGGGTTTGGGTGGAACGCAAAATAACTGTCGGCATTGTCGTCCGGATTTGCTATTTCGTGCAGCCATAGACTTTGAAGCCCTGATGAGATGAGTTGTCTTGGCAATTGAACTTGGCTGTATAACCTTTGAACGAAATCTTCGCTCGTATACACATGCAGATTGGAAACCGCCCGGTTCGGGTGATACCGGATCAACTCACGTTGACGTTTCAAGCGCGCAGTATCGGTTGGGACAATCACAACAAAGGTGTATGCCTCATCGTTTTGGATACGAGTTTTGAGGATGTCTTCAACATTTTGCATTGGGAATTTAGAAGGCAGCACGTGGCTACTACTTCACTTGTGTGCCAAGTGGCACTTCCGTTTCAGGACTTGCTAACACCACCGCATCACCGCTCGCTGCGAGAATCATGCCGTGTGATTCAACACCACGAATGGTGGCAGGTTCTAAATTTACGACTACAATTACCTGTTTGCCTATCAAAGTATCCGGCTTATAGTGTTCTGCAATTCCTGCGACAACGTGCCGTTTTTCTGTGCCGAGGTCTACCTGCAATTGGAGCAGTCGGTCGGCATCTTCAACTGGTTCAGCGGAGATGATGTTCCCAACCCGTAAATCAAGTTTTTGGAATTCGGCAAAGGAGATAAGGTTGGTCTCTTTCTCTTGCGGCTTTTGCTTGGGTTTAGCTGCTTTGGGCTGCGGTGCTTTCTCTTTTTTCAGATCAACACGAGGGAAAATCGGTTCACCTCTGCTAACCTTTAGGTCTACAGGTAAACGTCCCCATTCAGCAACGGTATCAAATTCTGCTAAACCGATCTGTTTCTGAATCTTCTCAGCGGTATCAGGAATAAACGGTGAAATTAAGACTGAAACGAACCGCAGTGCCTCTAAGCTATTGTAGAGGATAGTTCCCATCCTTGGCTTTGTCTCTGGCTTCGCAAGGGTCCAGACTTCTGTCTGTTGCACATAACGGTTGACGCGTCGCACAAACTCCCAGATAGTTTCCAATGCACTGTCAAATGCATAAGTTTCTATGTGCGAGTCTAATGCATCAACTGTTTTTTGTGCCATCGCCTTAATTTCATCGTCAAATTCACCTGGTGTTGTCGGCGCGGGAATACTCTCAAAATTCTTATTGAGCAAACCGAGGACGCGATTGAGCAGATTACCTAAATCGTTTGCAAGGTCTGCGTTGTACCTTTGATGCAAACGAGCAGGACGGTAGTCACCATCATTGCCGAAGCTAAATTCACGCAAGAGGTAATAGCGGAATGCATCTAATCCGTAAGTCTCAATGTCTGTGTCCATATCAATGGTAATACCTCGCGTTTTACTTAGTGCCTCGCCATCCTTCGTCAACCAACCGTGTGCGACAACCTGCTTGGGAAGTGGCAAGTCAACAGCCATCAGCATTGCGGGCCAGATCAGTGCATGAAAACGGGTGATGTCCTTTGCCATCATGTGGACATTGGCGGGCCAAAAGGTGTGATACCGCTCATTATCAGTTTCATAACCGAGTGCTGTCATATAGTTCATCAACGCTTCGATCCAGACATAGACGATATGCTTAGGGTCAAACGGTAGAGAGATACCCCATGAGACAGAGGAACGAGATATACTTATATCCTCCAATCCAGAATCGAGTACGCTTAAAAGTTCATTGCGTCGACTTTCGGGATAGATAAATAGTGGGTTTTCGTGGATGTGCGTGAGCAAACGGTCTTGATATTTGGAGAGTCTAAAGAAATAATTTTCTTCCTTAATCCATTCCAAGGGTAACTTATGGATAGGGCAGATTTTTTCGTCTGTTAACTCTTTTTCGGGGATAAATCGCTCACATGGTCGGCAATAGTAGCCTTCATAAGGACCTTTGTAAACATCTCCGCTGTTATAGAGAGCCGTAAGGAATTTCTTAGCACCGCGCTTGTGCATGTCGCTTGTGGTGCGTAGAAAGATGTCGTGCGAGATATTTAACCGTTTCCAAAGTTCGGTAAATATGGGTGCTATCTTATCGCAATATTCTTGCGGGGCAAGACCTGCGTTCTCAGCGGCTTTATGGACGTTTGCACCGTGTTCATCAACGCCAGTGAGGAAGAAAACCTCATCGCCTTTGAGGCGGTGATAGCGTGCCAAAACATCAGAAACAATGGTGGTATAGGCGTGCCCTGCGTGTGGTTCACCGTTAACGTAGTAGATGGGGGTGGTAATGTAAAATGTGTCCATTATGTTTTTGATATTAAACCCGTTTATTTTTTTTCAAAATTGATATTAAGACCAATTTTAACTTTAACAAAATCTATCTGTCAAGGATATCAACTCAACACCGTGCCATATCAGTAATTCACCGAGTTTAGCAGTGATTCTGTTAAATAACTGAAAACAGATTTCTATACCTGCTCCTCCGAAACCCAATCCGCTGTGGCTGCTGCAAACTCCTTAGAAAGCTCTTCAGAAATAGTCTGCTCAAGCAGCTGAATTAGGTCCTCTCGAAACTTTACCCAGTCATCCCCACGGCGAGTAAACCGATGTATACCTGCAATTTCAACAAACATTGTGTCCTGTGGTTCAGACATTGATTCTACATAGCGAGTGACTTGCATTTTTTCACCTCATTATAATTTCCGTAAACTTACTTATGGTAAACCTTAGAATTAATTAGACATATTGAATCTGTGAGGTTAGGAAACCTCGCCTACCGTAGGAGGAAAGTGTCTAATTATTTTGGGGTTTCACTATATATCTATGATGCTTGCATCCATTCATGGATTTCCCAATCTGTTTCAAGTGCTTGCTTGCGTAACGCCTTACTTGGATTTACAGCGACTGGATTCCCCACGGCTTCCAACATCGCCAAATCAGATTGACTATCGCTATAGGCATAGCAGACATCAGGGGATATTCCTGCTTGCTCAGCGAATTTTTTCAGCGCAATTGCCTTCTGCTCTCCGATAAGTGGTTCAGTTGTCAGTCCACCTGTAAACTTTCCATCCTGTTCTCTGAGTTTAGCCGCTAAAACAGAATCTACCTCAAAGAATTCAGCAATCGGTTGGACAATAAAGTCAAGCGAACCGGTTAGGAGAACAACATGGTGCCCTTGCTCTTTGTGTTCCGCAATTTGCGAAATAGCTTCGGGAAATATCTTTTGCCGAAGGTATTTCGCAAACATATCAGTTGCTAACGCCTTTACCGCCTCCGCATCCATCCCACGATAATTCCTATAAAAGACCTGATTAAACCGCGTTCTGCTAATTCTATCTAAAATTAGATAGTATACAATCTTTGGTAGAAAACCGATAATCCAGAAGAATTTTCGGATCGGAGACAATGACGATGTCCGCAGCCAGATGTAACAATGTGCAATAGTCGAACTCAGCAACGTGCCATCTACATCAAAAAAGGCAATAGCTTTTTCCTGAAGCGATTCCATTTTAAATCCTAACCAACCGTCTTTCCGAGTTCGGCAACACGGTTTTCAAGTTCTGTCAAGAATTTTTGATATATTTCCGAGTTCTCCGCGATTTCCTCCGGTCCTTGTGAAACTTCTAATAGAAGTGGTTCTCCAAAAACGATCTGAATCGGATGTTTTTTCGGAATGTTTTGTCCCTTTGGAAGCACTTCAAATGCTCCTTTTATGTAAGCAGGTATAATCGGCACCTGCTGCCCATAGATCAGCAGACTCAGGATCCCCGGTTTGAAAGGTTGTAGTTTTCCATCAAGTGAGCGTGTGCCTTCTGGAAAAATCAGCAACCCGTTGTTTTGTTCTGTCACTTCGTTAGCCATTCGTAAATCCTGAAGAAACTGTGTGAAATTACCATCACGTTCGATCGGCAGTGCATTAAGGCAATTGTGTGCAAACCATCCTTGGAGTCTATTACCGAACCAATAATCTCGTGCAGCGAGTGTCCATAATCGGTGTGAATCCTGTCCGAGTGCCGTAATGACCGTAAGAGTATCCAAATGGCTTGTGTGATTTGGCGTAATAATAAAAGGTTTTCCTTTTGGAATATTTTCTAAGCCGAAACATTCAAATGAGAAACGACGTCGGTAAATGCTTCTAATACTGGCACGAAAAGCGCGCGCATACCAATGTGGTTTCCCACGTAGCTTTAAGGGTTTTGCCGTTGATTCAGATGATTCTTTAGGTTCTGTTTTTGCGAACGTCTCTGTTAATACAACAACATCGTTCACCGTCTGTAAATTAGCAAGCATGGCATCTGGAATTGTTTGTCCTAATCGTGATTCAAGGAGCATCAGTAGGTCAAGTCGCGTGAGTGAATCAAGACCAAGGTCAATATCTAAATGGCTATTCAGGTGAATCTTGTGAGCAGGCATGCGTGCTAATTGTGCAAGCGGTGATAAAATCTCTTCCGGAATATTTTCTGTTGAAAGTGCTGCTTCTTGTCCACTCTGATCGTGGTCTAATTCTTCTACCGCTGCTGCTTGTTCGCCCGACAGATATTCCAATAATTGTTCTTTAACGCGCGGACGATCAATTGTTCCATTGTCAGTTTTTGGTAAAGCGTCTTGAAACAGATGTGTCTTATGAAATTGCTGGTAACTCGGCAGCTGTTTCGCTGTTTTCTGCAGGTGGTTCTGAATCTCCGCTTCAATCGTAGCGTTATTGTCTGTTGGAACAATCACCGCATGGATAGCAGTATCAGAACCGTCTTCATAAGGAATGCCAAGCACACATATCTCAGAAATAGCTGGACTGTCCTGATATAACACCTCCAATTCAGCAGGATAAATGTTTTTACCAGAAGCAGGTACAATAATTTCCTTACAATGTCCCGTGATATAAAGATAACCGCCTTCATCAATATATCCAAGATCACCGGTATAAAGCCAACCATCACGAATTGCTTTCTCTGTGGCTTGTGGGTTTTGATAGTATCCTTTCATTGTGCTGGGACCTTTGGCAATAATCTCGCCAATACCATCACTATTCGGGTTTGTAATATCAAACATCACACCTTCCACAGCCTGCCCGACAGACCCACGTTTGCTATTCAGATAAGGATTGACACTCAGCACGGGAGCCGTTTCGGTCATGCCGTAGCCCTGATAAAGAGTCATTCCAAATTTTTGAAATTTATCATAAACTGCATTGGGAAGCGCAGCACCACCGCTGACAAGGACGCGAACGTGCCCTCCCATAACTGTTTGTGCTTTTTCAGCTAAAGTTTCTCCTGATGTGCCTTCTCGTGATGCCTGCCGCTCAATAGTACTTTGAAGCATCTGAAAGAGGCGTGGCACACCGATAAATGCTGTGGTCTTATCTTCACGCATCGTTTTGAGAAGTGTTGTTGGTCGGAGTGCATTAACATAAGTAGCAGTCGTACCGCTATACAGTGCCATCAACAGACTACATGAAAAACTTAGAGCATGATACAGCGGGAGTACTGACAGAATCCGTTCTTCATCTGTAGGCGGCAGTGCCTTTGCAACGGCTTGCACGTTTGAAATAAAGCCGCCATGTGTTAACATAGCACCTTTCGCATCTACTGTCGTTCCCATCGTAAAAATTATAGACGCGACAGTATCCGGGGTAACCTCTACGTTGGGAAAATCTGTTGGGATTTCCTCATCTGAATTGACGATTTCGTTGAACTTGTTAATATTTTTGAGGAGAATATCGGGATCAGTTAACTGCGTGCCTGACTTGCCTAAAACAGCATCAGACGCCAGGATCGCTTTGGCAGTAGTGAACGCTGCAATTGCGGATATTTCTTTTATTGGTGTTTGGGCATCAAGCGGAACAACTGCACAGCCAATTTGCGATGCAGCGAGATACGCAATGCACCATTCCGGTTGGTTTTCCGATACCAAAACAACCCGATCCCCCTCCCGTAAACCGCTTTTCCACAATTGGAACGCCACCCGGCGCGAATGTGTATAGGTTTCAGCGTAGGTATACCGCTCCCATTCTCCATTGTTTACCATCTGCAGTGCAATTTTTTCGGGAATACGTTTTGCCTGAATTTCAATTAAATCCACTATTGTACGGGGTGAGATTCTGTGGATTGGATTCGGCGCGGGTGCTGGATACTCGTCTGCTTCCTCTTGTGAAGAAAACTCTTTTTCCTTTGGTGTATCTGTCGTTTGATCATCAAGTTTAAGCACATGTCGCTTAATGCCTGGTATGTGAATTTCGTGAAAATATTGCTTCCAATGAATTTGAGAAACATCAAAACTAAAACGTCGCTGCTCAACGGGAGAAAGCGAATCAAAAAGGGCTTGCATCTTTTTCGTTTCAAATTCAAAGTTCGTGCGGGTATAAGGTGCGTAAATCCGTATGTAATGCAGAAGTGCTTTAATGCTGCTCTGTTTCACAAAAAGTTTACGCCGTTTTCGTTTCGCTGATCGTGTTGGTAATAGCGTCAATGCTTGGATTGCCCGACCGAGGAGACGCATCTTACCTTCAACCTTTTTTTGAAATTGTTCCAAACTTGGAAATTGCCATACTGGAACAGGAATCGGTTTTCCATTTTCGATCATTGGGTTTTCAGTAAAATACCCGGAGGTAGCGTCAACAATACCGCGAAAATATAACGGATTCTGCGTGCCTGTTGCAACATGGTACACCTCAATTCCACCGCGTTTTGAGATCGCTTCGGCAGCGGCTAACATAGCATTTACTACGAAATCGACAGGTATAATGTCTAAAATAATATCTGGATCGGCAGGAAAATCAGGGATACGTCCTTTTGCAAAACCGACAATCAACGGTTCAGACATCCGATACTTGCCGAGCCACCCTGGATGCGGTTCAGCAACGCTACTTTCAATAATAGAAGGACGAATAATTGCAGTAGGGAGGTTATCACGCAATTCCATGAGGACATGTTCTGCAAGGAACTTCATGTAGGTATAAGTATCATTCCATCCACGGGAACGCGCATGTTTTAGTCCAGCTTCAACAAGGCGAGTCTCAAGCCATTCTGCTTTCGCTTCCTCAGTGAGTTCCTCAAGATTTTTTCGACTCTTACGTTTATCCGTTTTTGACAGTTTTTGGGCTATTTGTTGAAAATGCGCAGCTTGTGTTGGCGTTTCAGCCTCATCGCGAATAGACTGATTCAATTTGAGTAAATAGTCAATTTCTTCTGAGAGTGTCGGTGGAATTGTGTTTCCGGTTTTTTCGCTATGTTGTTGGGCAAATTGTTCGTAAGGTGGATGGAGCTCTTCTGGCACTTGTCCAGGTTTATCACCGCAGACATAAGCTGTTGAAACATGGAGAAAAACAGCATTTGAACAACCCTTAGCGAACGTTACAACATGTTTGGCTGCGAGTGCGTTACCTTTCAGTGATGCATCAAAAGGCGGATCAAATTGAACGAGTCCAGCGATATTAATAAATACATCTACCTCATTCTGAAGGCGTTTATAGTCTGCATCACTGAATCCGAGGCGTTCATCTGTCAGTTCACCTTCTACTGCAGCGACTTTTTGCTTGACCCACGCCTCAAACTGTGTACCGTGCTGTTGGCGTAACGCGTCAAAAACATCTGAAGTTAATAGTTCTTTTTCAAAACGCTCTTGGGCAGAGGTGACTTTACCATTCGACTCAATACGGTTTCGGATAAGAAGGTAGATTTTTTGAACGTCTGGAAGAGAGGTTAGAATTTTAGCAACCATCGGTTGCCCCAGGAAGGCAGTTCCTCCTGTGATCAGTAGGACCTTCCCGCTAAAAAAATCGGTTATTGACATAATTCCCTTTTGTTTTTTCTAATATCATGCTCGCCGATAGGACAAGACAACGACCTGTCAGGTTTGTGTGAGTCTTGGTCAACCACATCACATGCAGATTGAGGGTATTCAATTAGATTAGATGTAGTGTAACATATTTGGAATTAAAAGTCAAGAGTACTGTAACATTGTCCAGGACCATTCAATTTTTCAATAATTTCTTTCTTTTCTTAAAACCTCTTCCTGTAGGAGCGAGCTTCGCTCGCGACATTTCGACTAAAACGGATAATAAACTGACAATTGAATGCCTCTGGTAAAAAAAAGAGATTTGACAAATACTTCATAGGTAATTATAATAGCACGATGTGTTGTAGGAATTCATCTGCTGAAATACATCCAGGTTAAAAATATTCAACCAATTTGCAACAGATAACAACGCAAGGATATAAGCGTTTATGTTAACAGAACAGAAATTACATTTTCTAAAGAAAACAGAACTTTTTTCCGAACTCGAAAAAGCAGGTTTAAATTCAATTTGCAATATCGCACACGAAGTAACTCACCCCGCAGATCATACTATCTTTGAAGAAGGGGATGAAGGTGATTCTCTTTACCTACTTGTTGACGGGGAAATTAGCATCATAAAAGCAGAAACGGAAGTATTATCTTTTAAAGAAAAAGGATATTGTTTTGGTGAAGTCGCACTGATTGACGATAAACCGAGGAGTGCTACAATTAAAACAGTTACCGTGACACGCTTGTTGCGAATTACGAGATATGATTTCTACCAAGCACTTGCGCGTGAACCCCTCATTGGCAGAGGAATATTTCGAGTTCTAAATAACAAAATTCGGCATGACCTTGAAATTCAGATGAGTGCAATCCGGAAAGAAATTGCACAAGAGGAATCAATGCGGCTCGCCGCTGAGGTTCAAAAATCTATTCTACCAAACGAAGAGATTGAGCATCCATGTTTAACCTCTGCAGGATATTGTCAACCAGCGAACAGTGTTGGCGGTGATTATTACGATTATCTATATCTTCCGGAGGATCGGGTTGGGATTTTTATTGGTGATGTAATGGGACACGGATTTCATTCCGCTATGGTCGCGGCAATGACAAAAAGCGGCATACAAACGCAAATCCGTTTTGATGCTTCAGTGCCTGGAGTTATGAAAGCTGTCAAACGAGTCACTGAAGAAGATATTCAAGCCTTTATTTATATGACGTGTTGTTACGTTATCGTCCATCAGGACAATCGATTTGAGTTTGTCAACGCAGGACACCCGGCAATGCTCCTTTTTCGGGCAAAAAGTGAAGAGTTCATCGAACTTGAATCGCAATTTCCACCTGTAGGCATTGCGTTGCCAGATAAAAATTCAATAACGCAATATCGTAGCACAGAAGCAAGATGGGAACCTGGCGATTTACTCGTGCTTTATTCAGATGGTATCACAGAAGCTTTAAATGAGGATATTGAGATGTATGGGCTTGAACGACTCAAAAACCTTTTATCTGAAAAGCAACACCTGTCCACAGATGAAATTAGAAAAGAAATTCTGGCTGATCTTGACGCATATCAACAAGATGAGAGTCCACATGATGACATTACGTTAGTCATTGCAAAATTTCTATAGTGTGTAAGGAAATTGATCGGGTTGCATCGCCGATCTTACTATTCAATCCGATTCGCAGCGTAATGAATAATGTTTTCCATCAAAGCTTTGTTCATAGAAACCGTGTACTGATTATTGTTGCGAAGGCTGGTAATAATGTATACCCCTTTGCCATATCGCCGAGCACCGACAACGAGTTCATTCCGTTCTTGAGTTGTTGCCAAAATTTCATCGCTCTCTTGCCAACCTACCCAAGCATCGTCAACATAAATTTTACCTGACTGGATTTTATTGGGTGTTGAGAAGAGGGTCGTTTCTTTATTGGTGACTTTAAAAAATCTATCTGGTGGGCTTTCAACACCGGTCAACTTGCCCTGTAACCATCCAACACCGCACGGTTTTTGCATAGTACTGTCTTGTCCTGAAACGATAACAATACCACCATTTTTAACGAAGTTTTTAATTGCTGTTTCGGTTTTTTTAGGAAGGAGGTACCGACCAAAACTTGAAATCTCTTCGTACCCAATCCATAAGATATCTGCCTCTTGTAAGTTCGGTAGCGTACGCATTTTGGTAGATTCCAAAGAGGCCGGACGTTTACCAACCTTTTTAATATTCCGTAACGCCTGATATTCGTAAGTCATCGTATTGGTATGAACCTGGGTTTGTCCCCAAGTTGGAGAGGTACTATTCCCCGTCAAAACCAGTATTTTTAATGCGTCCTTGGTAGCAGTAACCCACATTTTGCCTGCTAACATGTCACGAACAACTTTTTGGAACGCTTTTGTCGGACCTTTAAACGTTCGGTTCATCATTGGATCAATGTGGGTAAAACTCCACCATGAGCTGCCTTTTCTGTCAAAACTGCGACTTCTGCCCTGATATAATCGCATTTGAAACCATGTGTCATCAATAAAGCACATACTATCAATACTGTAATGGTCTCGGTAGAAAACGATAATTGGCATGCCTTGTTTAAGGAGCTTAACCATCTTTTGCGGTGAGGTATTTCTTTTATATTGTCCGGTCGCAAAATTCATTTTAATCTGTTTAAGATGACTTCTACCTTTCACATCTTCTTTAACCGTAATAATTGCCTGCAACCGTCGTGTATCAACACTCTTAACTTCTCCAAAAACAATATTTGTGCAAGCATCAAGAACTTCGCGAATTGTATATTCACGCTCAATGAAACCAAGTGCGGGTGATGAAGCCATCAAACCGATAAGACATAGGGAAACAATTAACGTTGTTAGGACACGTGTAAAACGCATTATCAGACCTCCATCTGGTACTCTGTATTATTAATAGAGATTTTATCATATTTTATGCTGACTTGACAACTATTTTGTTATATTGTCTGTCTGAATCTCGGATTTTGGGAGTTTGATAAACCGGACAGACAAGGTTTCCATCCTATCCAAAGAGAAGACATGGCTAATCTCAATTATACCACCGCAAATTATTTCAAGTTGAAATTTCCTCAAGTTAATGTTATAATTACATTTGTCAGGAATCACGTCCTGCTATGGAAGAATTCAGCGTACCTATTGACGGAGAACTATGAAAGAAAAAACACTGCCAAAAATTTTCATCGTGCATGGACATGATGAGGCAGCTAAACTCCTTGTCGCCAGGTTCATAGAAAAACTTGATTTTGAGGCAATCATACTTGACGAACAAGCTGGCGGTTTGCAATCAGTTATTGATAAGTTTGAAGAACAGGTTAAGGACATCGTTTTTGTTGTCGTTTTGTTAACTCCCGATGATATTGGCACTTCAAAAGCAGAAAAAGACAACCTTCAGCCAAGAGCTCGTCAGAACGTTATCCTTGAACTCGGTTATTTTATCGCTAAATTAGATCGGAATCAAATCTGTCTTCTCTATAAAGAAAGCGTGGAATTTCCGTCTGATGTTCGCGGTATATCGTATGTGCTTATGGATAATTACGATGGATGGCAATTGAAATTGGCAAGGGAAATGAAGAATGCGAAATTACCTATTGATGCAAATAAACTTCTATAGAAGATAGATCCATTCAAAATACTGTATAAATCGGGTTTGACACTTTCAATAAATTAGTGCTATAATTCAACATAAAGTTATGTTTTGATTGATTATGAACGGGTGTTTTCGTGCTTCAGCACGTCAGCGTGAAAATGGAGGCAGATTATGAATACGGAAACTCGGAGTAAAGTTTTCATCTCCTATGGGCACGACGAGGAAGCTATAACAACTGTTGCTAAGTTTGTAGAAAACTTGGGCTTAAAGGCAACTGTTCTTGACGAACAACCAAATAACGGTCTGACGGTTATTGAGAACCTCGAAAAATATGCAGACGACACAGAGTTTGCAATTGCATTGTTGACTCCTGACGATGTTGGTGCTTTAAAAGATGAAGCAGACCGCCAGCTCAACCCCAGAGCACGCCAGAACGTCATCTTTGAACTTGGCTATTTCATTGGTAAACTGAATCCTAACCGAGTGTGCCTTCTTTATAAGGAAGGTGTCGAATTACCTTCATACATCCCTGACGTAGTCTATGTGTCTATGGATAGTGCTAACAGTTGGAAATTGAAACTTGGGCAAGAGATGAAGGCTGCTGGATTGTCTGTAGACCTAAATAAAATATAGACACTACTTATTTAGAAAAAAAAGAAAGGCGGTGCTGGAAATACAGAGCAACTTGTTGGTGGCATAGTTGAATACATATTATAGTGCTAACGGTGCAAAAGATGTATCACAACGCATTCTTATGGTATACACTTGTTGCTCCTTTGGGGTTGAAATACATTCAAAATATAGATTAATTTCCATAAGTTGACACATAATAGGTTCTCTTTGTTCAAAACTGATGGACAGAGCAATAGGTTGAACACACATCATTCCTTCCTAAGCACATAAACCTGAATATGTTCCCATTTCCGTTTTGACCGATGCGTTGCAACGCGCCTTTTGAAAAGATTTTTGCAGACAAAACCCGACTCATCTATTATCCCCTCAAGGTTCGCGATTGCTTTGGGACCAGAGGCATCCGCATAGCCCAATAGTAGCGTCCCATCAGGCTTTAAGTAGTTTTGCACCTGTTGAAAAAAACGTCTCAGTGTCTGCTGTTTTTCGTCATGGATTGCCAACTCCGCTCTGCTTCGTACACGCGCAACAACCCACGGTGCGTTGAAAATGATAATGTCGAATTGGAACGAGAACGGATCAAATAGGTCTCCGGGTGGCATAACATGCACATTGTCTGAATTTGACAATATCCGCTGAACGTTCAGTTTCGTTGTTGCAACCGCTTCAGGAAGAATATCAGACGCATATATTTCTGCTGCTTCTCCTAACACCCGCTGGGCAAGCAGTGTCAAGCACCCGCTTCCACAACCAATATCTGCAACTATAGGTTTGCTGGGCAAGTCTCCATTCTGCACATTTTGCAATGCTTCCTGAAAACATTCAATTGTTTCTTGGGAACGCGGCACGAGAACGTTTTCAGACGCAACGAGAGAAGCGTCTAAAGCGTGGATAGGATAAGCTTCTTGAAGGGCGTTTTGAATACGTTGAATAGTGACCACAGGCACAAGAAACGGGCAGTCTTCATTAACGTCTGGCTGTTCACCAATCAATTCTAATAAATAAGGTCCAACAGGAGCAGGTTCAACCTGTAAAACGCCTTCATTATCTGCCCAACACATCAACTTCAATAATGCCGCTTCTCGATCCTGTTTCGGACTGTTACGTTGGTAACGTGATTTTCCCCTTTCTCCACGGTTGGTGTTTGGCGCGGATAATTCCTTTTTATGTCGCTGGATATAGTCCATTATGGTGGTAATTTGTTCCCAATCCCCTTCAACAACAGCAACACCGCCACGTTGAATATGTGTGAAGATACGCCCAAGATTTTTTAATTCTTGATGCGCAAACAACCTTACACTTCCACGTGCAAACACCGCATCGCGACATTCAGTAGGAACGTAGAGTTCACCGATTGGACTAACAGAATAGAATTTGTTCATTTGAGCAACGTGGATTAGCGAATTGTTACAACTTCCCCAGTCCGTACCGATTCTGCTTCCTTGTAGCAGAGTAGGAGCGCGTCTCTTGCCCCGATACCAGACAACGCTGTGGGTTCTTCTTCCCAATCAATAGCATCAACAGCGTATTGAATCTCAGCAGTAAACGCATCAATTGGGTCAACTTCTCCTAAATCCACCTGTTCAACTGTGCCATCTTCTGTGAGGAGTGTCATCGGCATTGCCGTAGAAGGTTCACCAGCAAGGGTAGAGAAATCAAACAAAAGTGTAGCTTTTTCAAGAAAAATCTCAAATCCGTGCGAAAATGCCCTGCCTTTTTGTGAAATTGCCCCTGATGAACAACTCACAGTGAGTTCTTTATCGTTGTATATGTATTGCGTTGTCAAATAGTCTACGAAATTACCGCCTGCCAATTTACCTTGTGAAAACACTGCATCGGGAACGCCACACAGCAGCTGAATAAAATGTGTATCGTGGATATGTAAGTCAATGCCAGGACCGCCGCTTTTTTCAATGTCGGCAATGTCTCGTGCCCCACTCGGTTTAGAGATGATCCGCTTAAAATGCGCGCCGAGAAGCTCACCGTATTCTCCGCTTTCAACAACTTTCTTCGCATAAGCATATTCAGCAAAGAAAGGCAGCACGTGTGCCACCATAAATTCTTTGTCTGTTTGTTCAGCGAGTTCAACAATTTCATTTGCGTCATCAATGTTGATAGAGATAGGTTTTTCAACGAGCGTGTGTTTTCCTGCTTGCAGAGATGCAATGCTAACGGATTTATGGAGATGTGTGGGCAAACATATATCAACGAGGTCAATCTCTTCATCGGCGAGTAGTTCGTCAATATCGCTGTATTTTCGGATATTAGAGAGGTCCTCCATGCCGCCGCGCGGTCCAAAATTACCTTGAATACTTGTCCAATCACCGTCAAGTTTTTTGGGGTCACGCGTACAGATGGCGACCACCTCCGCACCTCTCCCACGCTGGATGCCGTAGTAGTGAATCATGCCCATAAATCCGATGCCGACAATTCCGATTTTTATCATTTTTCTATCCTTATTTTACAGAAGAAGGCACAAGCATCTGATCTTACAAAGACACCTGTGCCGTTTAAAATTATTGGAAGTTCGGGTTAATAGGCAATATTTCTTTGCTTGATATTGCCCCATGTTGTCGCGACTTTATTTTTCGGTGTCACAGCGAGAAGTTCTCCTCCCATCGCCTGACTGATTTCACCTTCGTCAAGCGCGCGACTCCATATTGCCGCATCGTCAATCATACCGTTCTCGAACGTATAATTTGCTCGGTCTTTAGAACAACCAATCCGTAGATCCTGGTCGTTAGTACCGGTAAATTTAAATGCTTGGGCATGTTCAAGCGCCAGCTCACCATCAACATAGACTTTCATCGCGTTACCATCGTAGGTTCCAACGACATAGTGCCACGTTTTTGCCTTCAGTGAATGTGGTTTGTCCAATCTGGGACGTGCATTACCCGTACCTAAAAACATATTAATATTCTTACCGCTACTGAAAGCACCGATACCGTAAGATGTGTGCTCACCTCCGTTATGGCAATTTTTGTCAAACCACTGTGCGTCATTATTCCATGCTTCCTGATATATCCAGGCTGCCATAGTAATCTCACCACTGATTTTCAGTTTTTCATCCGCAGGGACGTTCACACAGTCCGCACCTTCAGCAGTGATTTTGATCGCATTACCATTTTTGCCTTTGACAATTTCAGTGTTTGCCACAATGTTTGCATCCAGCCCGTTGCCGGAACTATCACGAATCGTTTTACCGTCAACGTCGTCAAACGTGAAGTAGACGACAAGATCATCTTCAAGTGCTGCCATGAGAGTGCTGACTGTGATTAACATGAATATGGTTAAAAGTGAAAACATTATCGAGCGTACCATCAGAGTATTCCTCCTATTAAAGATTACAATGAAACTTTGGACTTCTTCCCGCGCTACAGTGGGAAGAAACTCGTAAAACTCAAGTTGCTACCTATTTTACAAACGCTCTTGTCCGAGGGGATTTGTAGCAGCTGACACCAGAATCAACGGAAAATCTTTGTTTTTTGAGTAAAAACAGTGTTTTTCTGCTCGAAATCTTATCTGTAGCAACTTAGGTTAATATATCAAAAGAGTATCTAAATTGCAACTTTTTTATATGATTCTCTCATAAATTTATTCTGTTATGTTACAAAGGTAAAAGACGCAAGAACTGACAGCGAATTACACTTCCACAAGTCCCAAACACTGTCCTTATTTATGGTCTCTTTTGGGAAAAAATGACAAATTCGGAACCTGTTTACGAAGCCTTTCAATTGTTGCCATGTCTTGAATTGTATTTCCGTTGAGATTCAAACTCCCGAGTGTGCTTAAGCTTGTGAAAGGGGTAATGTTCTCTATTTGATTATGTTTGAGGTATAAATGTGTTATCTCTGGCAAACCTGCAAGAGGACTTATATCACTAATTTGATTACTGTTAAGCCATAATTCTTGAAGAAGTGCCAAATCTGCAAGTGGAGTAACATTCCTTATTTCATTATATTGAAGTTCTAAATGTTTAAGCTGTTTTAAATTACTAATGGACGTAATGTCGCTGACTTGATTATGTCCTAAGGTTAGCTTGTTAAGCAGCGTCAATTTAGCCAGAGGACCGAAAAATTTTTACCAAACGATTATAGACAATAACATCTTCACAACGCTGATCTTCAGCCTCGATGTCCCCACTGCAGCAGTATACCTTGATCGGCACACAAATAACGGTTTCTGGGGAGACCCGTAAAGCGCTTATTTTAGAGCACAGCACAAAACTGAATAAACACGGTTCGGTTAGGAAACCGAACCTACCGCTGCTTAGGATCTCAAACGTATATGCCCAATAAAGCATGTATGTCCATCATCACCCACAGGTTTAACATTGAGGAAACCGGACTCTCCGCCTGAAAAATTAATTATTAGAGACTCCGCTTCAATATGTGAAAATATCTCTGTTAGCCTATGAGCATCCACACCGATCTGTACGCTTCCTGTGCCAGATTCAACCGCGAGTGTTTCATGCGCCTCACCAAGTTCAGGCGTCTCAGTTGAAATTCGAATCTGTTCGGTGTCTATCTCTAAACGGATCGCAAAACTTTTCGGATTTGAAAGTAAAGCTACCCTGCGAGTTGCACGTAAGACTGCTTCCTTTGATACAACCGCGTGCCCTTCTGAAGATTGTTGTGTGACCTTCTCATAGGGTCGATATTCACCTTCTATCAATCGTGTTGTTAAGGTAGCGTTGCCATCAGTAAGTAAAAGTTGATTCTTGGCAATTGAAATCCTTACATCAGCGGAATTGGCGAATGTCCGTGCAATTTCCCTGACAGCCTTCAGCGGCACAATGATTCCACTAATATCTTCAGATGTTTTGAGAGGTGGGCAATGTGCTAACGCAAGCGAATATCTATCAGTTCCGACCACTTCAGTTCTATCTTCAAGAAGGTTGAAGTAGAGTCCGTTGAGCTGGTATTGGAATTCTTCAGTTGATGCCGCAAAAGCGGTTTTGTGGATAACAGAGCATAACGTTTCGCCATCTATCGTTGTGCCTTCTCCATCAGCAGATGGGAGTTGCGGGAAATCTTCATCCGAAATTCCAATCACTTTGTAAAGGCCATCTCCACAAGTGAGTTCAACACGGTCATTTGCGGTCGTAACCATGTTTATCGGTTTATCTCCAGGTAGTTCTCGGACGATATCCGTCAATTTTTTGGCAGAGATCGTAATCGCTCCCTCTTCACTGATAGTGCCAGCAACTTTGATTTTAATGCCAACTTCCAAGTCTGTCGCTGCTAATTCAATATTCCCATCCTCAGCGCGAACAAGGACGTTTGAAAGTATAGGTAGAGTATTTCGTCCACTTGCTACACCTTGCACTATCTGAAGTGAATCTAAGAGTTCGTCTTTTTCAAAGATAAGTTCCATTCCAGTTCCTCCTATTTGTAGTATCAAGTATTAATAATTAGACCTGTGCAATGACATAATAATACATATATGTCCATCATCACCTACAGGTTTAACAACAAAGGGCGTAAACTCTCCAGAAAATTCTAAAACGAGAGATTCTGTCTCAATATGCGCGAATACATCAGCGATGACACGAGCATCTAAATTGACCTGTGTGCTTCCAGTACCTGATTGCACCGGGAGTGTTTCATACGCCTCTCCAAGTTCAGGTGTTTTCGCTGAAATCCGAATCTGTTCAGGGGCTATCTCTACAGAGATCGAGAAAAACTTTGGATCTGAAAGTAAAGCGACACGCCGCGTTGCATGTAAAATCAATTCCTTTGATACAACAGCGCGTCCTTTAGAAGATTCTGGAATGATTGCCTGATATTTTAGATAGTCTCCTTCTACTAACCGTGCCATCAAAGTAGCATTGTCATCACTAAAAAGGATTTGATTTTTTAAGAGTGAAATTTTGACTTCAGGGGAGTTTGCGAAGATTCGTTCAATCTCTTTGATAGCCTTTAGCGGGACAATAAACCCAGTAACATCCTCATAAGTTTTGAGAGGTTCAAAATGTGCAATCGCAAGCATTGGCACATCTGCAGCAACGACTTCAGTTTTATCTTCAAAAAGATTGAAATAGAGGCTGTTAACTAAGTAGCGCACCTCCTCTTTAGATGCCGCAAACGCTGTTTTGTGGATAACAGACCTTAAGGTTTCCCCGTCAATCTTTGTGCCTTCTCCATCAGCAGATGGGAGTTGTGGAAAATCTTCATCGGAAAGTCCTATAATCTTGTAAGCACCATTTCCACATGTGATTTCAATACGGTCGTTTGTGGTCGTAACCATGTAAATCGTCTTATTTTCTGGTAATTCTCGGACGATATCCGTCAATTTTTTAGCAGGGACCGTGACTGATCCCCCTTCTTTGATAGTGCCAACAACTTTGATTTTAATGCCAACTTCCAAATCGGTCACTGCACATTCGATGTTTCCATCCTCAGCGCGAATTAGAACGTTTGAAAGAATAGGTAGGGTATTACGTCTACTTGCTATACCCTGAACAATTTGCAAGGCATATAAAAGTTCATCCTTTTCAAAAGCAAGCTCCATAGTAATAATTCCTACTTATTGCAAATCCATAATTCTTGACCATTGACAGCGCGCTTACCAGCAGATGTCTATTGTTTTATTTACTGTATTTGAGATGCGTTTTGTGATCTCATAACCTGCAAATATAACTTAGGATTCTGACGGCGAAGATGTATCTAAACGCATCGGCATGATGATGCAGATATGTCCATCATCACCTACAGGTTTAACGGAGACCTGACTCGCCTCTCCAGAAAACTCAAGTATTAGGGATTCTGTCTCAATGTGTGTCAATATCTCTGTGAGAACGCGTGCATCAAAACCTATCCGGACGCTACCTGTCCCAGACTCCACCGCGATCGTTTCATACGCCTCACCAAGTTCAGGTGTCTGAGCAGAAATTCGAATCTGTTCAGGGTCAATCTCTAAACATATTGAAAAATTCTTTGGGTCTGACAACAAAGCGACCCGTCTTGTAGCACGCAAAAAAGCCTCTTTTGGGACAACTGACCGTCCCTCAGGAGATTCCGGAATGATAGACTGATAAGGTGGATAATCACCTTCTACCAATCGCGTTGTCAGAGTGGCGTTCTCATTGGAAAAGAGAATTTGATTTTTGAGCAGTAAAATTTTTACATCAGCAGAATCGACAAAGGTTCGTTCAATCTCTCTGACAGCCTTCAGTGGCACGATGAATCCAGCCACATCTTCGGGCGTTTTGAGAGCAGCACAATGTGCCAACGCCAAATGTCTGATGGCATCGGTTGCGACTACTTCAGTCCGATCTTCAAGAAGGTTGAAATAGAGACCGTTCAGATAGTATCGGAATTCCTCTCTGGACGCAGCAAATTCTGTTTTGTTAATAATAGCACACAAAGTTTCTCCATCAATTGTTACACCTTCCCCTTCAGCAGATGGAAGTTCTGGAAAATCTTCATCGGAAAGTCCAATAATCTTGTAAATCCCGTCTCCGCAAGTGAGTTCAACACGGTCATTTGCAGTTGCAACTATATTAATCGTCTTATCTGGTAATTCTCGCACGATATCAACGAATTTTTTAGCAGAGACTGTAGTTGCTCCCTCCTCCTTGATAGTGCCAACAACTTTGATCTTAATACCAACTTCCAAATCGGTAGCGGCTAATTCAATGTTTCCATCTTGTGCCCGAATTAAAACGTTTGAAAGAATCGGCAAGGTATTACGTCCGCTTGCCACCCCCTGAACCATCTGAAGCGCATGTAAGAGTTCATCTTTTTCAAAAGCAAGTTCCATTCCAAGTACTCCAATTTCTCACAATATTAGTAGTTAATAATAAGACTTACACAATTTACCAGATTTTAATCCAGACCCTTCTCCGTATATGCTTGAAAAGCAGGTCCGCTGAATTTTGCGTAAGCCTGAATAAATTAAACAGCAAAACGTTGAAGTCAAGATTTTTAACGCATGTTAAACATGCCGATTTTTATTTAAAAGCATAAAGAAAACTAAAAATTTAAGGTGTTACAGACTTTGCACAACGAAAACCGATGAGGTAAGAAAGGCCTGATACAGATATTCCCATGCGACTCGCTATCCAAACATGTTGATCATACCAAGAAACACCGCGTACTGAACGTGTATTATTAACGGTCGAGATATTATTTTCATTATCTGTAATAATAATACCGGCAATCGGATTTCGACGAGGTGAATTGACATAGAAATTTTCATCATACGCATCAAAACACCATTCCCGTACGTTACCAGCCATATCAAATAAACCGTATCCATTTGCAGGATAACTACCAACTGGGGCAGTATATACATAACCATCGTCAATATTCTTATCCGCATAACCAAAGTCTTTTTTCGAAATTTCCCTCAAACTCTTATCCGCGAAATTACACTGTGTTCCATCTAATACAGCGTTGCCCCATGGGTATTCTTTTCCTACCAGGCCGCCCCGCGCTGCTTTTTCCCATTCTGCCTCTGTTGGTAGTCGCTTGCCTGCCCATTTCGCATACGCTTTCGCATCGTGCCAACTGACTCCTACGACGGGATGTCGATCCGTAGGGGAATACTCGGAAACCCAAGCTGGCAAAGCACGATGTCTTGTGGCACGAACAAATTGATTATATTGCCCAACGGTCACTTCATGGACGTCCATATAAAAAGCATCAAGGTATACAGTATGTGCAGGTTTCGTTACGGAGTTTCCGTAGGTGCCCACTGGCGTTCCCATCAAGAAATCGCCTGCGGGTATCAATGCCATGAGCGCACCGTCTTTTCCGATAATTGTTTCTAATCCGCTCGTTTGCTGCTTCAGTGGTATCGCTTCTTCCTTTATTTCATCGAGAGGAGGCTGCGCATGTCGGTGCAGCAAGCGAGCATCACCAAGTGTCCAATGGTCACAACCACTGCTATCACCACCATCTGTTACAATGAGTTTGAGTTTTTGTGTATTAAAGGGTATATCGAACTCAACAGGTATAGGCTTATTATGTTCAACTCCTGTGATTATGCCAGATGTATAGACCTCTCTATCATCAGCGAGGAATGTAAATTCAACACTACCGCTGCGGCGACAACTGGCGTCTGTTAAGGTATCTGCATCCTGCCAAAGATAGGGGATACCTATATATCCGTGGAATTTCGCGTAGTTACCGCCACTCAAATCGTAGATGAGAACACTTTTCGCGTGCGAATATATCCAATGCCTAAAATCACGATCATACCGGTTATATATGGTGTCTTTTTGATGCCACCCTGACCCTGGAGTTTCTTGTCCAAATCCGTCCAGTGCATAATAAATCCCAGATTTTGTCTTCTCACCTCTGAAGAAAGGTCCCCAGTTATTATGATGGTTTGTTGGTGTAATTGTATTGTTGTCACCACCTGGCTTCAGTGCGAGGTAGGTATATATCGGATTGGGAGTTGTTGGAGGTATCTCTTTTTTATTTCGTCCTTTGACTGCCTCATCCACACTGGAGGATGTTCCTTGCGTTATCGGTTCTAAAGATACATCCCACGGAAGTTTTTGCCCCCCTTTGAGTGTCAGCTTCTTAGCACGACTTTTGTAACCTGAAAGCTCTAATCCCACGTTTACATGTTTTTCGAGACGCGCTCCGGCATCAACTTTGTAGCCATGCACAGGGGTTTTCCCGATCAAGATACCATCAACATAAACCGTTGCACCGCTTGGTGTACTGGTTATGTCCAATGTTGCCATTGTATCCAACTCAATGCCGCTGTCCTTGCTTCCATCTTGTTTGTTATCGGCAAGCACAAATACAAAATCGCCTGTATTCAGTTGTTGATCGTGTATTTTCCCATGTTGTGGATGTTGCCCTTTTGAAAACTTTGGCACTGTTCTATAGAGGTAATCCCCTAATTCAACCCCTGTTAGATAGCCGTCCGGCGTAGGCTCGTCAACGTGTCCTTCAAGTAAGTTCAAAAATGCCTTCTTAAATTCGCTTCTATCTGGCACGGGTTCATCTGCGCGTCCCGCAGTAATGAATTGACGGACGGGGTTCTTGATGCGGTCTGTGATATGAGGCGGCATCACCGTGTTTCTCAGGTCGAGAATTGTACCAGAGAAACAGCTATCAAACATAAATAATACATGTTTGGCATGAATCTTCTTTGAGTCCGACACGAACTTGACCATGTCTATACTATAGAGATCAAACTCGCCTGCATTATCAGGACTTGGCGTATCCAGCATGACAAGGTAGCCGAGATCTTCACCGGTTGCTGCTTTTGTTGTGTAACCGTGGCCAGCATAGTAAAACAAGAGTCTATTATCTTTGTCTTTACCAGATTCATAGATGAAGTCCGAAAACGCTTTATTAAACTCAACCTGGGTTACATCTATTTTCAGAGTCACATTAAACCCGTGGCGTTCAAGGACTGCAGCGACTTCTTTTACGTCTTTGACTGCACCCGGAAGCGGATTCCAACCGTTTTTCACAGGGTATGCACCATTTCCAATAACAAGCGCGTGAGAATCCTTATAGAGGGCAAGTTCTTTTCCGCTCTCCGTGCGAACAGTTACATGCATGCCGCGTTGCGAAAATAATTCGGTAGCGGTGGTGAATACGATTGCACCGCAGAGAAGGCAAAATAATAATAAAAATGGGATTATTTTTCTTATAGATACTATGAACATTATATTTTCCCAATGGCTTGAAAGTGCCGAGAAGGCAAAACACCCACTTACTGTATGAAAATATCACGACACAAGGTTAGTTCTAATCATACAAGCATTACTCTGGAAGAGTAGTAATGGAAATATGTGCAGACCCTTCAGGTTTCGGTTTGAAAGGTTGAAAACCGCGCGTTGAGGTTAGGTAGACGTACCCGTTTTCTTTATACGTTTCACCTTGGGCGAAATCGGGAAACGGTTCTCGTTTCACATAAACGTGTAGTTGTTCTGCGCCAAATGGTGGTGTACAGACAAACTTTCCAATTTCCAGGCTTTGGTTCACCTTTTCTGCACTAATATGATAGTTTTTTAGAAGTAGTGTTCGTTTTCCATCGGCAAGAATATAGATCAAACGGATGTAAGATTCTTGATTCGCCCTTGCAAAAACAGTCATGGTTTCACCTTTAGTGTAAACTACTGGACCGGGACCTCTATCTGTAGTTATCTCAACTGTTAATCCATCATTGGCAAAAACCTTTGGTTTGACAAGAGACGTCTCAGGTGAAATTTCTGTTGTCTCCTGTGCTTTTTCAACTTGCGGCGTATCTTCAATTAGTGTTTCTTCAACTGGATTAAAAAGTTCCCAATCCTGATCAAATTGTTCAAGGTTGTCGGGTTTAAGTGAAATATCCTTATCTCGTCGTTGGCTTTCACTAAATTGCACGACAGCACTTGCCTTAAATTCTCCGCTTGCGATGTCGCGTAAAACGGTACGGAGCGTGATTTTATCACCGTCTTCCCAATACCCTCCGAAGAATTGTAACGCTCCACCTTCTGATACTATTTCACTTTCAGTTTTTTCAATTTCAACCTTTTCATGAAGAGGTTGAAACCCTCGCATCGGAGCTGATCGATGCCACTTCAATTCGTCTGTAAGAGAATCCAAAAAGATCTTTGAAGAAGGACTTACCACGTTGAAACTTTCAAAAGTAAGTTCCTCAGTTTTTACCTGAGCCTCCCAACCGCTGTTCTGCTGCTGGAATTGGTAGGCTGTAATATGTGCTACATCAGTAATGTCAATTATAGTTTGAGGTGCGATTTTTGATACTTTGGCAATTACTTCTCCATGAGACATTATCAAATTTGATTTGGTAATTCCTCCTGCGGTGTCTGCTAATTTTGCGAATGCTTTAGGATGAGTTTTGTACTCCGCCCCTAATTGAATGAGTTCTGCTTCTTTCAACGCTTCATAAAGTGGGTATGCGCTCAAATAAACTTTAGCGGCATCTGATAAATCCCCAGCGTCTTCTATAACTTGTGCTTTACGAAGAATGTCATTAATCTCTTGACGTAAATCTGCAGATTCGTTGGAATAAATCTTTTTGAGTTCATCACGTTTGACGTAAACAATAAAATAGGTATCGGGCGCTGTAGGAGGATAATACTCTCGAATTCCTTTGAGTTTGGACCGCGCTGAACTTTGAATCACTGTCCCATAATGTTCGCGGACACGGTTGTATGCAAGCCAATTTTCCTCATTCTCATTGATAATATGCGTCACTTTGTCAAAAATCTTTTTGGACAATTGGGATTCTGCCTGTCTCATTAGAGTCTCTACGGTTCCAGGTCCTTCTGACAAACCAACGAGATATTCACTACTCGGATAGGCTTGTAGATCAGAGTTTTTATCAGCGTAAGCAGTATGGACAATTATTGTAAGTATAATCGCGAAGTAAACAAATATTTTTCTCATGTGCTATAATTCCTTTCTACTATGTTGTGGGTTGAGAATTTTAAATATAAGATAAGACTTAAAAATCAAGTTTTACCTAAATGCAAGGTTCTTGTCTAAATATACTTATATGCAGGAACAAGTTGCAAACCACTAACCGTTTTTCAACCCATTAGTCGTTATTAAAATAATAAGTAATTTTGTCAAAAAAGTCAATGAAAACCAATGAATTGCGCGACTACAAACGCGTTTGTAGTCCAATCGAACCTTCAAAACTCTCCAAGAAGAGTGCTGCGTGACAATCGAATGGCTGTGTGTGATTCCTTTTTCATCTTGACAGACTTATGATTTTTTAGTATAACATACTATAGAAAATATATCCATTTAATTTTCGCACATTACTTCTACAGTTTTAACAAAGACTGTTTCCCTAACTTAATTCTCGCCTCCCTATAAGAATGCATCACACAAACGGACAGACTTCGCAGCCAATTTCAAAACGGGCAGTCCTGATCGGGACTGTTTTGATCATTGGCAATAGTTACTGGATCGCTTATGTTGAGATGATTTGGCATACCGCACATCTGACAACAGTGGCTATGTCTGTTAACGTCATGTTCGGTATTTTCGTTATCACAGTGCTAAACATGTGGTTACGCAGTCTTGCTCCGAGTGCTGCCCTCACACAGCGGGACCTCATTGTTGTTTACAGTATGCTTGCTGTTGGTAGTGCGTTTTCAGGTCATGATTGCATGCCGCGTCTGATGGGGCTTATTCCGTATGCCTTTCGCTTTGCTACTCCTGAGAATGATTGGGAAGCACTACTTTTTCACCATCTGCCTGAATGGCTTGTTGTCAAACATCCAAAAACAGTCAATGATTTTTATGAAGGTAACGTTAATTTCTTTACCGATGGTTACGTACAATATTGGATTGTTCCAATTCTTGCTTGGTCTGCTGTGATTTTTCTGTTGATGTTGATCTTTCTCTGTTTGACCTCTTTAATTCGCAAACAGTGGATAGAAAACGAAAAACTCGCGTATCCAATTATTCAGATTCCGCTTGAAATTACTACGAACCGCCGTATTTTCAGGAGTCGCCTGCTCTGGATCGGTTTTGGTATAGCGTTCGGGATCAACCTGCTCAACGGGTTACATTTTTTCTTTCCTATATTACCGGAAATTCCGATAAGAAAATACAATCTTAATATGTACTTCACACAGAAACCGTGGAACGCGATGGGTAGCACGCCACTTCGGTTTCATCCTTACCTGATCGGTTTCTCTTTTATCTTACCATTGGATTTAGCGTTTTCATGTACGTTCTTCTACCTGATGAAGAAAGTCCAACTGATATTCGGAAGCGCGACAGGTGTATCAAAGTTAACAGGTTACCCATTTTTAGGAGAGCAAGGAGCAGGGGCTTTGTTAGCACTTCTTGCTATAGCATGCTGGCATGGGCGAAAACATTTTGCTTATGTGTTATCACAGACGATTAGACCAAACAGCGCAGTGTCGAAAGTTGAAGCACTGTCCTACCGGACAACTCTAATTATATTGGCATTATCCCTGTTTTTGCTTGCAGTTTTCTGTATTCAGGGAGGCATGTCCTTATGGGCTTTTTCAGTTTTTATAGGAATCTATCTGTTGATTGTTGTCGGTTTAACCAGAATGCGTGCTGAACTTGGTCCACCGATACACGCAATCGGCTACCTAACACCGCAATACATGATGATTTCGCTTCTTGGGACACGACGTTTACGGGCAGGTAACCTCACAATGCTCTCGTTAATGAATTGGCTGAGTGGTGCAAGTTACGCTTCATTCCGTACACATCCTATGCCCGATCAGTTGGAGGCGTTTAAACTTGCTGAGCGTACCAGTGTTCGAAACCGAACGATGTTTACTGTGTTAGTGATTGCAAGCCTTGTTGGGATTCTGTCAAGTCTAATTCTTTACCCTTACGCAATCTATAGAGAAGGGGTCGCGGCCGGTTCCGAGCAGATTCACGCGGGTGGTGCTGATACATACAATTTTCTGTCATCGTGGTTAGTGAATCCGAAACCGACAGATTGGTTAGCAACAACTGTACTTGGGGGGACATTTGCTGCGAATTTAGGTATCATGTTTCTTCGCGCGCGCTTTGTGTGGTGTCCGCTTCACCCGGCAGGATATGTTATCGGTGTTGCTCCTGGTACGACTGATGTGATTTGGTTTCCGTTGCTAATAGCGATGGTGGCAAAATGGATTATCTTACGGAACGGTGGCATAAAAGCGTATCGACGGGCCATACCGTTTTTCATCGGGTTGGTTTTAGGGGAAGCGTTGATGGGATGTTTCTGGCCGCTATTGAGTTTAATTTTACGGTCCGCGGTGTATAGTTGGATTTGATTGTGTTCTAATAAATGGTCTTGGCTTTTAGGAGTATTAATTTTCGGTTCTGTTTACTTTGTTCGGAAGTCGAGACCGGGAGGTCGCTCCTACAGAAGAGTCATTTCTTAACGATTGATACAATATAAAAGTAAAATGCGCTACTTGCTTTTCACAAGGATTGCCATTTTGCTAAGGGTTTGGTATTATATTACTATTGAAAACGAATGAATGAAAAGGAGCATAAATGCAACCACAATTACCAGATGCACGAAATGAAAACATATTAATCCACGTCGGCGGGGAACTGTTACCTCGCGAAGATGCAAAAATATCTGTGTTTGATAGTCTTGTACAAGGTGGCGATGGCGTATGGGAGGGTTTACGAATCTATAAAGGCAAAATTTTTGCTTTGGATGCACACCTTGACAGATTGATAGACTCTGCCCACGCAATGGCGTTTGAAGGCATCCCTTCCCGCGATGAAATCAAAACAGCGATCTTTGAAACACTACAAGCGAACGGCATGCGCGATGAGGTTCATATCCGTCTGACACTTAGCCGTGGTAAGAAAGTGACCTCCAGCATGAACCCACAAGTAAATCAATATGGCACATGTTTAATTGTCTTGGCGGAGTGGAAGGCACCGATTTATGCAAGCACGGGGGTTCGGTTGGTCACCTCAGCGATTAGACGGAACCCCGCACAGTGTGTTGACTCTAAGATACATCATAACAACTTGATCAACAATATTCTTGCAAAAATAGAGGCGAATGTTGCTGGCGTAGATGATGCGATTATGCTTGACATTTTCGGCTTTGTATCGGAGACGAATGCCACTAACATCTTTATTGTGAAAAAAGGGCAGGTTCTCACACCACATGCAGATAGTTGCCTTCCGGGGATTACGCGTGGGAACGTTATCTATCTCGCTCGTGAAGCGGAAATTCCGTTGGTGGAGCGGAACGTCTCACTGACAGAAGTTTACACGGCAGATGAGATGTTCACAACCGGCACCGTTGGCGAGTTAAGTCCTGTATTAGAGGTAGATGGCAGACAGATCGGCACAGGCAGTCCAGGACCGATGACCGAGCGTTTACAAGAACTTTATGCAGAAATGACAACGCGTGAGGGTGTTCCGATACCGTAGAAAAATATCGTTACTGGATTTGCAATGTATCTATCAGAACTGCCTCGTCCTCAGTGATGACTAATTCAATTGCCAGGACAACTATCGGTAATTTAGTGGAAAGAGATGCTAACTTTTGTTCGTCTTTCTGCGTTGTGACAACCCACTCCGCACCACATAGTTGCATCTGATATTGGATTTTTTGCAAATCGGATTCAGTATAAACATGGTGGTCAGGAAAGGCGTATAATTCTACTGCCTCTGGATGATACTGTCCAAGTGTTGCAACAAAAGCATCAGGGTTGCCAATGCCACACACAGCGAGAAGTCGTTTGTTCGTTAGGTTTTCTATTGGCATTTTAGTATGCTTGTCCGTATAATTTAGCCAATATAGCGATGTGGGTTGATGTTTACTCTCCAAGATGGGTGTATTCGGTGCTAATCGGTTCAATTCTGCTTTCAGCTTAGCAATGTTTGTGTCCACTGCATCTGTCCGAGTCAATAAAATGATGTCCGCACGTTGTAGGGCAGATATAGGTTCTCTCAACGTGCCTATGGGAAGTAGCGCACCTGTACCGTAAGGTTGCGTTGCATCTATTGTGAGTATGTCAACATCACGTGCCAGCTGTCGGTGCTGAAACCCATCATCAAGAATTAAAACATTGCTTTTAAACCTGTCTATGGCAGCTTTACCTGTTAGATAACGTTGTTTTCCAACAATAATCGGAATATTGGGAAGTTGACGCGCAAGCATGTCTGCTTCATCACCGCTTTCTTCCCTTGAGCAAAGAAGGTCTTCACCATTCGAGACAACCGTTATTTCCTCACTGCTGTGCCGTCTATAGCCACGCAGGAGGACTGCTACCTGAAAACCTTCATTTTGGAGTAGTTTGGCAATTGCAGCGACTGCGGGTGTTTTACCCGTCCCACCTACGACAATATTGCCGACACTAATAACGGTGCAAGATAATCGTTTCTGTTTAAAAATCCCACTCGTCCAGCAATAATTTCGTATCCAAATAACAGCTCTGTAGAACCAACTTAATGGCATTAGCAGGATACGAATGAGTGTAGAGACAACACCGCGCTGTTTAGTCATGATGAAGGTGTAGAGTGTTCGCTTCATGAGGTGGGCTTACGTGCTGATGCAACCTGTTCCAATATTAATTGTGCTGTTCTTTCTGCAGCACCGGATTTCCCTAACTTTTGATAGACAGCATAGAGGGCATCGCGCTGTGCATCACATTTTTTAGGATTGCGGAGTAGGTCTAAGGTAAATTCGGTGAGTGTGTCTGATGTCAGATTATCTTGAAGAAGTTCAGGTACAATACGTTTTTTGGCGATGAGATTCGGCAATCCACTATGCTCCAACGGGGTTAATGCGTTTATAATTCGCCAGTTGAACCACGAGGTTCTAAACAGAATAATCATTGGTGAACCGATACAAGCGGCTTCAAGTGTAGCGGTACCGGAAGTAATCAGCATTAACGTAGCAGCGCGCATTGCTGTGTAAGTTTCATCTTGTAATAGCTTTATAGTTGGGATGCTTTCGATTCCTTGTTTACATTCGGATATTAGTTCCTCTGAAATACCGGGGGCAAGGGGTAGAACCCATTCTGTTTCTGGAAGCACCTGTGCAACGTTAGCTGCTGCCTTTAGCATAATTGGGAGAATACGGTTCACTTCAGATCGTCTGCTGCCGGGCATCAGTCCAATAACTTGAGTGTTGCTTTGCAAACCGAGTTTTTCGCGTGCTTGTGTCGGAGTGAGATCGGTCTTTGCAAAATCAACAAGCGGATGTCCAACAAATTCAGCTGGTGCGCCTGCATTTTGATAAAATTCTGTTTCAAAGGGAAAAATTGAGGCTACGATGTTTGCTCGTTTCGCGAGTTTTTTTGCTCTGCCAGCACGCCATGCCCACGCTTTCGGAGGAATATAGTAGATGACTGGAACCCCTTGTGCGTAGGCATATTTTGCCAAAGGCATGTTAAACTCAGCAAAATCAACAAGGAGGAGAGCGTCAGGAGATCGTTGACGGATGCGCTTTTTTAATAATGCTTGCTTTTTTAGGAACTTTGGGAGAACAGCGAACGCCTCAGCAAAACCCATAACAGCAGAATCGCGGATGTGGATGTCAAGGGACACATCGGCTTCTTCCATCATGTCGCCCCCCATGCCGTAGAACGATATTTCTGAGCATTTTGCTTTGAGCGCTTGAACGACATGTGAGGCGTGCAGGTCACCAGAAGGTTCACCTGCGACAATCATAAGTTTCATTATGATTAGAGGTTCCACGGCACAGAAGCGTGCCAACTACCATGACTATGGCATTAAGCCAGGTGATTTGAGACCATCGGTTTCGTTGTAGCCGAACATCAGATTGAGGTTTTGCAAAGCAGCACCAGCCGCGCCTTTCCCAAGGTTATCGAGTGCTGCCATAGCCACGACACGCTGCGTGCGTTGGTCAACTTCTATCCCTACATCACAATAATTGCTTCCGAGGACAGATTTGGTTTGCGGGTAAATTTCTTTGTCAAGAACGCGAATGAACGGTTCATTTTGATAAAAAGTGGTATATATCTCAAGTAAAGTTTCAGTATCAACCGGTTTTTTCGATCGGGCATAAACGGTACTGAGGATGCCGCGTGTCATCGGCACTAAATGTGGCGTGAAAGTTACTGAAATATCTTGTCCAGCAATCGCACTTAATTCTTGTTCAATCTCTGGTGTATGTCGGTGTTTTCCGATATTATAAGCAACAAGATTTGCCTCGCGATTCGGATAGTGGGTAGTGTCTTTCGGTTTTGGTCCCGCGCCAGAAATACCTGATTTGGAGTCAACAATTATTGAATCTAATTCAATGAGTCTATTATTGAGCAAAGGCATCGTGGCAAGGATAGCACTGGTCGGATAACATCCTGGATTTGCCACGATTTGAGCATCGCGAATCTTTTTCCGGTAACGTTCGGGCAAACCGTAGACAGCATTCTGGATAAGTTCGGGGCTGGTATGTTCAACGTGGTACCAATCGCTGTAGGTCTCTGCATCATAGAGCCGGTAATCCGCGCTGAAATCTACAACACGCAAACCTTGTGCAATAATTTGCGGGGTGTATGTCATAGCGACTTTGTGCGGCACAGCCAACACGACAACATCCACTCGTTCTTTAAGGGAATCGATGTCTAACGGTTCAAACGTAAGGTCTATGAAATCGCGCAGATGTGATAAGACGTGATCAACGCGTTGACCAGCGTAGGTTTCGGATGTAGCGAGTTCCACGTTCAATCCGCTGGGATGGTTGACCAAAAATCTCAATAATTCGCTACCACTATAACCTGATGCACCTACAATTCCGATCTTTGTCATCTTTTTTATTTTAGACATATTTACACCCTGCTTTTGATCAGGTGTGTTTGGAGTCAGAACCTGCCTTGATTTGAGATTAACGTTAAATTCCACTTCGTGGGTTTCATCCCAATAATCGGCGAGACTGTGTATCCCAAAATTCGCTCGCCTATTTCCTCTGGTGTTGCGTTAGGAGAGGGCATTGGGTCTCGTTTTTTGTCCTTTTCTGCCATAATATCTTATATCCTTTTTATCTATATCTCTTGCGCTGATAACCAGTGATCGATGATGCGGTTTTAAAATGGAAAAACGATAAGATAACGCCACTATACGTTTCAGGCAGATCGGGTGGCAGAGCTAGGTAATTGCTACGTTGAATAACCTAATATCCTTTCTTATAATATTATATCACATTCTTTAGAATTTTTCCATATTTTCGCGAATGTTGCAGAGCCATTCAATTTGAGATATTCTTTAGATTATGCTACAATATGCTAAAGTTTGGACAATTCATTGTACACATCAAACCTAAAGGAGAAACCAATGAAATTAAATCAGTTTTTTAGATTTACTCTTCTCGTCTCTTTATTTGCGTTCCCTTTTCTTATCGGTTGTGGAGAAGATGAACGCAGAATGCATTTCCCGGATATCGATTTACCTGACAGTGTTACTGTGACGGTAGAAGCTCCCGCAGGTGCAGCATTTGATCTTGCTGTTTCCAGCGACT
>JAJDWA010000011.1 GCA_022825825.1 Candidatus Poribacteria bacterium
TCATCAGATCCAACTTGAACTTTGTGGACAAAGACAGATGCTGTTTGACCTGAGCGAGCATTTTCATGAACATATACAAGAAAAACACTGATAAACACTGATTTCAGAAGAATTTTGAGAAATATCAGATAAATTAATCTTCATATAAGGGGACTTAAGAGGAATGCGTCCATCCTGCCCATAAGAGGGAAATGGATAGAATTTTAGGTTTGACAATAAAAAAATTAGGCAGATAAGGATGTGTGGTATGAATATCCACCTATCCTTATCTGCCTTAAAGGTTAATGCTACGGGCAAGCTTATCGATTGAAAAGGAAAGAACGGGATGAAATAAGTGCCCAGAGTAGGTCTTCTGTGTCCTCGCGCCTTGTAGAACTATCCGCAAGATATGTCTTAGCCTTTTCAAGTTCCACTTCGGTGGGAGGACGACTTAAGGTCATTAGATACAACTCAGTAACCAATTCTGCCGGTTGTAGTTTTTCCCCAGTCTTCGGTTCAAGCAGTCGCGTAATTGTGCCATTGCGGGCTTTCAACTTCTGGTTCACATAACCGGAGTTGATGATATGAAGTGCTTGGGTAAGTGTCGGTTCAAGTAACGGGTCTAAGTTCCCCAAGAACTCCCTATCGGAACGACCAAAAAGATTAAGGAAATTTGAATTAACCGGAAGCTCTACTTCAATAGAGCGGAAACCTGTCGGATACCGCCCATATTTCTCTGATGTTCCCGTCACATCATTTAGCACATCCAGCAACACCTGTGCCATTAGAGGCCGTGGCATGAAACGGGAGAAAAATCTATCGTCTAATTCGTTCGTTTCATTTGGTTCTGCGGAAAGTTGATAGGTCCGGGAGTTAAGCATCAATTTTATAATATGTTTGGTATCATACCCGCTGCGTACAAACTCTTCCGCTAATGCTTCCAAGAGCCCTTCAACACTTGCAGGTGTAGTCGCACGCATATCGTCAACGGGGTCAACAATCCCTCTACCGAAATAGTAACTCCACAAACGGTTGACAGTCGCTTTTGCGAAATATGGATTTGAATCGGAAGTAATCCAATCTGCCAGATGATCTATCGCCTCCGCTCTATGCGCCTCTGGAAGCGTTTCACCACCAAGGAATGTGGGTTGGGCAACCTGCCCCCGATTCCCTTGAACAGATTGGTTAATAACACGCCCCGCTGGGTTGTGATAAACGACCAGTTCTTGATAGATATTACCACCACGGGTATTAACCTTGCCCGTGAATGCGGCGAAGTTCCAATAATCATCAGTTGTCCATTCGTCAAAAGGATGTTTGTGGCATCGAGCGCAACTGAGACGAATACCGAGAAATACTTGTGCAGTGGTTTCAGCTCTACCTGAAGGTTGCCGCTCAATCCGATAATAGTTAGTCGGACCGTTTTGATAGGTACTACCAGTGGCTGTCAATATTTCGTGTACAAACTTATTATAAGGTTTGTTTTCGGCAACGGAATCCCGAATAAATTCGTGGAATAGAACAGCAGCGCGTTCACCGAATTGTCCATTTCCTAACCGACGTGGATGCACACGTAACATATCTGCCATTTTTAATGTGCGCAGATGAACCCATTCGGGAGTTTCGATGAGCGCATCAATTAGGCGTGAACGTTTTTCTGGGTTTGAATCAGCGATGAACTTTCTGACTTTATCGGATGTAGGTAACTTTCCGACAGTATCCAGATAGACTCTTCGAATGAATTCGGTATCTGAAGTGAGTTCAGAGGGAAGCACATTCAATTTTTTAAGTTTTGCCGCAACGAATTCATCTATGAAATTGTTTGTTAGGATTTCCGGGTACGGTTTCCCGTCCGCTTCTCTCGGAACGGTGATAAAAGAGGAGGTGACGACTCCTAAATATCTTGCTAAGATAGCAGTTCCACCCCAACGTTCACTTGTTACCAGTCCGGATTCTGTCACACTCGCAACCGGCTCGTCTTTGGATTCATAGACAGCCTGATTTGTAACATCTTCCACTGACCCGTCAGTAAAACGTGCAAGGACCTTTACCTGCTTCGTTTCACCAACAGAAGTAAACGCAGTTTCACTCGGTTCAATTTCAAGTTTTTCCAAACGTGGTTCATCCGGTGAAAAAGGAGCACCTGCGGAGATCCACTTAAGAATGGTTTCCGCTTCATCAGAGTTAACTCCAAATCTTGCACCACCTGTATGTGGAATCTGTCCAGTCGGTTTCAGATAAAGGAGGCTCTGTTCAGGATCGAGTAGGTTGATACGTCTTCCCCGATTGTGATGCACAATCGGTTCATAATCACTTTCCGGGTTCAGCGTCAGCAATGATAGATTTAAACCACCTTGCCCGCCGAATTTGCCATGGCAGAGTCCCGCGGAACACCCTTGCTTATCAAGGATAGGTGCAATATCTTTAAGAAAAAGAGGTGTGCGATCTTTTGCTTCATTATCAAGTTGTACATTTTCTGTATTTCCCCAACAGGTTGAGATAGTTAACATGGTTGTACATGCAGTAAAAACACATATTATGAGAATAGGAACAATACTGTTCCATCTTACGCTTTTCATTTTATATCTCCTTACCTTCAACAAGGAATTTATAATGATATTGTGCTTGCCAGTTTAACGAGATTATGTGGAACCTCGTTAAACTTATACAAATACCTCGGAAAAAACTTCGTCCATATTTTCAACAAAGCGAAATGCGAGTCCTTCTTGAATATCCTCTGGAATCTCAACAAAATCTTTTTGATTGCCTTGTGGAATAATGACTTTTTTTATACCTGCCTGTTTAGCAGCGAGAATTTTCTCCTTAACACCGCCAATAGGCAGTACTCTACCTCTTAAGGTCAATTCGCCGGTCATAGCGACTTCAGGGTCAATACCCCGCTTCATTGCAATGGAAGCGAGGGCTGCAGCGATTGTGATTCCTGCAGAAGGGCCATCTTTCGGAATACCTCCAGCAGGTACATGAATATGAATATCATCTTGAAGTGCAATTGTGTCAAATTCCAGTGCAGATGACTGGGATTTGACATAAGTGAGTGCGGTTTGTGCTGATTCCTGCATCACATCCCCTATTTGTCCAGTGATAAGAAGTTCTCCCTTTCCGGCCTGTTTTTGTGAGGCATTAGCTTCCACAAAAAGTATTTCACCCCCCGCAGGCGTAACAGAGAGCCCCGTAGCAACACCGACATCAGCAGTTCTACCAGCAATTTCAGCATCAAACTTCGGAGGACCGAGATAATTAGGTATTTCCTTAACTCCGATTTTAGTGCGATCATTTTGCCCTTCTGCTACGCGCCTCGCAGATTTACGGCAGAGCGTACCGAGTTCGCGCTCCAAATTCCGAACGCCAGCCTCCCGGGTATATTCTTTGATAACTTTTCCAATCGCTGCAGCGGAAATACCCAACTGTTTCTTAGTAATACCGTTCTCCTTAAGCTGACGCGGAATGAGATACTGTTTAGCAATCTGCTTCTTCTCGTTTGATGTGTAGCCGGGCAACTCAATTGTTTCCATTCGGTCACGAAGTGGTGGTGGTATTGTGTAAATCTGGTTTGCCGTTGTGATAAACATAATTTGTGACAGATCAAATGGAACATCTAAATAGTTATCAGTAAATGCGTGGTTTTGTTCAGGGTCAAGCACTTCAAGCAGTGCAGCTGCTGGATCACCGCGAAAATCAGAACCGAGTTTGTCTATTTCGTCAAGCATAAAAACGGGATTATTGGATTCCGCTTGCCGTATCCCTTTAATGATACGTCCGGGCATTGAACCAATATAGGTACGTCGATGCCCGCGTATCTCCGCTTCATCGTGCATACCGCCGAGGGAGATACGGGCAAATTTTCTACCGATAGCGCGTGCAATAGACTTACCGAGCGATGTTTTCCCCACCCCAGGCGGACCTACGAAGCAAAAGATGGGCCCCTTCATGTCAGACTTGAGTATTCGCACCGCAAGATGTTCAACAATACGCTCCTTGACTTTCGTTAAATTGTAGTGGTCCTCATCAAGAATTTTCATCGCTTTCGTAAGGTTTATAGAGTCCTCGGTGTGAACAGACCACGGTAAATTGAGTAGCCAATCCAAATAATTCCGTGAAACGGTGGATTCTGGAGAAAAGGACTGCATTTTAGAAAGACGATTGAGTTCTTTGGTAGCCGCTTTATGTGCTTTTGGCGGCAAGTCAGCGTTTTTCAGCTGCTCGCGCATTTCGTCAACATCAGCAGCTAAATCATCCGATTCACCCAGTTCTGTCTGAATCGCTTTCAGTTGCTCACGTAGGAAGTATTCACGTTGTCCTTTGTTAATAACAGCTTGTGCATTAGACTGAATTTTGCTTTCCAACTCATGAAGGTCAACCTCTTTTGCAAGGATGACAGCAAGTCTATTAAGCCGCTCGGTAATAGGGATCGCCTCAAGAACCTGCTGCTTTTCTTGAGGTTTGAGGTCTAAGACAGCGGCAATATAATCTGCTAACCGTCCAGGTTCATCAATGTTTTTGGCCATAATCCCATGTTCTTCTTGATAACGGGAGGAGAGTTGTACAATACGTTGGAACATTTCGTCAGCGCTTCGCACGAGCGCTTCAATCTCTAAATCATCATCATTAGCCTGTTCAGTGTCTTCCTCATCTTCTAAAAGGCGGACGCGTGCTTTTAAAAACGGTTCATTGTGTAGTATTTCCTCAATTTGGACGCGTGCACGACCGTTCGCAAGAAACAGCACATCTTCATCATCTTTTTTCGCCCGAAGAATATGAATTAAACTGCCAATAGGGCTTAACTCTTCCAGCGTCATATCTTTAACTGCGCGCGGGTCTATATCAAGGCTACGTCCTGAAGTGGTTTGGAAAATACAGAGCACTCGCTCACCGTTTAACATCGCATCGTCAACAGCATCCATGACCATTTTTCCTGAAAGCGCAACATGGTGTGGCGGAAAAGGTGGCACCGGTGGCATATAAGGAAAAATCACAAGATCGTTCACCGGAAGTATTGGTAGTTCCGCTGTCTCTAAGATTTCTTCAGAATCCTCATGTTCTTCAGGATTTTCAGGGTCTGTAATAGATTCGTGTTCGTTAGCCATTGCTATCTGTTCTCCTTTCCATAATTCCAGGTGTCTTGCAAACTTCTTTGGATGGTGTTATTTTCAAATACTTCAACAAGTACCCTTTAAATACTTCTACTGAGTTTTGTGGACACTGTTGATCCATCCGCGTTCTCCTTCAATAAGGACCTCTGTATTAAGTTCAGCGCACCTTTTTTGATAGTTTTGCAATGTTTCTATGGCAGATTCTTCTAAATTTTTATCTGTATCTTCTGCAGAAGGGCTTTTAGCTTTGAGGAGGCTGGGTTGAGGTATTGACTGCCCCTGTTTATCTACCAATATAGGTATTAATTCAATAGATTTGAGAGTTCCGTCTACAAAAGTTACTTTCGGCATAATTGTGCGCGCATGCTGTAATGAATAAGTATCATAGATAAAGTCTGCCAAGCTATAGACAATCGGTTTTCCGTTGTAGAGTTCAATACCTCCGAGTGTATGGAGTTGTTGGCATAAAACCAGATCGGCACCAGCATCAATGAGTGCTTGTGCAAAAATGCGTTGACGTCCGATACTCGCTTGTTGTGCCGTTAGTTCTACGTCCCTTTTACCCCAATGGAGCCAAACAACGACAAGTTCAGCAGCATCGTCAACCTCTCGAACAGCTCGCGTCATTTGACTATAAGCAGCAGCGGCAACAGAGTCTAACGATGCCATATTGAATTCATTCCCGCGCAAATAAGCGAATAAGGCAATTTTTTTATCCTTAACTTCTATCCATGCAGGCGCATTTGCTGCAGCTGGTGATACTCCCGCCCCCATAGATTTAACGTTATACCACTCCAAATTGGTTACCGTATCTTCAAGTGCTTCAATTCCAAAATCCATGATGTGTGGGGTCGCTAAGGAAATTGCATCAAACCCTGCATTTGCAAGTGCGCGTGCAAGCCCAGGAGTAGCGCGAAAACGTAGTTCTTGCCTTGGGTCTGGCTCTCCTCTGTCCGAAATGCTGGTGTTGAGGGATACTGTGGCAATATCCGCTGATTGAATGACCGAGGCTATGCCTTCAAAAAACACACTTGCACCCTGCTGTTCAATGAGCGGTGTTAAGTTGCTTCCTATTGTTATATCGCCAACGGCAATAATGGAAATCTCTTCGGTTGCGGGTGATGCTGCAAATGTTGGCCCACACGGTATAAACAAAAACACAGAAATGAGAAAAAATATTGTACTTTTCATGATTCTTTTTTAAGTTGCGTACCAATCGTTATCAAAGCGTTTGCGAGCACTTGTCGGTCAGACTGACCATCATTTTGGAGCTTTTGCGTTTCCGTGTGCAGTCCATCAATTTGTGCCTGAAAATCAGTTGCAAACTCATTGATAAGCATTGACAATTTTTCAAGATCGTTTTCACTACGGCTAATAAGTTCGTCAATTCGATTATCAACACGTTGTGCTATGTCCTCGGGTATATCACCGTATTGCTCTTTGACAGCCGTTATTTCTTTCAACAACCTCGTTTCCATTTCAACAATACTCTGTTGGGCATTCTCAAGTTCTTGGGTCAATTTCTCCAGTTTTTCATTGTAATCACGGAATTCATCTCCAAATATACTCTCCCTGAGATAGGCTTCTAAGTTTTGCGGTTTTGCTTGTGGTGATTCTTCTGTCTCTTTAATCACAGGCGGTTGTGGTGTTTCTTTCATAAAATATCTTCCTCGCAAATCTTAGTATCTAACATTATACATCCTATCTAATACAGTATGGAATCGTTTTCAAGGTTAAGAGTCCTATGGATAGTTATATAGATTATCTGGTGTGCGGTTTTCCTGTTCAACGTCTAATGGCACTGTGGATTCACTCTGTTCTGTCGATTCATTATTTGACGGTGTGCGGCTGGCGTTAAATTCACGGAGGATACAGTTAACAATTTCTTCGCTATATGCTTCTGCTGAGACTTGTCTCTGATTTGCTTCCCATGCCATTCGGGCTACTGCTTCAAAGTACTCGGCGTGTTTATAAGCATCTAAAAGGTCTATCCCACGTGAAAAAGTACCGTGTCCGACCCAGTAAAGGATATGGCGCATCGGAGCAGAACCGTTTTCAAAAAGCCGCAAACTCTCATAAGATAACTCCGGTATTCCCGGCACCCGTTCCTGAACAAACCCAATCCCGCCAGATGCATCATAAATGATTGGGGTTTCTGGTTCATACCCCTTAAGAAAACTATAAAAACGATCCGGATCACCGTGTTCTGTACGTGAGATCAGGTTTAGAAACTTGGGTTGCAAGTGGACTAATGCTTGAAATCCGTGTTTTTCAAGTTGTTCAAAAACTAAGAGATAATGGAACATCTCACTCGTTGGAACACAAGATTGTGAGGCATTTTTTGATTCTGTAGAATTTTCTATCTCAGCCTGTGTCTGTGTGCCGAAGCGCATTCTATAATGTGTTCCATCCGGTTCTACTTCAATTACCGTCAGATTTAGTGCGGGGTGCTCAATACCTACCATGTCCAACCGTGACCCCGATTTGGTTAAAAGCACATGTCTACCCGCTAAACCTTTCACGACAATCGCTGAGGGTAATGCGTACCGTGGTGCTTCATCATAGGCAATAAGGCATTTCGCATCTACCGGTTCTGATAGTATCACCCCCATATTACCTGCTGAAGCCCATAAGTAATCATGAGCATGTGCATGTGCTCCTACCCATCCCATTTGACCGATACATGCACCTAATTCGCTATCGGGTGAAATAGGTTGAAGACCTGGTTGATAACCTCTTGCACGCCATTGTCGGTATAAGTAACTGTGTACTGGCGGCGGTTGCTGATGCGTCAAGTAAGGATTGACTAATGTTAATTCCACTTGTGCCTTTTTGATATAAATCTCTATTGCAAAGACTTTATCTTAAAATATACCATGTTTTAGAGGCTTTGGCAAGTAAAATTGCTGAATTCTGTTAGTGTATGTCCACAAATACGATTTTGCAATACTGCAATAGAAAAAGCCTACCGTCAAACGACGATAGTCTTTCTATTTTCAACTATAGAATTTTGAATTTGAAATTTACATCGTCAAAAATGTTACAACAATTGCTTTACACCGTAAGGCATTTTGGGTAGGATACCCTTAAAATAATCTTGAATCTCATAAATCTGAACACACGGAATTGACATTTCATAAACCGGATGCTGATAGATTCCTGATCGCTGTGCTTCGTTTAGCATGCCCTGTGTCGGTTTCCTTGTGACAACTAAAACCCCGAGGTCAGCTTTCTCATTCTGCATCGCTGTCCGAAAATCGCGCACTTGACTCAGCGTATAAGTACCGCCTTTAACCTGCGCGACCATTTTGCCGTACGCCTGCCTACCTTTTACCTTACCAATAGGAAATGTGTACGTGCCATCAATCCCACCGTCCGCCACCTTTTTCGCGTTTGATTTGAACTTCAACACGTGCGTCACACACCACTCTTCGAAACCTCTCGAATCGGTGCGGGCGAGTTGCAATGCTGTTGTTTCGTCTTCAGGCGTACCTGTAATAGTGACATTATCCCGTAGTTGTGGAAAAAATTTCTCTATTTGCATTTTGACAGCACCCGTAGCAAGGTAGGTGAGATCTATCCCTATCCATTGTCTTTCTTGTGATTCGGCTGCCATGAGTGTTGTTCCGCAACCGCAGAACGGATCTAAAACAAGATCACCCTTATTTGATGATGCTTTGACGATACGTTCATAAAGCGCAATAGGTTTTTGCGTTGGATAGCCAGCGCGTTCCTTGGCTTGAGAGTTCAATATGGGAATGTCTAACCATCCATCCGAAAATGCTGCGCCTTTTTTCTCTGTTCTGTACACAATATTGTCGTATTGACCCGACTCAATCTTTGTTTTCGCCTTTTCTCGATCATAAACAATAAGTTGGCTTTTGCCATCAACACGGTTTGTATCCCAGCCGCGCTCATAGACAGCATCTCGTGCCTTAGTGATATTGAATAGTTTATTGAAGGTGTGGTTCTCTGATTTGCTGTAAAAAAAGATAATGTCGTGATTTCTTTGGAATTGGTTTGTAACATTTGTCCATTTACCATAATGCCAGACAATTTCGTTCCGAAAATTTTTATTGCCGAAAACAGCATCTGTAACGATCTTGAGATAGTGGCTTGCAGAAGGATCGCAGTGGAGATAAAGTGAACCTGTATCTTTGAGAATACGGTGCATTTCAACGATTCTTGCAGCCATCATTACAAGATATGCCATCATTGGCGTTTCATGCAAGAATTGTTGCAAACCCTGAATGGTTGCACCTATCTGTCCACCTTCCTCAACAATGAGATGTCTGCAGGTCTCCTCCGCAGCATCGCCCCAAGTCCAAGTATCGGTAAACGCCTTGACAAGGGAGTCAGGTTCTTGGCCTCGTTCGTCACGATATGGAACAAAGTAGTCGCGTTTGGAATTGAACGGCGGGTCTGTGGCGATGAGGTCCACACATGCGTCCGGAAATTTCCGCATTTCTTCTAAATTGTCGCCGCGAATTAAGGTGCGGTTGTCATGCATGATTGATTCCTTAATCAAGTAGAATTGGAAGGGCGGACATTCCTAACGGTATGCTTCCAGTACCCCTCTAAACTTGTTAATTCAATTATACTACAAACGCAAAAAAAATTGCAAATCATCTGACAAAACCCTCAGAGGCATTCAATTGTCAGTTTATTATCCGTTTTAGTCGAAATGTCGTGAGCGAAGCTCGCTCCTATAGGAAGAGGTTTTAAGATCCTACAGGAAGAGGTTTTAAGAAAAGAAAGAAATTATTGCAAAATTGAATGACTCTGATAAAACCCTGCTTGACACCTCCCTATTTTTGCGTTAAAATTGAAATCTCTAAACAGAACGGACGAAATTTTTGCGCAATAAAAAATAACGCCCGTCAACATAAAACGCAATTATTTTAAAAAGAGGTTTTGATGAAAACACGAATAGAAAAAGATAGTTTAGGCGATGTAGAGGTGCCTGAGGAGGCATATTGGGGTGCACAGACACAGCGCGCATATATCAATTTTGACATCGGAGATGAACATTTTCCACCAACCTTTATTCGTGCACTTGCGATTATTAAACATGCAGCGGCTACCGTCAATGCTGAACTTGGAGGCATTACCCCAGAAATCGCTGACCTTATCTGCCGTGCTGCAGATGAAGTTGCTGATGGCAACCTTGCAGACCAATTCCCGCTTCGGATTTGGCAGACAGGCAGCGGCACGCAGACACACATGAATATCAACGAAGTTATCGCAAACCGTGCGAATGAACTGGCAGGTGGAAGTCGTGGCATAAAATCTCCTGTGCATCCGAATGACCATGTGAACCGTTCGCAGTCAACAAATGATGTTTTTCCGACTGCTATTCACATAGCCGTTGTAACGCAGTGTGTTGAACGTTTGTTGCCCGCTGCTGCAGCGTTACAAGATGCATTGGAAGATAAAGCACAAGAATTTTCAGATATTGTAAAAACAGGTCGCACGCATCTGATGGATGCGACACCTTTGACATTAGGACAAGTATTCAGTGGATATGCGCAGCAGGTAGCACATGCACAGGAGGCGATTAGAAATACGTTACCGCATCTGTCTGAACTTCCTATTGGTGGCACGGCAGTCGGCACAGGATTGAATACACACCCAGATTATGCGGACGCGGTAGCATCTCGTATTGCTGAACGGACTGGACATCCGTTTGTGAGCGCACCGAATAAGTTTGAAGCGTTGGGAAGTCGAGACGCACTCGTATCAGCAAGCGGTGCAATGAAACGGTTTGCCTGTGCATTATATAAAATTGCAAACGACATTCGTTGGTTAGGGAGCGGCCCCCGATGCGGTATCGGCGAATTGATTCTGCCAGAGAACGAACCGGGGAGCTCTATCATGCCCGGCAAAGTTAATCCAACACAGTGCGAAGCGATGACAATGGTATGCGCGCAGGTGATAGGGAACGATACCACAATTTCACTCGCTGGTAGTGCAGGCAACTTTGAATTGAACGTTTTTATGCCTGTGATAGCCTACAATAGCCTACAATCGATTCGGTTGTTATCGGATGCGTGTGATGCGTTCCGTCAGCATTGTGTTGTTGGGATCGAAGCAAACGCACCGGTAATCGCTGGCTATCTCGAAGCATCTTTGATGTTGGTAACAGCATTGACACCACGGATAGGATACGATGCAGCGGCAAAACTTGCACAGAAGGCACATCGGGAAGGTTCTACACTCCGCGAAGTAGCGGTTGAAGAGGGCGTGTTAACAGCGGAAGAGTTCGATGCGCTTGTTGTGCCGGGTGAAATGGTTACCCCGAATCTATAATATTCCAAGTAAATTAGCAGCTCAACTGAAATAGGGCGGAACACAGAGCCCCGCCCTACAAACAATTTGGCAATCAGAGGTTATTCTTCAACCGTCTCGAGAATCGCTTCAGGTTCAGAAACTGGTTCGGGCAGTTCTTCTGGTTCCGGATCATCGATTGCGTCACTTGATACTTCAAGTTCCTGCCACTCAGAGAAACCTGTCCCTGCTGGGATGAGTCGTCCGAGGATGACGTTTTCTTTCAGACCCGTAAGCAGGTCCGTTTGTCCTTCAACAGCGGCATCGGTGAGAACTTTGGGTGTCTGTTGGAAACTCGCTGCAGAGATGAAACTATCCGTGCTAAGCGATGCTTTGCTGATACTCTGCAAGACAGGTTCACCTGTTGCGGGGATGCCACCTTCCTGTTCAACACGCCTATTTTCTGCATGGAACTTGTGTCGACTGACTTCATCGTTCGCGTAGAAATTTGTATCTCCAATAGTTAGGATACGTATCTTTTGAAGCATTTGCCGCACAATCACTTCCACGTGTTTATCGTTGATGGTATTAGTACCATAGACTGTCTGGACCTCATCCACAAGATATGTCCACAGTGCTTCTTCACCTTCAAGAGAATGCCCGTCAAGAGTAGTCCTACCAATTGCGAGAATATCGTGTGGGTTGAGATATCCATCCGTTAGAGGTTCTCCAGCTTTGACCCAGTCGCCATCGTCAACACGCCGTTTCTCGTCGGGAATAGAGTATAGACGACGGCTTTTGGTAGCACCATCTACAATGCGGTATTGGGGCACCCCAGCTTTCTGCCCAGTGAGTTGCACTTGTCCATCAATTTCAGCAATTTCAGCAGCATCTTCGCGTTTTGGACGACGTGCCTCAAAAAGTTCTGTCACGCGCGGAATACCGGCAACAATGTCAAGGTTTGTCGTCTTCTCGTGCAATTCCGCCAACGGATGTTGTGCTTTAACACTTTGTCCATCCTTAACAGAAACCAAATAACCAGCGGGAATAAGGTGTGAGACACTTCCACCACCTGTGATGTCAATATCGATTCGGAAGGTTTCGATTAAGCCATCCACCTCAACGCCTGCATATTGTTCAAGCGCTGTGGTATATTCCCAATCTTTTAATTCTTGACCGACAGTAAGTGTGCAGTTAGGGTGCGTAACCTTCGTAACTTGATAGGTATTCTTTGAAGTGGAAGCCGACTCTTTTTTATAGTCAGCATCACTGAGAATATCACCTATAGCGACTTCAGTATTCGTTTCGGATAAACCCGTTACTTTGTAAACGCGTTCAGTATCAAAACCTTTGTAAAGCCGTTGTGCACGTTTATACTCTGTCTCGTCAATCTGCTGTCCAGCAGTAAAGGAACAATCGGCATGATGAACAGCAAGGACGTGATAAACCAGTTTTATATCAGGTAGGGGTGTATCTGTGTCTCTATGCTGTTTAGCGAGTGCCTTGTAGTCGGCTTCTGTCAAAGTTTCCTCAGATTCGGCCCCCTCAGGCACATATACGTAAAGTTTCTCAAAATCAAATCCCTTATAGTTTCTCCGTAAGCGATTGGACTCAGATTGCGTGATAAGTTCGTCAACGGCAATGGGAAAGTCAGGATGATGTGAGGCGATAACCCGGTAGAGCCGTTCAACCTCAAAACCACCTTCATTCTTAGTGACATCAACCTCAAAACCAGGATATGCCTTCAACACTGCTTTTTTCTCATTTTCAGAAAGCAGTGTCTCAAGTTCCATGTTACATTTGGGATGATGCACGGCGGTAATCCGGTACTTGAGTCGTTCTTCGGTAAATCCGCTGAATTTATTCTGAAGTGCCTCTAATTTTTCGGCTTCAATGAGTTCGTCTGGTTTTAGCGGGCATTCCGGGTGCATTACTTGTGTAACACGATAAAACTGCGTTGACGGGCGTTGTACATCAAATGTTCTAAATGTCTCCTGCGCGCGACGAAATTCTGCAGCAGTCAACTCTTGATCCACAGCTAAATCAATATCATCACTTACTTCTGTTACGGTATACACCGGTTCGTCAAGTTCTAAGTGATATTGACTTTCTTCCTCTGGAGAGAGTAGTTTTCCCTCCTTAAACGGACAGCTGGAATGTGTTACCTTCTGAATTTGATACATCATTTCCGCTTTAACACCGTTCTGCTTCTGTAAATACTCGCTTTCGGTAAGAATTGCACCTTTTTTCGTTTGATACACCCATTCACCGTCAAACGGACGAATTTCAGCACGCCATGTGTCCGCTTCGCTTTCTGTCAGCAATGTGCCTTCTTTCAGCGAAGTATCTGGATATTTTACACTTTTCACACGATAATGCGGTTCAGAGCAGCGGAACGGGGAAAGCTTGTGAAAATAGATGTTGTATTCCTGCTCTGTCAGATACTGTCCTTCTTGTAATGGAGCATCTGTTCCAGTGTTTGCCTCAACGACATCGGGGCGTGTCACTCTGGCAACCTCATAGGCGATAGGTTCTACCTCAAAACCAGGAAAACGTTCAAGGTTTTCTTGATACTGTTTCTCGGTGAGAAATTCGCCCGGTTGCAGCTTGCATTCTGGATGTTGGACAGTTTTAACCTTATATTTAGGTTGGTCAAGGTGTTCAGCAACTTGTTGCACGATCCAGAGTCCCCCTTCTTCGCGAACGGTGCGCCCGGGAATGAAATCACGAAATCGCACTTTCCCTGTAGCCTTCGCCAGAATCTTACGTGCAAGGCGTTCACTCATATCTTCAACCACACCACCTGTATGGAAGGTACGCATTGTCAACTGGGTTCCGGGTTCGCCAATAGATTGTGCTGCGATGATGCCGATAGCTTCTCCAACATTGGCGATTTGCCCTGATGTCAAATCAGCGCCGTAGCAGGCAGCACAAGCACCTTTCTCCGCCTCGCAAGTGAGTATAGAGCGAACCCGAACGCTCGGAACTTCCGCTTCCTCAATTACTTGTGCCATCTGCGGTGTAATTAATGTATCACTTTCAACCAGTGTTTCCTCTGTTGTAGGATGTATTACAGATTCCACGGCAACACGCCCACTAATTTTGAACCCTATGGCACCAGCGTTTGTGGAAAATTTGAGGATGCCATGCGTTGTGCCGCAATCCTCTTCGGTAATCATCACATCTTGTGCAACATCAACCAGTTTCCGCGTGAGATATCCAGAAGCCGCTGTTTTCATAGCGGTATCCACCAACCCCTTACGTGACCCATAGGTTGAAGTAAAGTAGTCAAGCACATCCAAACCTTCCCGATAAGAAGATTGAATCGGCGCAGACAGAATTTCACCGCTCTGTTTAGACTTCAATCCAACGATAGCACTAATTTGTATAAAAGGATTTTTGCGCGCGCGGGCACCACTATCTGCCATCAGATGCACCGGACTAAACCCTTTTACATCTTTATCTTGTTCAACCAGATATGTTTCTGTCGTCGGAAGCTCGGTAAACATTGTCTCTTCAATTTTTTCGATAGCGTCAAACCATATCCGAATCTTCTGGTTCTCAAATTCCTCAGCTTCAAGGTTTTCTTGCTCGCTTAAACGTTCAATTTGTTTACTTGCCTCCGCAAGAATTTTTGTTTTATCAAGCGGTATCAAGTAATCTTGTATACCAGGCGATATTCCGCTGCGAGTCGCGTACTCAAAGCTAAGCTTCTGTAACCTATCTAACAGTGATACAGTTTCAGCAGTGCCAAGTTCGTTGAAACAACGTTTGATAAGTTGTGACAAACGTCTGCTTTGTGCTTCTTCGTTGAAAAATGGCAATTCAAGCCCTGTAGTCTCGTCTTCCCAAGTAAGTGAAGCAGTTCCGTTTGTATGCGGAAGTACTTCATTAAAGATTACTCTTCCGACGGTCGTAAGAATTGGTTCACGTTGTCCTTTGAAAAACAGTAGAACCGAATCATGTAGTTTGAGCGTTCCACAACCGTGTGCATGCGTCACCTCATCCATGGATGTAAAGCGGCGCTTCGCCCAAACTTCATTCTCTAACGCATCAAAGATTTTTTCTGTATAGGCAGCGTGGAGTTGTTCTGCTCGTTCTTGGTGTTCTGGGAGTGCTTTTGTTAGAAAACTTGCGCCCAGAATCATATCAAGTTCTGGAACCGTAATCGGTTCACCGTGCGAGGGTTTGAGAATATTGCCGCTACTGAGCAGTAACATCTTCGCTTCAGCGCGGGCTTCAATAGACAGAGGCACATGAACTGCCATCTGGTCCCCATCAAAATCAGCATTGAACGCCTTACAAACAAGCGGTGGAATTCGAATTGACTTTCCTTCAACAAGTACTGGCATGAACGCCTGAATTCCGAGCCTGTGGAGCGTAGGGGGACGATTTAATAACACGGGATGGTCAGCGATAACCTCTTCTAATGCTTCCCAAACAGGTGAGTCCGGTGTAACGTGCTCGGTCAGATATTTTCCACGTTTGATAGTCTGTACCTCTCCAGAGGCCAGAAGTTTCTCAATAATAAACGGCTTAAAAAGTTCAACAGCCATTAATTTGGGCACCCCGCACTGATGGAGTTCCAGTTCAGGACCGACAACAATGACACTTCTACCAGAATAGTCGACTCGTTTTCCAAGTAAGTTCTGTCGGAAACGTCCGACTTTACCTTTGAGAATATCAGATAAAGACTTGAGGGCGCGTTTACCCGGTCCAGTTACGCGGCGTCCATGTCTCCCGTTATCCAAAAACGCGTCAACGGATTCCTGGAGCATCCGCTTTTCATTTCGGAGGATAACTTCGGGAGAACGAAGATCAATAAGTTTTTGCAAGCGGTTGTTTCGGTTAATCACACGGCGATACAGATCGTTGAGATCACTCGTTGCAAATCTACCACCTTCCAAAGAAACTAAGGGTCGGAGATCCGGGCTAATGACAGGAAGCACATCAAGAATCATCCAATCAGGATGCATTTTTGCTTTGTCAAACCCTGCCACCATCTTGAGTTGCTTTGAGAGTTTAACTTTTTTCTGGTGGCTGGAGGTTGCCTCAAGTTCCTCCGTGAATTTTTTCACATCTTCAGGAAGATCTATTTTGCGGAGGAGCTCCTGAATTGCTTCAGCCCCTGTGCCTGCTCGAAATGAATCCGGGTGTTCACGTAGCTTAGCCTCCATCTCCGATTCCGTCAGGATATCTTTTTCTACTAAACCACAGCTGTCATCAATGACTTCTGTAACAATAAATGCCTCAAAGTAGAGAATCCGCTCAACCTGTCGGGAGGCAAGTTCAAGAAATGTGCCAAGCCGCGAAGGAATTCCTTTAAAAAACCATATATGAGAAACTGGCGTGGCGAGTTTGATGTAACCGAGCCGTTCCCTTCGGACTTGTGATTTTGTCACCTCAACACCACACTGGTCACAAATAAGGCCTTTATGTTTAATGCGTTTGTACTTGCCACAACTGCACTCAAAATCCTTCTGTGGTCCAAACGTTGCTTCACAAAATAGACCTTGATGTTCAGGCCGAAAACTACGGTAGTTAATCGTTTCTGCCTTTTTGATTTCGCCGCAATCGCAGGTATCTTTCTCGGGGCACGTCCAGGCATCACTTGCCGGATTCCGCCGCTTACAGGATGTCCGTTTGGCCCAATCTTTTATCTGTTCTGGCGAGGCGATACTAATAGAGATACGATTAAATTGATTTTCTTTGTCTGCCATTCTTTGCTCCTTTATATGGTATCGGTTTTCAGTTAAGAGGTTTTTGTCTATAGAAACCTCTTAACTGATGACCAATAACTGATAACTATTCGCTGTCATCGGTGTCCCATGTGAGTTTCAGAGTTGGTTCCTCATCTACGGGTTCCATTGTATCCAACGTATGTAAGAGCGGGAATCCTGCTTCATGGAGTCCCACTTCTTCCGATTCAACATCTGCGGGATCGCCTTCAGATAACTCAACATTTAAGCCGAGACTCTGTAGTTCTCTCACCAACACGTTGAAAGATTCAGGGGTGCCAGGTTTTAAAGGACTTTGTCCTTTCACGATAGATTCATAGATTTTGGTTCTGCCTTTTACATCGTCTGACTTGATAGTCAACATCTCTTGCAGTGTATGTGCAGCACCATAAGCCTCCAGTGCCCATACTTCCATCTCACCGAGGCGTTGACCACCGTGTTGTGCTTTACCGCCTAAAGGTTGTTGCGTTACCAAGGAGTAAGGGCCTGTTGAACGCGCGTGCATTTTATCCGCAACGAGGTGATTCAATTTGAGAAAATAGACATAACCAACTGTAACTTCCTGTCCGAACGGTTCACCGGTTCGTCCATCGTAGAGGAGGCTTTTGCCTGTCTGTTTGACATTTTCGGGTAATTTTGTGTCCGCCAATACCTCAAACACCTCTTCCTCTGTAGCCCCATCAAATACAGGTGAAGCAACATATCTACCAAGTTCTTTGCATGCCAATCCCAAGTGTATCTCAAGGATTTGGCCGACATTCATCCGAGAAGGCACACCGAGAGGATTCAAAACTATATCAACAGGGGTGCCATCCGGTAGATATGGCATATCTTCTTCAGGTAGAATCTTCGCAACAACGCCTTTATTTCCGTAGCGTCCAGCCATTTTATCCCCGATAGAGATAGGGCGACGACTTGCAACATAGACTTTGACAAGTTTCAAAACACCAGGTTTTAACTCTTCGCCTGCATCAAGTTTCTCCAGCGCTTCCTCTTTTTCCTGCGTATAGGCATTAATCCGTCCAGCGGCAAGTTCTTGAAGGTTTTTGATGTACGCTGTCACATCTGTATCTGTAATCTGAAGCGCTTCAAGTTCACTTTGCGACAGTGCCTCCAGATATTCACGTGTCAACACATCTCCTGCTTTCAGGGGTTGTGGTGCTTCAGTGTCCTCGCCCTCTTCGGTCCTCTTATCATCCTCGAAAATTGCTGGATAAGCGAGTTCTTTGTTAACCAAGGTATCACGCAATTCTTCGGTCAAGCGTTCAGCGATCTGTCCACACTGTTCCTCCCACGTTTGCTCAATTTGCTTACGGAATGCCTCTTGGCGCCATGCGGTTTGCTCACTATTAGGGCTTGCTTGGCGGGAGAACACCTTTACATCAATGACAACGCCTTCTACGCCGGGACGGGTATAAGCGGATGCATCCTTCACCTCTTTGACTTTTTCCCCGAAAATGGCACGTAAGAGTTTTTCTTCAGGACCATATTCACTTTCGCCTTTTGGTGAAATCTTTCCTACAAGAATACTGCCAGTACCCACGACACTACCTATCCGAATAATACCTTCGTCATCAAGTTGTGCAAGGCTTCGGGCAGACATGTTTGGAATATCTCTGGTAATCTCCTCATCTCCCATCTTTGTTTGTCTCGCGGCGACCTCGAATTCTTCAATATGGATAGAGGTAAACGTGTCATTTTTTATGAGTGATTCGCTGATAAGGATTGAGTCCTCAAAGTTGTGTCCACCCCACGGCATATAGGCACATAGCACATTCCTTCCAAGTGCAAGTTCACCGCCTTCAGTTGCTGTGCCATCGGCAATCACTTCACCGGCTTTAACAACATCACCTATATTTACGCGTGGGCGCTGGTGGATACAGGTGCCGCTGTTACTCCGCTTGAAGTTTTTCAGTTTATAGACATCGTACCCCATTTCACTGAAAGCATGCTCACCTTCTTCAACATGAAGCGCTTGCCCAGTACGGATCAATATCTCTTCTGCATCAACACTGGAGACGACGCCACCCCGTTGTGCGATAACCATAGCATTAGCATCTCGTGCAGCACGATGCTCCATACCCGTTCCAACCCACGGGGCCTCTGGACGGATTAACGGTACTGCTTGTCGTTGGTGGTTAGCACCCATAAGTGCCCGGTTAGCATCTTCATGTTCTAAAAAAGGCACAAGTGCAGCGGAAACACCCACAATTTGTTGCGGAGCGATACCGATGTAGTCGATATCTTTGAGATCACGCGCAACCACTTCCTCACCTTTTCGGCTGCGAAGTATTTTTGATTTGCGACGAGAAGATATGGCATCTGCGGGAGCAATGTTGTACTTGTCCTCTGCATCTGCCGTTAAATATTCAACATCTTCGGTGATTTCGCCTCCTTTACGGACTGCTCGGTAAGGTGTTTCTAAAAATCCATAAGGGTTGACACGCGCAAAAGTCGCTAAGGAGACAATAAGACCGATAGAGGGTCCCTCAGGTGTTTCTAAAGGACAAACGCGTCCATAATGCGTGCGATGGACATCTCGCACCGCTGCGGTAGCACGATCGCGATGCAAACCGCCAGGACCGATCGCTGAAATACGCCGTTTATGGGTAAGTTCATCCAACGGATTTATCTGTTGCATGAATTGGGACAGTTGATTAGAACCGAAAAACTCTCGGAGTCCCATCATAAGCGGCTTTGGATTAACCAAATTCTTAGGGTTCTTTTGCTGCGCGTCAGCTATAGTGCTTAGTTTTTCGCGGGCTGCACGGCGGATTTGCAGAAGTGCGATACGGAATTGATTCTCAAGAAGTTCTCCAATAACGCGTACTCGACGATTACCAAGATGGTCCAAATCGTCTATCTCTCTGTGCCCATTGCGGATGTGCATGAGGTGTTGCAAGGTAGCTGCAATATCTTCCTTGCGAAGCACCCGAATATCTTCTGATGGCATCTCACCAGATTCATCAAGATAGATAAGTAAATCACTGAATTTAGAATTGATTTTATATCTTCCGACAGTGCCTAAATCGTAGCGTGCACTATCAAAAAAGAGACGTTCCAAACAGGCTGCTGCTGCTTCTCGTGTCGGCGCATCACCAGGGCGTAAGGTACGGAATATCTCAAGCAGGGCCCCCTCTTGCAATGTTCCTCCCGCATACGCCTTGACTGTGTCGCGTGAAAGCGTATTCCGCAAATATCGAAGTTCCTGTTCATCCGATTCCACTAACACTTCCACCTCTGGCACCTTCGCCTCGGTGAGTCGATCAAATTCTATCTCAGACAACTTTGTATTTGCTTCCAGCAGAACTTCGCCCGAATCGGTATCAACTACAGATTCAGCGATAACCCGTCCGATAACATCCTGTGTCATCGGAACGACCTCTGTGCTGCTGAAAAGTTTTAGGATTTCCGCATCTGTTTCCCAACCGAGCGCACGTAAGAGGACAGTGGCTAACAACTTCTTCTTTCGGTCTAATCGGACGTGGATACAGTCTTTTGAATCGAATTCAAATTCTATCCATGCACCACGATAAGGAATTATCTGTCCTGTTGGGAGTTTCTGAACGCTTGATGCACTCGATTTATCAAGAAAAATTACGCCTGGAGACCGATGTAATTGATTAACGATCACCCGTTCGGATCCGTTAATGATAAAAGTTCCATTCTCAGTCATCAAAGGGATATCACCAAAGTATACATCCGATTCGGTGATATCTAAAACACGCGTCTGCCCTGTGTCCTCATCCTTTTCGCGTTCAACACACATTAAGCGGGCTTGTAACCGCACCTGATAGTTTAGCCCGCGTGCTTGACAATCTGAAAGGTCGTGTGTCGGCGGACTGAGCGTATAACTGACAAATTCAAGACTTGTTGTCTCTTTAAAATCATAAATCGGAAAAACTTCCTTGAACAATGCCTGAAGACCTTTCGACTCGCGTTCATCTTCCGCGACAAAACGTTGTAAAAATGCGGCGTAGGATAGTTTTTGGGTCTCAATTAAGTCGGGCAGTTCAAGAACTGAAGGGGTTTTGGCAAAGGAATGTCGTTCTCGTAATGCTGCTGAACTTCCATTAGTTTTAGTATTGGGCATGAATTTCACCTTGCGTGGATCGCTGATGGGGTTGAAGGGTTTGTCCGATTCGGCTGTTGTTATTAACGAATTGACAGAGAAATATTAGCAGTTATCAGAAAGAGGTCTTTATCAATAACAGATACTCGAAAACTATTCTCACTACTTGTTATTGGGTTTTCTTTCACGACTTCTGTTCTTAACTTAAAGGCGTAATGCTGCTTGACATAGTGAAACATTCGCTGAATTGCGAATAACAGATAATATAACGGTTCACACAACTAACAATTATGCTTGTTCATTTTATTTTTAAAGTGAACGTGAATTTACAGAAGACCGAATGTCGTCTGATTTTTGATATAAGGTTCATAAAATTAAGAGGTGCCACAGGTTAAATGGTTTCGTCTTTTTGCTGGCTCAATCACCTCGACTCCAGCAGAGCGATATGTGAACGTGATGAATCCGAGTTATTTGCTACTCTTGGGTAGTAGACGCGAAAAAACTCTTGACCCCACATATCTGAAAAAACATGTGAGATACTCGAAAATATGTGATACAACACTAAACAGTTATGAACACCCCTCATTTAGATGCGAAAACAGTTGCCTATTTTTCGTAGAAGCTATATACTTCCTATAGGGTCACTTTACCAAGAAGAAAGAAGACACATACTTTAGTAACTTCTTAAAAGCGTAACGTATAATTATACATTAAGGTTTATACTAATGTCAAGAAAAAACGTAGAAAATTGTAAATATTTTTAATTTCACACATATTTTGTGCAAAAGTGCGATAATTTAACGTTGCGGTATCGTAAAATATTCTTAAGATCAATCTGTCACACGGAATTATGGGAACACTTAGAGAACAATTACCTGTAAAAGCAATAATCGGTGTTCTGACAGCGGAACCGCCAATCTTGCCAAATGTCTACCAACAGCTAACAAATCAACTTGGTCCCATTGACTATCGAAGTGAACTTTCACCTTTTACCAGCACGAATTACTATGAAGCTGAGATGGGAAAAAGGCTTCAACGCCAGTTTATTAGTTTTGAAAACCTGATTGATGCTGGGACCTTGGCAGACAAAAAACTCTTGACGAATGAGGTAGAACAAGCATTTGCAGAAAAAGATACCTCACGGCGGCGCGTCAATTTAGATGTAGGGTACGTCTGTATGGCAAAGTTAGTGCTTGCGTCAACAAAGGATCACGCCCACCGTATCTATCTCCGTAACGGAATCTATGCGGAAATCACACTCCGTTTTTATCATAAAACTTTCCAACCGTGGGAATGGACCTATCCGGATTATCGTTCCCCAACTTATATTGCTATTTTTAATCAAATCCGCACAATATACAGGGAGCAACTCAAAATATGAATACATGTATTAAGTTAACCCAAAAATCCAAAGTAGGAATTCTTGTCTCCTCAGAGTGCTTTTTAGTAAAATCGAAAACTATTTGCACACACCTTGATAGTTGCGATTTCAAATCGCATCTACACCAGCGTACAAGTAACTATCGGTTTTATAAGAAAATCTTTGTTTTTTTAAGTATCTGTGCATTTTTGGTACAGCTGGTAAGTTTTGCGGATGCAGAGGCTGCCAGAGCGCGGGCGCGCGAACTCGGCATTCATATCGGCACGCTTCCTACTGGCGAACACAATGCTATTACCGACGTTCCTGGCGTCAAGGTGGGACATGTCACGCTAAACGAGGGTGATTCAATTCGCACGGGTGTTACGGCAATCCTTCCACACGATGATATTTGGAAAATACGACTTTTCGGTGCGGCGCATACTATCCACGGTAATGGTGAAGCCACCGGTATTGCCCGAATCAACCAAGCTGGATGGATTGAGTCTCCGATTTTACTAACAAATACGTTGAGTGTTGGCGCTGTTCACGATGGTGTTGTGCAATATATTGTAAAGCGATATCCTGACGATAACATTATTCTCCCGATTGTTGCTGAATGTTATGATGGCGGGTTGAACGACATCAGCGGACTCCACGTAAAACCTGAACATGCGATTACGGCAGTAGAAAAAGCGACATCTGGTCCAATAGCAGAAGGTTGTGTCGGTGGCGGCACAGGTATGCGATGCTACGGTTTCAAAGCAGGTATCGGCACTGCTTCGCGGGTTCTTCCACCAAATAGAGGCGGGTGGAAAGTCGGTGTGCTGGTAAACTCCAATGGTGGAAGACGACATCAGTTACGTATTGATGGCGTGCCGGTTGGTAAGGCATTAGAAGACGATCAATTGAAACCGGGAAGGGACGGATCGTTTATTATTGTTATCGCAACGGATGCACCTTTGACGCACCGTCAGTTGAAACAGCTGGCTATCCGTGCCACACACGGTCTTGCACGCACAGGCACGCCAAGCACAGACAGCAGCGGTGAGTTCGTGATTGCGTTTTCAACTGCAAATGTTTTTCCGAGTCATACTGAAAGCGGCACTTTTCCGATTCAGATGGTCGTCAATAGACGTTTGAGTCCGCTTTTTGAGGCAGCGATTGAGGCAACAGAAGAGGCGATTATCAACTCAATGACAATGGCAACAACGATGACGGGACGTAACGGTCGGACAATGCAGGCTATCCCGCTGGACAAGTTGAAACAGGTGATGAAACAGTATGGACGTTGAGTGTTTAGTGGGTTATACACTTTCAATTATTTTCGAGATGTAATGTTTATAAACCTTACCCTATTTAGGACGTTTTTAGCGGATTTTACTACCTCTTGATTTTATGTCTTATGTGTGATATAATTTGAGTTATCACTACGTTAAATAAACTTAATGCATCAAAACAAATTCTGACATTCTAAAATTGGCAATAGCGTTTCCATTGATTCGTAAGGATTAACCATGAAAGGTAAATTTTCCGATGATACCTCACACATAGATAGCTTGCCTGAAGATAAACAAGAACCTAAAGAAGAAGGCAAAATTAAACTTCTGGGATGTCGTTGCGCTCACAGAGGATATACCTGAGCATAATCTCAAACGTGGAGAGGTCGGCACAGTCGTTGAAATCCTTGCAGATGGTGACGCATACGAGGTTGAATTCAGTGATGACAACGGACAAATGTATAAGTGTACCAGTTTCCTTGCATCTCAACTCACTGTGCTTCAAGAGAAACCGATAAAAAAGAACACCGCTGCACAACGTCTCATTAAAGCGATGGAGGAATGTTGAATGGGAGAATGTAAAACTTTCAAAGTGTTATCCATTGACGGTGGCGGAATACGTGGTATTATACCCGCAATGATCCTTCGTGAAATAGAAAATAAAATGTGCCGACCAATCCATTGTATCTTCGATCTCATTGCCGGCACCTCAACAGGCGGTATTATCGCGCTGGCACTTACCGCACCAGATTGCAACGGAAACCCAAGGTATTCAGCATGTAGTTTGATCGATTTGTATAGGGAAGACGGAAGTAACATTTTCCACAGAGACTTCAACCACACGTTCAATTCAGCTGGAGGATGGTTAGGACCGAAATACCCTGCAATAGGTAATTCCTCAAAAACAGGAATTAAGAACGTTTTAAAAAAATATTTTGGGTGTACCACCCTCAGTGAAACGCTCACCGATGTGTTAATCCCAAGTTATGACATGCGGGGTACACGTCTGTATTATAAGGAAAGATATAACAAACGAAAAGGAGGGCACCCGCGCTTCTTCAAAAGTCGTAATGCCAAGAAATGTAATCTGCCTGAAGAGAATTACTGTATGTGGGAAGTGGCATACGCAACCGCTGCCGCTCCAACCTTTTTTGCCCCTGTTAACACGGACTTTACGCCATCATCTAATGACAAACTGGACGCAAAGTTAACTGAAACATTGCTTGATGGTGGTATCTTCGCTAACAACCCGGCAATGTGTGCTTATGCCGAAGCTAGAAAATATCTTAAAGAAAAGTGTCGGAATAAAGATAATATCCTGCTTGTTTCCTTGGGAACAGGAAACTTAACTAATATATTATACGCAGACGACGCAGAATATTGGGGAAAAGTTGATTGGGTCATGCCACTTCTCAAAAATATCATTTTTGACGGTGCCAGTGATACCGTCGACTATCAACTCAAACAATTATTGGACGAAAATATGTATTATCGCTTACAACCGGATTTACCCGAAGATTGTGATCAGATGGACGATACCAGTCAGAAAAACTTGGATAAACTACAGTGTGTAGCAAATTCTTTTATTAAGAATAAAAAGTGTTTGTTAGAAAAAGTAACTAATAGTTTGTGCAAGTGTTGAATCCTAAAATACTTGAGTTATCAGAGTTACCCCATGCCCACACTTGAATTCAAAGGAAAACAACACATCTACGCCCACCACTTCACCGTTCCCTATTGCCACTTGAAAATTGACCAATCCCGCTGAATTCTTTAACATAAAACATACTGTATATGCTATAATAACCACAAAACCTATTTTGGAGCGTGGAGATGGTAATTGCTGTAGATGCAGCGTCCCTTGACAAACGAAACCGAACAGAACAACAACTTTTCACAGTGGTTGAGCAGAATACCCCCGACTCAATCAAATCCCCCCTTTTTCCCCAAGACGAATCCGAAGCATTCACATTCCTGCTCAATAAGGAACTGATTGAACGTCTGGACCTGTGGGAATGGTTTGGCAACTATGCGAAGGAAGCACAAGTATCAACTGCTGGGGTCCGCGGTCCACAAAACGTCCTGTATCCCTGGGATACGCGGTTTCCAATTAATCAAGTTGGCATTATCTTGGCGACACTCGGAAAAAGTTTGGTGGCAAAGGAGAAATCTGATGGCAAACTTGTAGAAAAACTTGCAGGATGTGAGGTACGCTACAACTCACAAAAATATGTTGAATTCATTGCGCGGATTCAGGCAGCACAAGGCATACGGACTTATATACCGAAAGGGTTTGGTACACTACCGATTTGGATGGCATCGTTCCTTATTTTTATACTCGACTTGGACGGTGGTGAACATGTCACATCGAGCCACTCTGTTAGCACGAAGAACGCAACAAAAGACCTCAACAATCAGGGAAGTCAATACCTACCCGAAGAATCCATGCAATTTGTCAAAAAGATTGAGGAGATTCTCAAAACTGCTGAAACGGAAGGATATCCGATTCAATTCAGTGCAATCAACGATGAGCATATAGATTTTGAAAGGTTAGACGAACTCCATGATGGCGTGCAGCTTTATGTCGGCTATCTCAAAAGCGGGGTCGCCACAGATGCGAATCTAAACCTTATTCGAAAGACAAAACCTCCCATCGTAGTTGATTGTGTGGGTGGATGTATGTATCGTCCGATGCGTGCGATCTTTGAGCGATTAGGTATTGCCAGCTCTGTGCGTTGGCTTCACATTGAAGCAGACCCACTCTATCATAACATCGGGAAACTGGACAGAAATCCGAAAACAGGTGCGGCGGAATTTTATGACCTTGGATGTGATTTTAGTATTCTGGATGTCGTGAAATCGGCAGAGTACGCGACGAAACTTAAAAATCAACCTGTCGGAACGATTATTGAAGCAACCGATCCAGATGGAGATCGACTCATCGTTTGTCAAATAGAAGAAGCATCACGTGCTAAAACACTCCAGCGTCTCGGTGTTGATTTTCTAATGCTTGATGATAATCGGTTATTAACAATTTACACACCTAATCAGGCGTTTTTAATGCTGATGGACTTCCACACGAAGCAGCTAAAAACCGCAGGACTTTGGGCAGATCATCCGCGGTTTATGATAAAAACGACTCCTTCTGCACTTGCCTGGGACCAATGGGCTGCTGCTAACGGGGTAAACGTAATTAATGTGCCGGTCGGTTTTAAGGAGATCGCTGCGGTAATGAAAAAGATTGAAAAGCAGATAGCCGATGCGCCGGACACACCAGTTGTTATCCAAGATGTTTACGGTGAAACAATTTCGATCGGTGTGCAACCGCGCCTAATTTTCGCGGGTGAAGAGAGTGGCGGCATGATTACCGGGCCCGAAGAACTTATCCAGAGTCAAGGTGGTAGGACTGCCATTGCAATGCGGGAGAAATCAGCAGGCGAATCTATGGTGTTGGTCACAGCGCTTGCCGCGCATTGTAAACAGGCGGATATGCCTCTGTCTGATTACCTTGCCTCTATTTTTTCTGAGAGTCAGATCACTGCAACGTGTGATGTGCGGGAGGATATTACCTATTACAATGAGTCTGAACCGAATCCTGAAAAACTCCGCGCCGCAAAGCAGGAGGGAGAAGCAAAACGCGATAAAAATGACCTGTTTTTCCTTGGGATTGCTATTGCCCTGCGCGAAGGAAAAATAGAGATGGAACAAGCGCGAGCTATCCTTTCTGATGCACTTCCAGGACTTGATTTTACAAATCTTGAAGATGTCCGATTTGTTGGGGATGGGACCTATCTTAAGTTTGCAGATAAATTTGTTGAGGTTAGAAAGTCCGGAACAGATGCTAAAACAAAAGCCTACGCCTCTGGTAGTGATAAAGCGGAATGTAGGCAGTATGCCAAAGCCTTTGGCGAGGCAAGCGGAGACCTCACTGAACTTTACCGCGCGCAAATCGGTGAGACCTATTTAAAGGAGGTTGAAAAGCGGGCACGGGAGATTTATGATGCGTTTCAGTCTGCTTAGTGCGAATATTACGAGCGTAGTAAGTTATAGTAAAATTTCATGATATTCCATTATATAACGGAGGGTTTTACCAAAATGGACAGGATATCCCTATAATTCAATGGTAATAGGAGCACTCTCACTTTTCAATACTTTCTATCGAAATGAACGTGAAGGTTCTTTCCCAAAATACCACTTACCTTCTACACGCAAGTTTTTATGTCCATTGATGAATGAAAAATCCATTATCGTTTTTTTTGACTCTGCATACACAGCGTCAACCCACGCATACCGTAAAAACCACTGTCCCTGAATAGCATCACAGTGAAAGCAACCATTAGAAAGATAAGCTTCTTGCATTGTATTAGAGTAACGTGGTTTAATTGGTGCAATACTATTTTTCGCAAGTTCTGAATTATTTAAATGTTGTAAAATGAATTTAGGCACAGAAATTTCATCACCATGGAAATACAAATATGAAAGATTGATTCCTTCCTTATCATAAATTCCTATGCCTAAAATAACTCTTGTTCTTCTTTTACACCTCCAACACTGGTTATAATCAGTTATCAATTTCCCTATAAGTTCTTCATTCTGTTTCGGTCTCCATTTTAATTTTCCTTCCAACATTCCTCTAACAAATTCATCTATTGGCAGGTCAAATTGCGGCACGGACATTTTTCCCGAGTCGCTTTTAATTTGAATTCCGAAAGCAGGGATCTCGTACACTGCAGGTAGATAATCCTGATTTCGCCTTAGTTTATACAGCCAAGCTGTCCGCACACCGGATGCAATATATTTCTCTTGCCTTCTTTTAAATTCTGTTTCCGTTTGGGGTGACCATTGTATTTCAAAGGCTATTTTCGCTTTTCCTTTGATACAAAAAACGTCGGCAATCCAACGTTCTCCTTCAGGCGTTTCACCTATTTTTTCTGTTGTTACATCCCATCCAAGTGAACGCGCGATTTTAGCAATTAGTGTTTTTAAGAAGATGTGCTCAAAAGTCTCTGGCGCGGATGTACATCCAGATCTCCGAGCATGTGCAAAGAAGTAGTTGTTTAGTTTGCTTATTTTAGGGATAGCCTTGTTATCGCAACAAGGCATCATCAATGTTTCTTGCTTATATGATGCTTTCAACTGATTCCATGAATCTTCATCAAACTCATAAGAGAAAACATCTTTTTGATTAAGTATTGCTCTTAAAGGCATCTCTACTTACATCACCTAATATCCAAAAATGGAAATAGTGTTTGTGTGGAATCCGCTTTATGGAAGTGGCCAGCAGATTCCACAAAGTTCAAAATTTATAAACAGTTTCTACGAGAATTCTTCCATAAATTATCTTAAAACGTGGTTTCTCGGTTCGTCAATGCACACCATCGCGTGCCTTCTAAATATTTAAGAAGCACCGATTTTGCTTGTGGCGAACCGATTCGATAAAGGGCGTGTACCGCATCACCACGGACATAACGATTTTCATGAAAAAGCAAGTTTTCTAACCCCTCAACCGCGTCCGCTGCGTTCTCCCCGATCCGAGCAAGTGCAAACACCGCGTTGCGTTTAATCCCATCGTTCGGTTCTTCCAACGCTTCAATCAATCCCGGAACCGCTAATCTGCTTGATTGACTCGTTGTGCCTAACGCCTCAATCGTACGTACACGGACATTGGCAGATTCATCCTGTAATGCCTCAACCAATGCAGGAACGGCGGATTCTGCCTTCGTCCCAAGGTCTCCGAGTGCCTCTGCTGCATTCGCACGAGCATGTTCAGGTGAATCTTTCAAGGCATTTTGCAATGCATTTACAGCGGTAGCACCGACCGCGTTAAGTGCATAACACGCGTTTCGGCGCGTCATATCCGACTCCTCATATAGACATCTCACCAACGCGCGTACAGCCTCTTCGCCAAACTTCGGCACTTGGTATGCAGCCTGCAATCCTATAGATTCAGTGGTGTTGTTCAACGCGCTGATTAAATCTGATAACGATTCACCGTTAGATGATGATGGCGAATTGCCATTCTTTGGTCCAAGATGCCAGTTCCAGAGATGCTTAAACATCTCCTGGTGTTCAGCAGGTCCAATCGCTGTTCCGTTTGCCCATTCTGCTTCCTTATTTGCCCACGTAGGTTCTTGTGGTTCTGTCATCCGAGCATAGAGGAACTTCATCATGTAACGTCTCTCATCCGTTTGATTCGGCATGGCACGGTGCCATAGGTCATAATTCGCGAAAGCAACAGTCCCTGCTTTTCCAGAAATGGGTTGTTCAGGGGATACTTGCGAACCTTCATTTGTACTGAAGTAATGACTTATGGGAACAACACCGGTCGGCCCACGCTCAACAGGTGTATCTTGTGGATAGTAGAAAACAAGCAACCTGCGTGTATGGTGCGACCATCTTTTGCCACCATCTTGATGCATGCCTTGCCCTTTGCTACCGGGCGGATTATAGTGCGGATGCCGATGCGGCTGCATATAGTAGTCTGGTCCCAACAGACTTGTCAAAGCACCTTTTACGTTCGCATCGTCAAAGACTCTCTGAATTTCTGGTATTCGTGGTAATAGATTATTGCCAGGATTGCCTTCTTTATCAAAGACAACAGCCGTTTTTGCAAAAATGTCATCGTGAAATGCTGGCGGTAATGCAGTGTTAACGGTAACAAAACCGTTCACGATAAAACTCCGCATCTGTGCGTCAGTTAATAGGTTTTCTGCCATTTTCTTCTCCTCCAAAGGTTTCGATATTTCAACCCATTCAATTCTGCGAAACTCTTTCCTCTTGTAGGAGGGCTTTGTAAGCCCAATTGATTGAGATACAACATTCAGAAAGCCTAATGGTTCCGCTAATGTGTATCTAAACCTAAATTTAGTATAGTATGTCATTAATTTGCACGATTTACAACAAAAAATGTTGAGACAGGGGTAAATTGTGGTATACTATCTATCAAATTGCGTAGAGGTGCTAATATGGGAAGAAGTTTTGAAAAATCGTTGGCGTGGCGGGAACGTGCAAAAGCTGCGTTAGTCGGTGGCGGACAACCACATAAACAGAGCAATCCGCCGCAACCGGTTATGGTTGCTGGTGGAAAAGGTTCGCATTTCTGGGATGCGGATGGAAATGACTATATTGACTATCTGATGGGATATGGACCGATGATTCTTGGACATGCCTATCCTGCTGTGATAGAAGCAGTAGCAAAGGCATTGGAACGCGGCAATGTCTATAATGTCGGGCATACATTAGAGATAGAGCTTGCAGAGAAACTGGTTGAGATTATCCCGTCTGCGGATAGAGTCGCTTACTTTGTCGGCGGTTCTGATGCGACAACAGGCGCACTTAAGTTTGCTCGCGCATACACCGAAAAAGAGAAGGTAATTCGGTGCGGATACCACGGTTGGCACGATTGGTGTCATAACACTCGTGGACACTTGCCGGGCAGCGCTGCATCAACGCTGAGCGTAGGCTTTAACGATATAGATGCACTGGAAGACCTTTTTAAGGAACACCCTGGTGAAATAGCGTGTTTGATTATGGAACCTTCTGGACACGATCTGCCTGCAGAAAGATATTTGGAAAATGTGAAATCAGTTGTTAACGCTAACGATGCTTTGTTAATTTTTGATGAAGTTAAAACTGGATTCCGATATGCTTTAGGTGGCGCGCAGGCGTATTTCGGTGTGACACCTGATATGTCGGTTTTTGGAAAGGCGTTAGCGAATGGATTTGCCACTGCCGTTGTTGTCGGTAGACAGGAGATTATGGACGAAGTTGCTGGCGTATGGGTCGCCGCGACCTTCCACGGAGAGGTTTCGCTTGTTGCTGCCGCTATTGCAACGATTGCGGAATTGGAAGCAAAAGACGGTGTGGCTTTTATGTGGAAACAGGGGCAAAAATTGTTAGATGGCTATAAAGAAATGACAGACCGCTTAGGTATTGACCAAGTGCGTATTGGTGGCATTGGTCCGATGCCTTTTTTCGGTTTGAATGCTGAGGGTGAAAAGCAGAGTCAATTTCGTAAAGCTTTCTATGAAGCAACGTTAGATGGTGGATTGTATCTGCCAGAGGGACATATATGGTTTATGTCCATTTCGCACACCGATGAAGACATCGCAAAGACACTGAGTGTCTCTGAAGATGCGCTGAAACGCGCGAAAGCGATGACATAAACAAGTAAATTAGGAAATATTATTATGGAACAAGCAACAAACTATACAAAACCTTTTATCGTTGATAAAAACTTGGGGGCAGCACTTGATGTAGACAATGCTGAACTCCCACAAACCACTTCCGATGGCACGGCTGTTGTGCCACCTACACAGGAACAGAAATATCTGTTTGATATGCGCGGTTGGCTCTTAGTCCCTGGTGTATTGCAAGGTGATGAACTGGAAGAGATGCAGGAGTTCTGCCTCCGGCTTCGTCATGAACCGGAGTCTATTCCGGAACATGAGCGTTCACCGCTCGGCGGCCCGATGGAAAAGTTATCCGATCACCCAAACGTTGTCGGATTTCTGAACGAGTTCCTCGCGCATCCAGCACTTTCAAGCCAAGAATGTTACGGCTTCCGAATGGAATCGTGCAGCCTGTTTTACCGCACTGTCGGAGATGGTAACTTTGGACCACACAACGGCAACGGTATGCTCCGTTTTCCTGGCGATTCACATCTTTATCGGTGTATCCCTGGGCGAGCCTACAGCGGTTTAACGCGTATTGTTTGGGAGCTCAACCCTGTCAAATACAGACAGGGCGGCACCTTGTTTATTACGGGAAGCCATAAGGCAGTCTATACTGCCCCCGATAGTATTCGGACTCCAGATTCTCCGATTTGGGATACCTATGAATGCCCTGCCGGGTCATTGCTGTTTTTCACAGAAGCGTTGACACATAGCACACATCGATGGACAAATGAGGATAACGACAGGTTGGCAATTTTCAGTTGTTATAACACTGTGAATAGCAAGTGGCACGATTGGAATCCACATCCGAAGTTACTGGAAGAGATGCCACCAAAACGGCAGACATTATTTAGACCCGTTCGTGCTGCGAATAACTTGATTGCGTAAACAGAGTTGTGGCGATGATTATGAGGACAAGCATAAGGCATGTTCCTATATTCATTGCCACTTAATTTTGGTTTTCAGACTACAACATTAGAGCAGGTACGATGCTATTCCTAAAAACCGGGGTTACAAAACCTCCCTATAAAAACAATTTACCCATTGTAAAATCTTACACATGTGTTTTATTATCTGTTCTTATTTTGACAACATGGTCTGTTATTGGTTGCGAAAGTATTCCGACAGAAGTTATCACTACAGCACCTGTAAATAAGGTCGCGGTTGCTACTATCTCAGCGATAGGCGGCAGTGATTTGACCGGTACAGCCACGTTCATGGAAACTGACAGCGGTGTTCACGTTGTGATTGAGATTGAGGATGCTACGGCGGGTTTGCATGCAGCACATCTTCATATAGGCAGTTGTGCTGACATTGGACCGCACTGGCATCCGATAGGTGTTCCAGCGGGTACAGTTGGCGTGCCTGTGGCAGAAGCGACACTTGGGACACCACCTATCGGCGTAGGTGAAATCGGCAACATTTCGGTTGGTGAAGATGGCACGGGTGTATTAGAATTCACTACGCCGTTCTGGTCTGTTGGTGGCGATCCAAGCACCGATATTCTCGGTAAACTGATACTTATCCACGAAACAGGTGATACCTTCCAAACAAATCCTCACGCTGGCACAGGTACACATTCTCATAATATGGGACAAATGCAGGTGGGAACGGAGATGGCGCAAGCCACTCACGTTTGCACACTGGCAGTACTTGGTCAACAGATTGATTTGGAAACGGACCACCATCTCCCCGGTCAAGCAGTAAGTCCGCATAGCCATGATATACTGGAGCTATTGCTAAAATGCTTTGTAAGTGCTGAACAGTTAGCGGATCCGGCAATTTTATTTACAATTCCACTTAAGGGATCCCCAACGTATCAAGCATTTTTGGAAATAGAACCCAATAGTTTAGCTGCGTATTACGAATTCTTTATATCTATAGGATTGCCCGTAGCCCCCGATTTCTTCACAAATCAGTATCAACAGACTTTTCCTACCGGAACACCTGAAGAATATGAACAGGAGATGCGAAAACGGTTAACACATCTCTATATCGTATCAGGTATAGATTTTGAAAATCTAACAGATATGGCTGGTTATAATGTGCTTCTTACAAGGTTTCTGGATGATCGGACGACTGCCTGGGTGTTAGGTTATTTCCAAGGGGACGATGCGGCGTTTAGTGAGTGGATTGTTTCTGTGCTTGAAGCGGTGCAAGTTAGACCGGGAGGCGGTTCTCGTATCGGCTGTGGTGTGATTGGGTTAGGGGAATAAATTTCAATTTGAAATAGAATCGGAAACAGTTAGAAAATAAATTGAATAGAAATTTTATCCGTGTAAACTACCGCCTACGATTTTCCTTGTCCGCAGCATAAACAAACAAGTTCAAAAACAGTGTAAACGGTGATCCGCATCCCCGAGATTTAGAGACATTAACATTACTTCGTCGTTTCCCTACAATGTGGTTTACTCGTGCAATAACAGGGAGATGAACAGATGTCAAGCGGATGTAGGAGCAACTTTTGAATGACCATTATCTTACAAAGGCACTACTTGCGGAGAAGTCCCCACCCATGCCACTTTGATGAATGAAAAAGCACATCATCTATTTTTATGTTGTCGGCATCAGTGATCAGTTTTTTCAATTCACTCATCTGTCATAGTCTTCAATTGCCTTTTCATGGTCACCTTGCTTGAATTAAACACCAAATTACGCTATTATATCAAAGCCATGAGAACACCAAAACACCTTTCAAACATAGGAATATACATTACCTTTCTGCTTTTCCTATTTGTCGGAAATGCGGACGCGCAGGTTCTAATAGACTCCGTGATTGCTGTTGTCAATGGGCAAGCAATTACGCAAAGCGAGCTTACAAACGAATTTCGCCTCGAGACAATTATAGGTAAACCGCTTTTGCAGGAACCGACTGAGGCAGAAAAACAGGAATATTTGGATCGTATTATCAGTCGTAGATTTGTATTGCTGGGGGCTGAAAAAATCGGAGTCACAGCTGTTGATCACAAAAAGCAGGTTTCCGAACAGATCGCAGCGATACGTTCTAAATTCTCCTCTAATTCGGCGTTCCAAAAGGCTTTGCGGGAACAAGAATTAGAAATTGAAACGTTAGAGAAGTGGGTATCCGATTATATAATTTACGAGGAATATTTTAGGCGTCAGTTTTTCAGGGCCGTTAATAGTAAAGAGATTGATGAATTAGCACCGCAACACTTTGAAGCGAACAAAGCACGGTTTGTTGTTCCAGCTACGGTTACGTTTCGCTCCGCGCTTGTAGCCGTGGCGTCAGATAGTTCAGCAAAAGAGAAACAAGCCGCTAAACGTCTTGCGGGACAGATATATTTACGCCTCCAGCAAGGCGAAACTTATGAAGCTATTAAGCAAAGTGCCAAAACAGAAAAATCTATTAGTTTTAATTCGCTTACCCTAACGACAGATACGCCATTAGGTGCAATTGTCGCGCAATTGGAACCTTCTGAGCATAAAGGACCGTTACCTGTTCCAGGGGGATATCGGATTGTTGAACTTGTTAAGAAAACACCGAAACGTCAAAAACAGTATTCGGAAGTTAAAGACCAGATTGCAAATCTGATTCGCCATAATAAGGCGGACATAGCGTTTAACGAATGGTTAGCAAAACAAAAAGCAGATGAACCTTGGTATATCTTAGAAGATGCGTTTAAGCGTGTTTCAGGAATAAAAATTCAACCGACAAAATAATCTGATGAATTTGGCACAGCACCGAACAGTTATCTGTTCTCTTTTTTTTATATTCACTGTATCAGTATTTGGTGATGTTTCATCCTGGGATATATCTACCTATCCTGAAAAGGTCCAGGAGCAGTTGGAAAATGCGCAGCGGGCCTTTCAAGAAGAGAAGTTCAGTGAAGCACTTCATTTATATCAGTTACTTGCTAAAGATGCACCTAAACTGCCGATTGTCCACATCGGCGCAGGAGATGCATCCGCGAAATTGGGTGATTATCCAAATGCGATTACTGCTTTTCAACATGCCTTAAAACTGATTTTAGAGTTTCCACAAGTCAAACGTTTTGCTTTTGAACCGACTGTGCAAGCCAAATTGGCTACCGCTTATCATCGCAATAAACAACTTGATGCAGCTGATGAATGGTTTCAGAAAGCGGTCAAAGGTGCAGGTGAAAACGCACCTGTTGCGTGGTATGTGGCCTTGGGACAAATTGAAACCGAAAGAGGGAATTTGGAGCTGGCACGTCGATATTATATCGTTGCGGTGCAACTTTATCCAGAGACACCAGCTGCTTATAACAATCTTGGGCATGTGCTACTCAAACTCAACCGTATTGATGAGGCTGATGCTGTATTTCGGGAGGCACTTACTTTAGATAAAACGCTTGCCAGTGCTGCTTTCGGTAGAGGTGAAGTTGCAGTGAAACGCGGTAAACTCGTTGTTGCGCGACGTTTTTATGAACAGGCTATTCAAGAAACGCCACATGAACCGATATTTTATAAAGCAATCGCGAATGTTCATGAACAACTTGGCAATACGGCAGAAGCCAACGCTGCACTTTCGCGTCATCGACAAGCATTATCAGAAGTTTACCGTCAACAGGCACACCATTTTATTCAAAAGCAGCAAGGGCAACCTGCGTTGGCGTTATTACAAAAAGCACTCGAAACAGATGCGGCATACATTCCTGCTCTGAAAGATTACGCGTATGTTCAGATGCAAATGGACAAATTGGCATCTGCCAAGAATACATACCAACGTGTGCTTAAGTTAGAGCCTACCTCGCGTCAAGCACTGTTACACTTAGGTATGATAGAGGCAAGACTTGGGAATCGAGCCGAAGCTGAATCATACTTCCTCACGCTCATCCAACACGAACCGGACTTCATGGATACCTATTCTCAACTTGCAAATCTCCGCGAGGCATCAGGTGACTTGCGGGGTGCCGAGAATGTTTGGACGATGGGTATTCAACATGAACCAGCATGGGCACCGGGGTATTGGTGGCGCGGACAGATTTACCAAAAACTTGGTGAATCTACCAAAGCAGAAACCGATTTCCGCCGTGCAATAAAACTTGCTCCAGATGTTCCGTTTCCAAAAGATGCGTTAGCATCTCTGCTCGCAGCAGAAAATAGATCACTTGATGAGGCACTATCACTTGCTGAATCAGTAATAGCAAGTGATAGACGACCAACACATCTTGCGACACTTGCGCTTGTCTATTACCAACTCAAACGGACTTCTGATGCGCGGCGCGAAATTGCAAAAGCTTTTTCACAAAACCCAGAGCATCCTTATATCTTACGGATCCGTTCAGAAATCCTACAGACTAACCAAAAGTAGACATCAATTCTGCATAACGTTATTCAATGTTTCTGTAACTTCTCAAACCTTATGTAAAACCGTAAAAATTCTTGAAAAAAAACAGCACTTGTGGTATCATTAAAATTAGGTTGTGTAGTACATAAACCCGAAGAGTGACTAATTAACTTGAAACGGCTTATTATCTTAAAGCCTCACAATAGATGTGTAACTCTTCCCAAATTTACTTTAGAATTCTATAGATAAGGAGTATTATAATGCTAAAATTTCAGATAACCCTGATTGCCATCTTAATCGGTTGTATGGCCTTTGTAGCCTGTGAACGCACACAGGACGTATTAGAGGATGTCATAATGGACCCAGGACCGGAAATGATGGATATGGAGGCACACAAGTCGTGGATGAGTGTTGACCTTCCTGCACCAACAATGACAGTTGAAGAAGCTGCTGCAGCAATGAATGCAGCGGGAACTGGTCAGGCACACGGAACAGGCATTCGTACCGTCTATTTCAACGAAGCCGCTGCTATGGCAAACATGGCAGAAGGTGATAAAATGTATCCTGTCGGCTCCATGATTATTAAGGAAGTCATGGATGCTACTGACACGATGGTCGTACATGTCGCGAAGATGACAAAGACCGACGACGCGATGTATATGGACCGTGGTGGATGGATATATGGTGTGGATGGAAATAACCTAGATCTACAAAATAGTGTAGGATGTGACACGTGCCATGCAAAAGCTGGTGCAGGTAATGATTACGTCTTCGTATCGCTTAAAGGTGATGAAACCGGCGGCACAGAAAACGGTGAAACCGGCGGCAACGGTAATGGTGCTAACGGTGGCACAGGCGATGGCAACGGTAATGGCACTGGTGACGGCAACGGTAATGGTGCTAACGGCAACTAATCCTGGTGGCACAGGCGATTTTGACTAACGGTGGTGCCTAAATAAAACATCTCACATTACTTACATACAAAAACAACGGATTGGCAGTAACGTTCTCGTTATTGTCAATCCGTTGTTTTGCATAAAGTTAAGTTATTCATTCGGTAATTCTATTTTTATCCTTAGACATGATAACGTTTTAATTGTGTTATTGGTCTTTAATAAAATCTAAAGTTCGCTGCTACCCGACCTACAAAATAATGCTACATTACTACATTATCATTCAGAAATGGTATGATTCAAATTGGCTTATGCCACTGCAAATAAAAAAGCCGTGTATTAGATACACGGCTTTTTTATTTTTACCATACAATAAGATATTAACTATTTATCACCCCAAGCAGGCCCGCGAGGGATCAATAACAGTTGCCCCACACTCAATTTCGTCCGATCAAAGATATAATCATCCTGATTTGCTGCAACTAATCGCGTCCACTTCTCAGGATTATCAAATATCTCTGGACGGGAGGCGATACGTTTTAGTGCTGCCTCACCGTTTTCTTCCTGAATATCCTCTTCTCTGACGTAATACTTGTAGACAGGTTCCGGGCTGGTCACACTAAAACTAAAACTGTGTGCAGTAGCGAGGGCATTTCCAGCCATATCAGTTGCACCTGATACAGTGACAGTATACATGCGTCCGCAGCGCATCGGCATATCTGAAGTAAACGTCACAGAATCGCCGCTACCACTTACTGTGCCTATAAGTGTAGCTTCCGCGGGTTCACTCATGGCATCTTCTGTTTTAGCAACTGCAACTTCAATTGAAACGCTATTTGCATTAATTGGTTCACTAAAAGTAACCGTGAGACTATCCCGTACATTCAAAGAATCTTCATATTCAGAGAAAACAGTGCCATCAGCAGGGTCGGTACTCTTTACTGTTGGCGGTGTTGCATCCGTATAGGTAAACTTTTGTGAGAGCGTAACAGGAACATCCGGTTTTCCCTTATTGGTAATAACAACATCGACTGATTGCCCCGCTTCACCTGCAGGGGTTACCACAGTAACTTCTGTCTTACTCGGCACTGTAGCGTTTTGACCTTCCTTTCCGCCGAAGGTTACAGTCACACCATTTTTCATATCAAAATTTTCACCGGTAATACGGACAGTGGTCCCGCCGGTTTCCTTCCCTTCAGTAGGGGACATATCTGACGGCACAGGTTCCGGATTACAGCCTCCACATCCTACCATCCATATACAGACAGCTGTAAAGATAGCATAAATGGCTATGTTTTTATGTCTTTTCATCAATCACTTCTCCTTCATCATCAAGAACGGGTTTGTTGTGTCTAAACTAAAAATGATTTCTTGCTACCTTGGACATCACATTCCAAGTTGTAATATCGGTTTGCAAACTACGGCCCAAATCCCCGATTTTTAAAATTATACATGCAAACTGATGTAGTTGTCAACCTTTTTTCTTATCCACGCCAAGTTGTGCGCTTTAATGGGTCGTGTACGTCGACGATTAACGCCGGGCCGAAGCCTTCAATGGCTAACTGCACCGTATCACCGTCCCCCACTGCAGTGAGTGCTTCGTGATGTGTGCCTGTAGAGACTACGTCTCCAGGTTCCAGAGTGATCACATTAGTTACTTCAGCGAGCAATTCTGGAACGAAACGTGCCATGGAGTTTGTGGAGAAATCGTGTTGTAAACGGTCGTTAATCCAGAGTTGCACACCAAGTGCATTTGGGTCATCAACTTCATCAGCAGTGACAAGCACAGGTCCCATCGGTGCGAAGGTATGCCAACTTTTTCCTAAAAAGAAACCCCCTGGTAAACCGCGCGCGGACACATCAATAAATTGTGTGTATCCAAATACGCAGTCAAGCGCATTTTCTTCTGTTAGATGTTTTGCCGTTTTTCCGATGACAATTGCTAACTCCGGTTCGAAATGGAACACGGTTACATCCGCTTCGGGCAGCCCTACGGTTTCTTGCGTGGAAATGACGCTGGTTGGCGATTTGAGGAATGCGTTAAAATCGAGACGGGAAGGACTATCTGGCTCAATGTAATTACCAGCAAGACATACAAGTTGTCCCGGTTGCGGCAGTGGGGCTTTAAGGTTAACGTTGTCTAAAGCAATTGGGGCACCATTTTCAGATGCGTCCGCTATTGATGAACGCAGATTATCAAAATCCTCAATCACCATTTGTATGAGTTCCTGCGGCGTATGGGCCGAAATATCACTGAGTGCATCACTAATGTCAACAATTTCGTTTTCTGTAATCACACCGAGTTGGTAATCATCAAAGAATGCAAGTTTCATTCAGTTGTTTGCTCCTATTTTAAGACGTTTCATAAGCGGATGGCTCCGCTCTTCTAAAGGTAGTTGTACTTTTGCTCCATTGAAATGGGAAGTGTAGGTTGCGCTAACACACTCAAGGGATGTAAGCGCGTTGCGTCCGCCGAGTTCTGGTTGATTTTCATCAAGAATTGCGTCTCGGACATTTTTGGCACTCCAGATTGTGTGGCGAGACTTCCACGCTTTTCCAGAGATTATAAATGCTGATGTGTCAAGTTCTATCTGCTCCCATGCGGGTGTATGTGCTGCAAATGAAACATCAAAAGGACAGTACCACATCTCATCTATGCCTGTCTTTGGATTTGGTTTTATTATCAATTGCCCTTCTGAACCGAGGAGATGCGGTCCCATCATCCACCCGTGTCTCTGTTGACGTAGATAAAGTTCCATAATTCCGTAAGCTCCGCTTGCACCGCCGATATGCACAAGCATTGTATCTCCCGCGACCATGCCGTTGTCACGCCGATCAGTTTTGCACAACTCACTGCTGTGCATAATATCTGCGTTTGTTACATCATGTCCTTGATATGTGATATGTGCCTGAATCCAAAAAAGACCGTCCAAGAAAAAATCCATCTCGTCAAAGTAGTGGACACCCATCTCCATTAACTCAAATCCTGCTTCACGTCCTTTACCGACCTCGCGAATTGATCGCAGTTCGCCAATCTTCCCCGCATCAATAAGAGACTTTGCGTACCGAAACAGTGGTGTGAATCGGAATTGATGGCTGACCGCTAAATGGACACCTGCTTCGTTACACGCCGCAAGCATCTTGTCAGCAGTTTCTAAATCAACTGATAGAGGTTTTTCACATAAAACATGGATCCCCGCTTGTGCCGCCGCAATTGTTATTGGGGCGTGTAAGGGAGCATGTGTACACACGCTCACAATATCAAGCGTTTCATTCGCAAACATCTCCGCATAGTCAGTATATCGGTTTGGAACACCGTATTCATCGGCGCGGTTATTGAGGGCATCGCGATTAATGTCGCACATAGCGACGAGTGCAACGTCTTCTAAACCGTTGTAAGCTGCCGCGTGGCTACGGCTTATTCCACCACAACCGACAATCCCCACACGTAATGTCACAAGTTTTCTCCGATTCCATTTAATAGTTAAACCAATAATTATTTCTGCATTGCGGTAGGTGCGGTTTCCCAACCGAACCATTTATCCATCCTATAGATGCGGTTAGGAAACCGCATCTACCAAGAGTGTTTATATATTTTAGATTTTACTATAAAGTAAGGTCAAAGTGTCTCATCCTTATTCATCTCCAACAATGCCTGCCACTGTGCTTCGTCCACAAGAACACCCTTTTCAAGGCTTTCCTGCCGTGTACGCAACATACCTTCTCCAGGATACCGCACCTTTTCGTTTTCATCTAATGGCACAGTAGTATGAAAATCGTTAATAATTGCCTCTACGGTTTCGCTCAAAACCGCTTGTCCCATTATTCCAGTAGCATTAATAGCGATGTAAACCTGAGAAACAGCGTATTCTGATTTCTGTTTGCCTATCTGATGTGTGGCTTGCCCACCTGAGATAACGGCAGCCATTGTGTCAAGCACCAGTGCTAACCCAGAACCCTTCCAATAGCCGATAGGCAATGCTCTCTGCGAGTCAAGAATTTCTGCAGGTTCGACCGTTAGGTTACCTTTAGTATCGTAACCGCCGGGTAGCGGAAGTTGTTTGTCTTGTAACTTGAGTACTTCTAATTTTCCGTTCGAATACTGGCTCATCGCCATATCAAGCAGAATATGTCCTTCTTCGCGTGGTACTGCAATTGCCATCGGATTGTTACCGATCTTTTTCTCCGCAGAACCCCACGGCGGCATGAGTTTCGTTGTGTTTGTCCAACAGATACCGATATATCCTGCTTCTGCTGCCTGTAGTGCGTAAGCACCGCCACGCATCCAGTGGTTTGTGTTTGAAAGTCCTACACAACCGATACTGTGCGTTTCTGCCAGTTCCGTTGCGCGTTGCATACAGATGTGCGCGTTGACAAGTCCTACGCCCATCTTGCCATCCCAACGTTCTAATGCTCCGAAACTCTCAATTTTCTCAGGTTTTGCGTTAAAATCAATCTGTTTGCTTTGCAATCCAGCAACAAATCCCGGGAAGCGATTGAGGCCGTGTGAGTAGACACCGTCTCGTTGATTTTCGGCGAATAACTTGGCACATAATTTCGCCCGTTCACCGGTAAATCCGACTGCTACAAGCACACGATAAAATTCATTATACAAAGTTTGGAAAGGTACACGGACCATGCAATTCTTCCTTAATAATGGGTTGTTCAATATTATTATGCCTAATGTATGAGAAGAATGCAAGATATTTTGTGTGTATTACGGAGGGATTCAGTTTTTGATAGAAAAAATCAGATGGACAAAGTCCGCCTACAAGAGAGAAAGAATAAATAAGGATTGTTAGGGCGAGTTTACATTATTGATGTATACTGTAGGCGCGCTTTAAAAGCACGCCTGTGATGCTACCACATTTCAAGCCATTGGGCAAGGGTTGTCAGGGGTTGTGTTTGGCTGCGGATAACCCATTTAAAATCAGGGTCTTTCCAGTAAATGCTGCCCGGATGGTCCCCATCACGAAGATAGCGAATGTCAATAGCCCATCGGATAATCTCGCTTGTGGTGTGCGGTAAAGATCGGTGGAGTGTGAGGTTATGAAACACCAGCGCATCACCTATCTCCATAGGACAGGTTACAATACGAGAGTCATCCACAAGTTCATCCATTACCTCAAGGAATTTGCCCTCTCGGTTTTCTGTTCGATGGTCAACTACACCTAATTGATGTGAACCAGCAACTACCTGCAAACAACCGTTGGTCTCATCTACCGGCACAAGCGGAATCCAGGCAGTTGGGATGAGTGATTGTTCACTGACTGTGCCGAAATAACCGCTATCCTGATGCCAGGGAACCACAGTCAATTGTTGTCCAGGTAGTTTAGGACGCGCATTGAAGACAGGATGTCCAATAACGTCTGTGCCTGTAAGTTGACCAATTGCATCTACAAGAGGACCGGCATAATGTAGATCGAAAATTTCGGATGTTGCGATTTGTCCACGCCAGGATCGACCGAAGCGATTGGCATGTTCACCAGCAACTTGCCAGAACCTTGTTTCAAATGGTAGGTCCGGCCCTTCATCTTCAACGATGCCCTGCTCTTTGAGTTGGTCAATTATACCGTCTACGACATGTGCAAATCTATCGCGCACACCATTGATAAAAGATGCTGGAACAACGTCTTTTAGTAGCAAGTATCCATCGTTTTCCCATTGATGCATCTGTTCGGGGGAGAGTGGGGTTGGTTGTTTTCTATCTGTTTCCATATTTTTCTCACTTCCGTATCAACATTTTCTATGTTGATGATTTACCTATGTGTCTCCATATACGCTCGGAGCACCGTATTTATCCGAGTGTGGAAATCTTGTCCTTGTTTTTTGAACCATTCTAATATTTCAGGTTCAATTTGGAGGTAATTTTCAGGGACAGTCCGTTTAGCATTTTCCCAAAAGTCGTCATCAAGTTCGGGAATCTCTGATGTGTCAATCGAGTCCTCAGGGAGACTCTCGATTTCAGAGAGTCGTGTCTTTGAAAGCTGCATAATATTTTCTCCTTTCCTTGAAGGTTGCTTTTCTGGCGGAGAGAATTCATTGCCCCTATTCCGACATGAATATTATATCACTTTTCTGTAAAATTGACGAATTTTTTAATTTTACATTTTTATTGCTCTGAAAATTGTCTTTATACCGTTGACATTTCAGTGAAAAAGTGATACCCTACACATCAAGGAGGACGCATCATGGCAACTTTAACGCAAACTGAAAATCGTATTAGACCACTCTATATTGACGGATACACCCACCAACTGAGTTACGCACCTGGTGAGGAAATTGCGTTCCATGTCTCAACCAGTGCAGGAAGCCATTCTCTTGAAATTGCTCGTATTGGTGCGGAACGCGAGGTTGTATTCAACGAATCTGGACTTCCGGGGAAGGCACAACCAATTCCCATAAATGCTTCATCACACGGATGTGGTTGGGAGGCTACCTATACGTTTGAAGTGCCAGATACATGGCAGAGCGGATACTATGAAGGCATACTCCGCGCATCAGATGGTGGCGGTGACCCTATCTATAGAAATCACCGCACGGCTGAAAGTTCCCTGTTTTTCATTGTCCGTCCAGCAGAACCGGGAATAAAAACCTCAATTCTGTTTCAACTCTCTACCAACACCTATAACGCCTACACCAATTGGGGAGGTTTTAGTCTTTACGGGTATCACGGGCAGAATGGCATGCAAGGGCGGCGTGTTTCATTTGACCGACCTCTTGGGAGCCAGTTTAGGACTTGGGAGTTGCCCTTTGTTGTCTGGGCAGAACAGAACGGATATACCCTTGATTATGCCGCGAATAGTGATCTTGAGTTCCGTCCTGAAATGTTGGAACATTACAAGCTTGTCCTGAGCCTTGGACATGACGAATACTGGTCTGCCCCAATGCGTGACAATCTTGAAGCGTTTATTACGAAGGGGGGAAACGCTGCTTTCTTCAGCGGAAATGCTGTGTGTTGGCAGGTGCGTTCTGAAGACGAAGGACGTGCGCTTGTTTGTTGGAAACAGAGTTACAACCAAGACCCTGTTTACAAAACCGATGATTACAGCACGTTGAGTACCTTGTGGAGTCACTATTTAGTAGACCGTCCTGAAAACGAGTTGACCGGTGTCGGTTTCCGACAAGGCGGTTATCATTTGAGTCATGGGCAATTTATGGATGGAGATGGTGCATATATGGCACACCGTCCGGAACATTGGGTATTTGAAGGCACAGACTTGGCAAGGGATAACAAGTTTGGTGGACAAAATACCATTGTCGGCTACGAATGTGATGGATGTGAATTTACTCTGCAAGATGGCTTGCCTGTGCCGACCTATCAAGACGGCACTCCCGAAGGATTTACAATCCTCGCGACTGCGCCTGTTCGTTGGCATCCAGATGATTGCGAATGGTATGAACGTTGGGAACAAGGGCATACTGGTGCAGCAACGATGGGTATTTATACGAAAGGTGGCACTGTCTTTACTGCTGCTACAACAGATTGGTCACACGGATTGTCAGGTGGGGATGCTGTCGTTGAACAGATTACGCATAACGTTTTGAAACGGCTTACGAGGTAATTGAAATGTCTGATGCTCGTCCAAATATCGTGCTTATAACTACTGACCAACAACGCGGCGACTGTTTAGGTATTGATCCTGACGGTCCCGACTGCCTGCAGACACCGAACCTGGACTGGATCGGCCGTAGCGGCACGCACTTCCGCCGCGGGTATGCCGAATGCCCGAGTTGTATCCCTGCCCGACGTGGCATAATGACCGGTACCGCACCAGCTGCCAACGGAATGGTTGGGTATACAGGAGCACAATGGAATCCACCCCATACCCTTGCTGGCGAATTATCTGCTGCCGGTTATCAAACCGAGATGATAGGCAAACTACACCTAAGTCCACCGCGTAAACGATACGGTTTCGATCATCTCCAATTGTCCGATGCTACACATGGAACTGTGAACAACGACTATGTTGAATGGTTGCAGCAATATCACCGTCGCAACGATTATGATCCGGGAATGGCACACGGTGTTTCTGCTAACGGATGGGTTGGTCGTCCGCATCACCTGCCCGAAGAGCAGATGCACACCTTTTGGTGTGTTGACCGCGCTCTCAAATTCCTACGAAAACGTGATCCGTCAGTGCCGTATTTTCTCAACATCTCCTTTATAGACCCGCATCCGCCTTTGACACCACCGCTCCACTATTACCAACGCTATATTCAGCGGGAACTTCCGCCACCTGTGGTCGGCGATTGGGCGCCAGAATTCGAGGGGGAGCAGAAGGGATTGAATCCAAATGCTTGGGAAATTTGCCTTGATAGCCACGATATGCAGTGTGCCCGTGCTGCTTATTACGGGATGATCAATTTCATTGACGATCAGATCGGCAGACTGCTCCAGAATGTCGGTAGTCTGAATGACTGTCTCGTCATTTTCACTTCCGACCACGGTGAGATGCTGGGTGATCACAACATGTTCCGAAAAACCTTTCCGTACGAAGCTTCTGCACGAGTGCCTTTTCTCATGCGCGCACCAGCGAGATGGGGTTATCCGAAAGAAACCATCTGCCATAGTCCTGTCGGTTTACAGGACATCATGCCCACGATTCTTGACGCTGCAAAAATTGAGATTCCCAGCACCTGTACCGGTAAAAGTCTACTCCCAATCATGCGCGGCGATACTGATCGAGTAAGAGACTGTCTACACGGTGAACACTCCGGTTGCTACAATTACAAGCACGGCAACCATTATGTAACTGATGGCCACCATAAGTACATCTGGTATTCCCAAACTGGCAGAGAACATCTTTTTAATCTGCAAGATGATCCGCACGAAACAATTGATTTGGCAGGCAAGGACGATGCAGAAACTCGACTAACGCCTTGGAGAAAGAGACTAATTGCGTTTCTACGTGACCGTCCTGAAGGTTTTACCGATGGCACAAGTCTGATAGCAGGGCAACCTCATAATGCTTTGCTGCCGGACTATCAACCCGATGCTACCTATCCTTATTTATAAAGTTTCTGCTTAGGGAAAACCTTAAATTCTGTTGCGTCCTCGGTGATAGCGTGCTATCCTATTCAGTATGGATAAGGAAACACAAAACTTCTCTGGTGCGGTACTCTTAATCTCCTGCTACGAACTCGGACACCGGCCGATGGGACTGACGCGTCCACTCGGTGCGCTTGAAGCTGCTGGATTTTTCCCTGATACCATTGACATTGCAGTTGAAACCTTGGACGCAGAAAAAGTTAAACGCGCCCGGTTTATCGGTATCTCTGTTCCAATGCATACTGCCTTGCGGCTTGGTGTTCACCTTCTCCAACGAATTCGCGATCTCAATCCAGATGTTTCAATATGCATGTATGGACTTTACGCTGAACTTAATTCGGATTATCTACTTTCACACGGGGTTGACTTTTGCATCGGTGGTGCAGCATCAACGCGACTTGTTGAATTAGTGCAATCCCTTGTAGAAGAAAAAGGATTTGAGGCACAAAAACCTCGCCCTACAATTATAAAAAACGGAAAACTACCCTCTTTGGAAAAGTATGCACGATTTGAGGATAACGGTGAGGTGCGAACCGTCGGATATACGGAGACAACGCACGGATGCAAGCATCTTTGCACGCACTGTCCTATCCCACCTGTCTATAATGGCAAGTTTTTCGCTGTGAAACGAGAAACTGTGTTAGACGAAATTCAGAAACAGGTAGCTGAAGGGGCAACGCATATCACATTCGGAGATCCAGATTTTCTCAACGGACCGATGCATGGACTCCGAATTCTGCGCGCAATGCATGAGGCATTCCCTAATCTTACTTTTGACTTTACAACGAAGATTGAGCATATTCTCAAACACAGCAAACACTTCCCCGAATTTGCGAAACTCGGATGCCGATTTGTCATCTCTGCTGTGGAATCGCTGAGCGAAAAGGTGTTAACGATTTTAGAGAAACACCATACCCGCGCAGATGTTGAAACTGCAATTGACATCGTTCATGGTGCTGGCATCGCGCTGCGCCCAACATGGGTACCGTTCACACCGTGGACAACCTTAGACGACTATCTTGAAATCCTTGAATTCGTTGGGACGCATCGCCTCATTTATCATGTTGATCCTGTGCAGTTTGCTGTTCGGTTGCTAATTCCTCCCGGTTCATATCTACTTAACAGTCCCGAAACGAAAGCACTTTCCCTTACACTTGATGAAACCGCCTTTAGTTATATTTGGGCACATCCCGATGCACGGATGGATGAACTTCATAAAACGATTAATGCCCTTGTCCAAAATGATGCTCGAACCGGTGTTGATACGTTAGATACTTTCTATCGGATATGGGAACTTGCTGCTGATATGCAGGGACAGGCTGCGCCGAAACCAAACAAGACTACCAATTTACCCGCACCTCGGATTACCGAGGCGTGGTTCTGCTGAGCAGAGCCTACTGAGGGGCAGTTTGCGCCGATTCAGGTTTAGTTTGTCAGAACAAGTATTTCCGATAAACGAGAATCAGATATTCAATTTACCTACAACAGGAGGTTGAAATAATGAAAAAGTTGTTTCTGGCATTCGCCCTATTTTTCTCTGTAACATTGTGTCTATCAACTGCTTTCGCGCAATATGAACCCTCCACACAGATAGGTTTACCCGAAGGTGCCATTGCACGTTTCTGCAAAGGGACTATAGAGGAGATAATGTATTCCCCGGATGGCACGCGGTTTGCTGTTACCACATCCATTGGCGTTTGGATCTACGATTCTCAAACTGGTGAAGAACTTGACCTAATAACAGGAAAACATACTGATAGCGTCTATTCCGCTGCGTATTCACCGGATAGTAAAACAATCGCAATAACCAGTCGAGACGGGACGGTGAGATTATGGGATGCACGTACAGGTAAACTTCAAAAAACGCTCACTGGACATAAGCACTCGGTTTTGTCTGTTGCATATTCCCCAGATGGTGGTACACTGGCAACTAGAGGTGTAGACGATACAATCCGACTTTGGAATGCACGCACAGATAAATATATAAAAACACTTAAAGGGCATACAAAGGCCGTCTTGTCAGTTGTGTTCTCACCAGACAGTAAAACAATCGCAAGTAGCAGTAATGATGGCACAATCCGATTTTGGGATGTGGAGAGAGGACAACTGATAAATACACTTTCTGGATATCCTCTATATCGGGACCTGATTGCTTACTCTCCAGATGGCAGGACGCTCCTGGTAGCAAACGATCCACATTACAACCCAAATCGTAGGACGCAGATAATAGCACTTGATAAAATATACACGATACACATGTTGAATGTGGCTACTGGAAAACTTATAAGAACATTCTCTTCGCTGAACTATATTAATTGTTTTACATTTTCTCCGGATGGAGAAACTATCGCAATTAGCGATGGAGAAAGATTTGGACTCTGGAATGCTACCACTGGGAAACATCTAAAAACCTTTATTGAGGAGATACATGAAGTCAATTCTATCGCATATTCACCCGATGGCAAAACAATCGCTACTGCAAGCATGGACGGGACGATTCGCTGGTGGAATGTGCAAACCGGAGAAAACATAGAAACATTCCCAAGGTTTATTGATGCGTATGGTCCTATAAAATACTCCCCCAACGGTAAAACCATTGCAATTACTGAAGGGAAAGAGATAAGTCTATGGAATGTCACCACTGGAAAACATCTAAAAACACTTAAAGGACATGAACGTTTTATTTTTGGTATGGCGTTTTCTCCGGATGGAGATACCATTGCAACTGGTAGTACCGACGGGACAGCACGGTTGTGGAACGCACATACAGGAGAAACCATAAAAATACTCGTTACACATAGGAACCATGTCAATACTCCTATTCGTATTGATACGCCTGTGTATTCACCAGATGGCAAAACAATTGCCGCTCATAGTAAGGACAATTGGGTGTGGCTATGGGAGACACACACAGGAAAAACCATAATTGCGATTCCAGGGAAGGTTAGTCATTTTAGACGTTTCATGTTTTCACCAGATGGTCGGATACTTGCAACTAATAGTAGAGACAAGCCAGTACAATTGTGGGACACAATAACGGGAAAGAATATTAATACACTCATGGGACATGCATGGCACATTATGTTTTCGCCAGATGGCAAAACAATTGCAACTTATACTGACGACATGGTGCAATTGTGGGATACAATTACAGGAGAAAACATCAATACACTTTTTGCACCAAATGCATACGTCATCGCAGTTTTGCATCTACATAATAAACCATTCGCAATTACTATCTACGAGGATAAAACATCGTCACTATGGGATGTTACCACGGGGCAGCTCATAAAAAAATTTAAGAGACCTGGAGATGTATTTTCTAAATTTTTTGGATGGCTGAACCTTGAAAAAGTATCACGTTTTGACTATGATATCCAGTGTTCACCGACCAGCAATACATTTGTGACTATTGCAGATCACACCCCCGTACGGTTATGGAATATTACCACAGGAAAACTAATAGGAAAACCAATAAAACACCTCAAAGGCGAAGACGGATACATCCGCGTTATGTATTCACCAGATGGGAAGACATTCGCGACCATTCCAGTTGGTGATGATTTTGAAGGAGGCACAGTTCGACTGTGGGATGCTGCCACAGGTAAACACTTGAAAACACTCAGAGGGCATTCGAATTGTGATTATGACTCAGTTACGTATTCCCCTGACAGCAAGACAATCGCAACGGGACATTATGATGGTACAATCATACTATGGGATATACCCTCACGGTAAGCAATCGGTATTCATACCGACAATAATAAAAAGGAGAAGATATGACAGAACAATTACAAGAACTACTCGATTTAGAAACTGCACCTATTGCAGTAACATTTCACGACGCGCAACCTGATGGTGTTTCCCGCGTGGAAAAAGCTGAGGCATCCGGCTGCACCTATTGGAAACGTGCATCGGAAGGTAAGACCTTCTACACCGAGGCATCCGACCACTACAACTGTCCGATTGGGTGTTATACCCATAATGTTGAACTACCTGACGCACAGATGGAGGAATTGGAAAACACGCTCGGACTGATGGGTGAACTCGGTTATATTAGTATGGACGAGGTCCCTGGCATTCCTCGGAGGGAAGACGCTTTTAAAAATGCGGTTTACGCTCCTTTAGCAGACACAACTGACATACCAGATGTTGTTCTTATCTCTGGCACGCCGAAGCAGATGATGCTCTTAGTAGAAGCTGCAACCGCTGCAGGAATCGGTACAGAAAACGGTGTGATGGGCAGACCGACGTGTGCTGTCATACCGGCCGTTATGCAGTCTGATAAAGGGGCAAGTAGTTTAGGGTGCATCGGCAACCGCGTTTATACTGCACTCTCTGATGATGATTTCTACTTCGCCTTCCCGGGCAAACACATTGATGCACTCGTTAAAAAGTTAGAGACAATTGTGAATGCAAACCGTGCATTAGAAGAATATCATCAGCAGCGCCAAGCGGAGATTTAAATGCATACCGTTGCAGTTATTACGGGTGCAGCGAGGGGTATCGGCCGGGGTTTGGCAGAACGGTTCGCTGCAGAAGGGATGGCGGTTGTCCTTGCAGATATTGAAGAAGAACCTTTAGCCAATCTTGAGGCTGACTTGTGTGCGAAAGGTGCGACTGTACTTGCTGTAAAAACAGATGTCTCAAACGCTGAAGATGTTGAAAATCTTGCAGTCCAAACGTATGATACATTTGGTGCGGTGCATATTCTCTGCAACAATGCAGGTGTTGTTTGTAGTCGTCCTATCTGGGAGCATACCGTCGCCGATTGGGAATGGGTGTTAGGCGTTAACCTATGGGGTGTAATTCACGGTATCCGTACGTTTGTTCCCCGCATGCTCGCGCAAGATACTGAGTGTCATATCGTCAACACCGCTTCGATTCTTGGTTTAGTACGCGGTCCGGGTGAAGGTATTTATAAGGTAAGTAAACACGGTGTTGTTACGCTTTCGGAAACGCTCGCTGATGAATTGGCACAAAAAGGATCGCAGATTCAGGTGCATGTGTTGTGTCCCGGTTGGGTTCGGACAGGTATCTTAGACTCTGTCCGAAACCGCCCAGATGCTTTACAAAACCCAACAGAGAAAACGCAGCTTCAACAAACTATAGGTGCTTCTCGGAATGTACGCGCTGAGATGGAGGCGGGGATGTCGCCTGTGGAAGTAGCTGAACATGTCTATAAGGCTATCCAGACTGGCACTTTTTATATTTTTACACATCCTGAACACAAAACGTGGATTCAGGTGCGTATGGAAAGTATCCTTGGATAGTGCCAATGTCATTGCCTTACTGATAACAAGTTGTATGTTCCTACAGCAAATCTTGCACAGGAAAAGTCTAAAAAGAATTCTATAACCATAACATTCATTGCCACATCATAATGATTTATGGTGAATTAGAAAAATAAATAAACACTTTCTTCCCACGGTAGGCGAGGTTTCCTAACCTCGCTGGTGTGTAAAGTGTTCAATTAATTCTAAAATTTACCATAATATCATTAGGAGTGAAGCCATGTTGAAATCTATTTTCCGTTTCTCAGTTTTTTTATCTGCAATTGCATTGCCATCTTTCGCCGATCTGACACAGCAAGACCTTAATGAGATTCGCTTGATTGTCAAAGAGGAAATTGAGAAGGAAATCATGCCTATGAAAACAGAGATAACCTCAATAAAGATAGAGATTGCAGCTGTTAAAGGAGAAATTGCGCGGGTACAAGGCAAACTTGACCGTTTTGGCAGAAATATTATATGGGCAATTGCTATGTTTGCAGTTGGGATTATCCCTCACAGAATTATCGCATGGCGCAAAAGAAGGCTTCGCTTACAAGAAGAACATATTAAAGAAAAGAAGACTCAAGCAGAACTCATAGCAGAGATAGAAAAACTTAAACAACAACGTATTGTAAATCCTTGAAAAGCATCGCCTATCCCATTGCAAGCCGTTTTTTCTGCTCTTCCAACATCTTCTTTTGACGTTTTACTCGTTCCGGCACTAAACGTTCTCGCTGTGCTGTCGGCTTAAAATCTAATCGGTCTTTGCCCAACCCATATAGAACTGCCATCTCTACTGGCGAGAAATCATCAGGATTTTCGCGATTGAAATTCATCGGTTCCTTGAGGGCAACCGGAGGATTTGTGATAAAGCGCGCGCGTCCCGAAGGATTCTGTGATGCTGAATGCAAGATGAACGGGTGTAAGAGGACAACGTCACCAGCATTCCCAGTAATTTCTACAAAGTCTTTACATTTTTCATATAATTGCCCGAAACCTTGTCCCGGTAGCAAACCTTCTGGATGTGCATATAGATGTTGTGCCACATGTTGCACCGAATCGCAGGCGACATAAGTGCCACCGCTTTTCGGATAAATATCAGACCAGACAACAATAGTAAGCAATCCTTGCTCAGGACTATCTAAAAAGTGGCGAAAGAAATCTCCATCCTTATGCCAACCGCTGAAGTGAGACTCAGGCGGTTGCCATTCTGTGTCTGCACCTAACGCAAAGTTGATAATAAAACCATCCCCCCAAGAAGGTTCTGTATTGGCAATCCTGTCTTCGCCACCGAGCAGGTCACAAATAGCATCCCATGCTCTCGGCGCGATTTCTCGAATTGGCATGCGATTCATTGAGGGGAGATGGATGCGTGGTTCTTCCCAAGTTGTAGAGTCGTCAGGGGCATAACCGAGCCGTTTGAAAGCAAATGCTCGCCACTCTGCTGCTAATTCTCGCGAAAAGCAGTCTTTCAGGACAACATGTCCCTTTTTAATAAAATGGTCTATATCTGATTCTGTAAGTGTTTTGTAAGTTTTTGACATCTGTTTCTCTTATTTCAGGCTATCCAACAATGTTTCTGCAAGTTTGGTAGCAAATTCGTCATCGTTGATATGAGCGTCCATTTCAATTACTGTAACATTGTCACCGATGTGTGCGTTTAGATTTTCTCGCCAGGCATCTCGCGCTTCGGGTGAATCAAAAGGTTGCCCTGTTTTATCAATTGCGGATACGCCTTGTGTCGGAATGAGGACAGTTGTGGGTCCTTTTGCTTCACTGAGTTTGTGTGCCATGATTTTGCCTAACTCGGCAGTTTCTTCAGGGGTTGTCCGCATCAGCGTGACAGTTGGATTGTGCTGATAGAAATGTCGTTCACTAAACTTTTCTGGCACGGTGTCAGGAGGACCGAAGTTCACCATGTCCAAGGCACCGGGAGCAATCACTTGAGGTAAGCCTGCTTGTCCTACAGCTTCCAACCGTTCAGGGCCGGCACTGAGAATTCCGCCTACCAATTCGTCTGCAAGTTCTGTTGTTGTTACGTCTAACACGCCAGCAAGGAATCCGCCTTTGACGAGGTCCTCCATCGCGCGCCCGCCTGTACCTGTTGCATGAAAAACGAGCACTTCGTAGCCAGCGGCTTCAAGAATTTCACGCGCTTTTGTAACGCATGGTGTTGTTACACCAAACATTGTGGCAGCAATTAAGGGCTTATCGTCTGCTTCCTCTGGTGCTTCAGCAGTAACCATGCCGACAATTGCCCCAGCAGCGTTTGCAAGAATCTGTCGGGACAAACGGTTGATACCAGCAATATCAACGACAGAATACATCATACTTATGTCTTTAGATTGTACATAGGGACTTGTGTCTCCTGATGCCAGCGTTGATACCATGAGTTTCGGAACGCCCACAGGTAACGCCTGCATTGCTGTCGTCCCAATTGTGGTGCCAGCAGACCCACCGAGCGAGATGATACCATCAATTTCACCAGCAGCATGTTTCTGGGCAATCAACGTAGCTGCTCCTTGTGCCATTACAGCGACACTATTGCCTCGGTCACCTTCGTCCCGCAATGCCTTTAGAGATGAACCACCAGCCTGTGCCACTTCATCAGCAGAAATATCGGGGGTTAACTGTGGTTCTCCCAAGATTCCTGTATTGACAACACATGTTGAAACACCGCTTGATTCTATTTGTGCTTTGATGAAGCCAAATTCTATACCTTTAGTATCCATTGTTCCGACAATGCAAACTGTTTTCGCCATCAGCAGAATCCTCCAATTTGTTTGCTGAATTGTGTTGACAATTATATGTAGTGAAATAAAATGTGTCAAGTACATTTTGTAATACAACTCATTCAAAATTATGCACCTTTTTCACCCTAACTCGCGTCATTATATATGAGTGAGTAAAGATATGCTTTCTGGAGGCTTTTGGTGAAAAACGAAGATGTTGTGTTGATTCAACTTATCCTTGCAGGCGATGAGAATGCCTTTGCATGTTTGATTGGAAAGTACCGGAAACAGGTTCACGCACATGCCTGGCGGAAAACAGGAGATTTCCATATCGCTGAGGATATTACGCAAGAGGCCTTCCTACAAGTGTATCAGAAACTGGAAACTTTGGAAGATTCGACACAGTTTTCAAGATGGCTTTATAAGATTGTAAATAATCTCTGTAACGCATGGTTTCGCAAAAATCGGATAAAGACTGAATCGCTGGAAGAAACCGACATGTCAGAAATAGAGACAGAGGCGTATTCCCAGTATGTCGCTGCAGAACAAGCGAAAACTACTGCGGAAGCACAACGCGACCTCGTCAAGAAATTGCTTGCGAAGTTGAAGGAGAGTGATAGAGAAGTGATTACGCTCCACTACTTTGAAGAGATGACATCTGCTGAGATAGGGTCGTATTTAGGCGTATCAGAAAATACCGCCAAGAGTCGAATCCGCCGTGCGAGACAGCGATTAAAGAAGTATGAACCCCTGATACAAGAAATTTTAGACATTACAATTGAAAAGGAACAACGTTCCCAACACCAATTGAAAGGAGATATTATCATGGCAAAAGAAGTGAAAGATGAAACCAAAGTTGAGGAAAATTCTGAGGAAACCCTGCATAACCTAACGGGGATGCAAGTAAAGATTTTACCTGATTTGCAAGAAGACATAGTTGAACTTCGTGAACAGATTCATTCTCTCTCGGATCAACTAAGTGAAAAATTTGATATACCGCATCCTCCCGGATCACAACGAGGTGATGCATTTAAAACATTAAGTACGCTTCCGGATGATGCTGAAAATCACGTAGCATGGGGTTATGTTGGTGTATATAAGACCGCTGCCAATGCAGGAAAATCACGTATCGCATATTGGTCGGATAGCATTGATATTTTCCTAAACAAAGCACCGGATGCTGACATCGTAAATTTTGCGCATCTCTTCACAAATCCCGCTATAGCCGCTGTTTTAAGACAGTTGATAAAGGGGGACAAATCTATTTCGGATTTAGCAGAGGAATCCGACATCCCAGAAAGTGAAATAGAGAAGGCTGTGCAGACATTAATGGACGCAACTTTAGTGGCGCGCACAGAAGATAACCTTATTGCACCGAAAAACGATGTGATTTCCTTTTTCCTGAATTTTGTCAGTATGACAATCGTACATCTCGGACATATCAAACCAAAGAATTAAACTTAGTTCAATAATCCGTAGAGCATTTAGACGAGTTATTAGAGCGCATCTCAAAAATCATTTGTAGGGCGAGGCCTCCGGGGAATGCCAAAAGACGAATGCGCGTGGTAGAATACGCGTGTGGTATTCTACATGATTCGCCATGATTCATACCGTTGATTTGGCGCCTCGCCATCTACTATCCTTCCATTATAACAACCCTCCTACAAATACTCCTTCTAAATCCACTCCCAATCTATCCCACCGAATGCCATAGGCGCATTCGGTTGTTGATTCCCTATGCGATTTATCAAGCTTACGTTAGTTTACTAATTCAGGTTCTGGACCTTCACACATAATTTTAAAATCAAATTTCTCTGTTTTGAGAAGGGATCCGTTTTTTCCAACCAATTGAATATCTAAAGATGTATCTCTCGCCTTTGCTTCTTTGTCAGCTATAATTTCATTACCTGTTTCTCTATAAGCACAAAACTCAAAATCAGTGAGGACTAATTAGGGCGTATTTTAACAATTCGGTTTAATTGTTCAAGGAAAATACGTTGCTGGTTAGCTCTTCTATGAATTTTTTCACTTGACATAAACCATAAGATTCACTTAAAATAAGATAACACTGTCTATAGGAATTCTGCTGTATGTTTATAGATCACAAACCGAAACTTGCCACGCAACAGATAAAAGAAATTCATAAAATCACGATATGGGGTGTCGGTTTAATAGGTGGTTCACTTGGGTTAGCGCTAAAGAAAAATGGATTTAGGGGACAGCGCGTCGGTTTAGGTAGAAACATCAGCAGACTCCAAAATGCACTACAGCACGATGCGGTTGATGATGTCACAACTGAGTTGACTAAAGGAATTAACGGCAGTGACCTTATAGTGCTATGCACACCAGTCAAACTAATACCGATGTTGGTAAATCGCATCATTGAATCTGCTGGGAAGCAGAAAAAGCATATTGTGATTACGGATGTTGGAAGCACAAAATCGTTATTAGTCCAGTCGGTTGAGACGCAGGTGCGGGCAGAGCCGTCATCAGGTATCTCTTTTGTAGGTGGACACCCGATGGCAGGTTCACATGAAACGGGGGTTGATGCTGCGCGTGCAGACCTTTTTGAAAATGCAAAGTGTATTCTGACACCAACAGAAGATACAGATAGCGATGCCCTGCAATTGGTAAAGGATCTATGGGAATTTGTCGGGGCGAGCCCGTATTTGTGTTCACCTCAAGTTCATGATCAACTGATCGGTGCTGCAAGCCATTTTCCGCATCTAATTGCAAGCATACTTGCTAACAGTGTAGCAAACGTAGAAACACCAGATGGTACAGCATTAGACTTTGCAGCAACAGGTTTTCGTGACACCACGCGTATTGCTGCGGGGTCACCTGAATTATGGACGGGTATTTTTACGCAGAATGCGGATGTTCTTTTATTTTTAATAGACGCTTTCACCAAAAATTTGAATGATTTTAGAACTTTTCTTGAGACACATAATCAGGCAGAAATTGAACAGACACTTATAAAAGCTCAGGATATAGTGATAAAACAGAGAGAAAATCTACAAAAGAAATGAAACAGATTGGAGTCCATGTGACGATTGCGATGGATGGTCCTGCTGGCTCAGGAAAAAGCACTGTTGCTCGACTTGTTGCAGAAAAACTTGGATTGCTTTACCTTGATTCTGGGGCAATGTACAGAGCGGTAACAGTGCTTGCAATACAAAATGAATCTGAAAATGATATTTCAAAACTCATTGCGCTTGTGAAAACATGTCATATCGAATTTAAAGACAATGGCAAAAAGATTTTTCTTAATTCAGAGGATGTCTCTGTTCAAATACGGACTCCAGAAGTCAACAAATTGGTTGCAGATGTCGCAAAAGTTCCAGAAATTCGTCACGAGATTGTTAAACATCAACAAAAAATCGGAGAGGAAGGGAGTATCATCGCAGAAGGAAGAGATTTGACGACTATTGTGTTCCCAGATGCTGATTTTAAATTTTATCTTGATGCCTCTGTAAAGGAACGTGCCAAACGAAGATTCGCTGAACTGCAAGCACAAAACGTAGATACTACATTAAGATCCGTTGAAGCGGAAATTAAGGCGCGCGATGAGAAGGATATCTCCCGGGAACATAGCCCCCTGCGAGCTGCTAAAGATGCTATTCGCATAGACACAACTGGCAAAACGATTGAAGAAGTTGTAGACTTTATCGTTGCCCAAGTAACATTCAAGCTTACAAAGGATCAAAACAATTACACGGAGGGTTAGAGCACATACGCTAAAACAAGATTCATGTGGTATACCAATAACCAGTTCTGGTCGCCACGCAGGTTGTATCGGTGGGGACACAGACTTACAAATCTGTTTTGTAAAGTAATGGGAAACCTTAAAGCCCGTGGTGTTAGTCACATCCCACGCGAAGGAGGAGTTCTGCTTGTCTCAAATCACATTAGCATTTTAGACCCGGTAATTGTAGGGTCTGCCGCAAATCGTGAAATACATTTCATGGGACGGAGTAATCTTTTCAAAATACCCGGTTTAGGTAAGTTGATTACTGCTTTTAATGCTTATCCTGTGAATAGATGGTCAGCTGACTTCGGAGCTTTACGAAGAACAATTTCTCTTCTGAAAGAAGGCAAAGCAGTGCTAATTTTTCCGGAAGGTACGCGGAGCGCTGATGGCACTATGGGCAAAGCGCATGACGGTGCTTGCTTTATAGCGCATAGGGCAAATGTGCCAACAATTCCGGTATATCATTGTGGTGCAAAAGAGATGTTACCGCGCGGGAGTAGTCGTGTTCGGCGGGCGGAATTGAATGTCATTTTTGGAGAACCAATTGATTTTAGCGGAATCGTTGAAACTGAAGTTAAACGGGAAATGTATCAGCAAATGGGAGTAAGAATGAGAGAAGCTATTATGAAATTGCGAGATGAATTATCGAATTAAGGGTTGATAATAAAATGAACTTGCAAACAATTATGAGTCTGCTCAATTAGTTGCATTTGCTAAAATTGTCAGCACATCGCCCTCTTGAACCTGATATGTTTTTCCTTCCGCTCTCAGCAATCCTCTGCTTCTGGCTTGCGTATAGCTGCCACAATTGACTAAGTCCTCCCAGTTAATGCATTCTGAACGAACAAACCCCCGTTCAAAATCAGTATGTACCAATCCAGCAGCTTCCACAGCAGTTTGTCCATTCCGGAGCGTCCATGCTCGCGCCTCTTTTTCCCCACCTGTAAAAAATGTTATTAACCCCATTAATTGGTATGACGTTTGTATAAACCGCTCTAAAGCAGATTCATTCAATCCCATTTCAGTCATAAATATTTCAGCATCTGCAGCATCAAGTTGGGCAATTTCCATTTCTAATTGCGCTGCGAGGACAATTACTGCGGTCTGTGGCTGCGTCTCATATTCCGCAAAACGTTTAGAAATTCCGTTCATCTCTTGTAGTTGCGTTTCACTAATGTTGCATATCAGGAGTAGAGGCTTTTGCGTTAAGAACCCATAACCACGTATTAACTTTTCTTCATTTTCTGATATGGTAAGAGAACGGAGCGGTTTTCCTTCCTCAAGGGTTTGTTTACATTCTTCTAAAATCCGAAGTTCATTTTGATGTTCAGCTGACTTCTGGTTTTTCAATAGTTTTTCAAGTCTACTAATTCGTCCATCAATAATTTGAAGGTCGGCGAATACAAATTCTAAATCGACAGATTCAATATCTCTTTCAGCATCAATGTTTCCGTCAACGTGAGGCACCGTCTCATCTTCAAAAAGTCTAACAACATGCGCGAGAGCATCAACAGTGCGTAGTTGACCAAGCACTTCAGCATCTAACTCTGTGCGCTGGGAACTTTCGACGTTAGAATTAATTGCCGTCCGAGAAGTGCCGCCACCATCTATATAATCAATTGTCGCGGGTACGGTTTTGTCAGATTGAAAAACCTTTGCCAAAGGTTCTAAACGGTCATCTGGAACAGATACAGTGCTAAGATTTATCTGCTTTTTGCCGGTGTAGTCCCCAATTTCAGCATTGGAATGTGCTAAAGCATTAAAAACGGTAGTTTTCCCCACATGTGGTCTACCTACTATACCAATTTTCATATATACTTGACACCTATTTGTAGGAGTGTGTTACAGTTCTCGCTATTCCACTAATTCATCCAAGTTGCTACTTATGTAGCACAATCTGTTAGATTGTGCATATTAGTCCGCAAACTGACAGTTTGCTCTACAATATTTCACCAATAACAGCCTGTTTTCTATTAAAAATGGCGTCTATGTGTCTAAAAACTTATAGGTAGCAACTTAGGTTAATTCGCGTAATCAGTGTAATATGAGAAAATCCATAATTCAGAAGTTGTCAAAATTTACAGCCTTGACAACATTCATGTATAATGCTAATATATTCTATTATATCTTATGCAAATTATATTAGTTCTGAGCAAAATTATAGAGGTAAATTCAAAATGAGCACAGGAAATCGGAATTGGAAACGCCATCTTACCAAGGCACTAACGATATTGTTAATATTCATGGTTTGCCTTTCTATTTTACAGTGGTTTATCATCAAAGCACTTTTCGGGTTTGGTACGGAAATGTTGAAAGATGCGATGGTTAGACAAGCACCAGAAGGTGTAAATCGTGATGATATAATAAATACATTTGAGAGAGTCAAAAATAGAGCACAACAACTGCCGTTTAGTTTTATCGCAGGAAAAATTAACCTACGTAAACTCAAAACTGCTGGTGAATATGCGATCGAAGCAAATGCTAATGAAACCTGGGACGTAGAGGAAATCAATACCCTCCTAAGGATGCTCAATGCTTCTGTTGGATATAAACAAGAATTGAGTCATTAATATCAATGCTATTAACACCGCCTTACGAAAAATTTGCCTATGCTTACGACCGGATGATGAGAAACGTCAACTATCTACGATGGAGCGATTATATTGAATCGCTTTTTAAAATGTACGGTCGTGAACCACGTAATATCCTTGATTTGGCGTGCGGCACTGGAGCATTGACCGTACTTTTTGCATCAAAGGGATATCTCATGACCGGGATAGATAGGGCTAAGGGAATGCTGAACATTGCTCGCGAAAAAGCCAAAGAACAAAATTTGCAGATCACATTTCATCACGGAGATATGCTCAATTTCCGGTTAGATCAGCAGTTTGACGCGATCCTTTGCACTTATGACAGCATAAATTATGCAGACAACGAAAATGAATTGCGTGGTGTGTTTGAAACTGTGTCTAAACATCTCACCCAGGAAGGGTTGTTTATCTTTGACGTTACGACAGAACGGAATATTGTCCAACATTTCCACAACAAAACATTTTCTGAAAATCACGAAGATTATTCCTATATTTGGAAAAATAATTATCTACACCATACCAAAATGTGTCGAACCTTCCTGACTTTTTTTATACGGGAAGGCGAACTATTTAGACGCTACGAAGAAATTCACCATCAACGAATTTTTGAAGTGCAAACGGTGAATGAATTGCTCAAAAAAGCGGGCTACAAAATGCTAAGTGCTTTCGATATGTATACCTTTAACAAGTGGACTCGCACTTCAGATCGGATTAATTTTACTGCACAATTAGCATGAGAACTATTAAAAAGCTTTACAATCCTTCTGCGATTAGGTCTCCGACTTCTTCAGTAGTATATCCCATTCTTCCAGCGCCGAGGTCTTTAATTTTTCCGCTTGCGAGCAGATCACTGATAGATTTTTCCACTTTTGCTGCAGCATCAGCATGTCCAAGATGATCTAACATCATACCTGCTGCACCAACAGCAGCGATCGGGTTAATCTGATTTTTGCCGGTATACCGTGGCGCTGAACCGTGGATCGGCTCAAACATAGCGGTACTCTCTGGATTTAAATTCCCCGATGCTGCAACTCCCATACCGCCTTGAATCATTGCACCAAGGTCAGTGATAATGTCTCCGAACATATTACAGGTAACAATTACATCAAACCATTCAGGATTTTTGACCATCCACATCGTTGTAGCATCAACGATTGCATATTCTTTTTTTATATCTGGATAATCTTCCCCGACCTCGTCAAAAACGCGTCGCCACAAGTCGTGTGCGTATGTAAGGACGTTTGCTTTATCGCATGAGGTTAAGGTATTCGTCTTATTCCGTTTTCGGGTGAGTTCATACGCATAACGCACACATCGTTCTACCCCTTTATAGGTGTTAATCATCTCTTGAATTGCCACTTCATCGCGTGTACCGCGTTTCAAAAAGCCACCGATTCCAGAATATAAGCCTTCTGTATTTTCACGAACGATAATGAAATCAATATCTTCAGGGCCTTTGTCCTTTAACGGTGTAGGCACACCAGGATAGAGTTTGACAGGACGCAAGTTAATATAGAGATCAAGCTCAAACCGTACCTTAAGTAGAATTCCTTTCTCTAAAATTCCGGGTTTGACATCGGGATGACCGATGGCACCGAGATAAATGGCATCAAGCCCACGTAGTTCTTCAAGCACTGAATCGGGTAGCACTTCGCCAGTTGCCAGATATCTATCTCCACCGACATCATATTCAACAGTTTCGTATTTAATACCTTCTTGTGCAGCTGCCGCCCCGAAGACCTTCATCGCTTCGCGTGTTACTTCGGGGCCAATTCCATCTCCAGGAATGAGACCGATTTTATACATCAATTTCCTCCAAATGACTATGTCGTAGTTTTGACTCGCTATATTTTAACATATCTGAGGCGATATTGCAAATTTACAGATTTAATAGCGCGGCAAAAAAACTTGACTCATTAAATCAAAAATACGGTATAATAAATAATACGATAAATTGGTAAACTCTGATGAATAGAACAGATGCAAAACGGATGGACTAATTTTAGGACCAAAACCGATACGTGTTATCCCTGTCGATATTACGGTTGCAATCGTTTTTTTCATCATCTTGTTGTCAGAATCGCGGATTGTCGCGGAGAACGCAGAGGACGCGGAAAAAGAGATATTTGGACACAACGGCACATTTTGTGAGTATGATTTAGGTTGTGCAAGACCATTTTCCGTGTTCTCCGCGCTTTCCGCGATTCTGACGAAAAAGGAGGACAAAAACTTTACACACCTATAGTGGCAAAAAAACTTGACTCATTAAATCAAAAGTACGGTATAATAAAAAACATGATAAATTGGTAAACTCTGATGAATAGAACAGATGCAAAACGGATGGACTAATTTTAGGACCAAAACCGATATAATTAAAAAAATCGGTCCTTTTCTATTGATGCTCGGTGTGGTTAGGAAACCGCACTTTATGTGTTAATTTAAGGAGATAATAACGTTTAAAACGCCTCACTCGGTAGGTGCGGTTTCCTAACCAATTCAGAATACCATGCGCGTATTCTGACATACCCATAAGCGTCAATATTAGCGTTACCCAGGCCGGTAGGTGCGGTTTCCTAACCAATTCAGAATACCAAACGCGTATTCTGACATACCCAATCCTAAGTTTTAGTAGGCGCGTTTTGGAAACGCGCCGTATTTTCAAGCTTAAATTGACACCGGCGCGTTTAGAAAACGCGCCTACCAGTGAGGCGGATGTCTTAAATTAACACCTATAGGGTAAAACGAAGTGAACCCAACGGACGGGATTTATCAAACTTACGTTGCAATAGAAAATTTTCAAATCAAATCTAACGAAACCTAAAGGAGGTTTACTATGTTTTTCACGAAATATTATCGGTCAATCAGGTTTTTAACCAAGCACAATCTATACTGTGTCGCGTTGGTGCTGGGCATTACCTTTGTCTGTGGTGGCATCACTGGCTGCGGTAACGGAGACGGTCCTGTCACCCCTACCGAGACGGAAACGGGGCAGGTTACAGAAACGGTGCAGGTCGTCACGCGCTACGACGGTGACGACATCTACTTCGAACTGGACGGTACCTTCTACGAAGGACGTGTCGTTGAAGGTACCTCCGCCGATGAAGTGCTGGTGAACGTGTCTGACGGCAGCGACATGATCATCAACGTCAACGACATCGGTGGCACGGTGATCGCCGACCATCCCGATCTCGGCATCGAAGTGGTGTTGCAGGGCAATCGGGACAAGGGCGAGAAGCTACTTCAAGGTGAAATTACCAGAGTCTATACCGACGGAGAGCGCAAGATAGAAATTTTTGCTATTGGCTTTTTGGATGGTGGAGGCAAAAAATTAGATGTGTCCCGTATCCGTTTCGTGCATGAAGACGCTGACTATTTAGACGGCGGTTATCTGACGCTCGAAGAGTTTGCAGATCGGTTCCTGAATTAGCTACCCACCCCAGCCGCCATTGCTTGGTGCGATTGTGCCCTCAGCTGTTGAGGAGCAGTCACCTCGCCTTTCCATCTGCCGCTGGTGGGGTTTCCTAACCTCGCCAAATTACACTTTCAACCCTCGGTAGGTGCGGTTTCCTAACCGCACTGATATTCTCAGATCCGGTGCGGTTAGAAACCGCACCTACCAGGGTAGAGGTCCGCTAAATTGACGCATAAGGGTATGTCAGAATACGCCAAATCAACGGTATGAATCATGGCGAATCATGTAGAATACCACACGCGTATTCTACCACGCGCATTCGTCTTTAGGCATTCCCCGTCTGGTATTCTGAATTGGTTAGGAAACCGCACCTACCAGGGAGTGTTCACATATTGGACTACATAATAAATACTAACGTTCGTGATGAAAATCGCAAGAAAAACCGAAAACTAAATAACCCTGCCCCTGGCCAAGTCTGTTGCAATTTCTTTCACTACATGCTATACTTTAAAAAGTTAAGTGTTTTCCCACAAACTTGCAATATCATTTGCAAACTGTGCTGATTCATCTTGTAATCTCTAATTCCGGCAAGGAGACATTTATGCCGATTGTATCTCATGTTGTTTTGAGAAAATTTATATACGATATTTATCAAAGTGCAGGCGGAACCGAAGAGGACGCGCGCATTGTCAGCAATCATATCGTTGATTCTAATTTAGCAGGTCATGATTCACACGGTGTCATCAACGCTCCGAACTATATCGGTGGGATGGCAGGCGGTCCAGCATCAGAAAAAATGGAGATTGTCAGAGAGAGTGGTGCTGCAACCGTTATAAACGTGAACGGGGCGCTCGGCATGGTGGCTGCACGTAAAGCAATGGAGATGGCAGTAGAAAAAGCAAAAACCTGCACCATCGGTGCAGTTGGTTTACATCGGTGTGGGCATGCAGGACGAATGGGCGAATATCCACCGATTGCAGCGCGTTCAGGAATGATCGGTATTGTTTTGCTAAATGGTGGCGGTAGGTTTATGCATCCACACGGCGGCACCTCAAGAAGATTACCGCCTAATCCAATTGCTATATCCGTGCCTCGTGCAAACGGTGAACCGCTTTTATTAGATATGACGCTCAGTGTGGTCGCAGGTGGAAAACTTCTCGTCCAGGCTGCGCGTGGCGAACCGATACCGGAGGGATGGATGATAGACGCCGACGGCAACGCTTTAACAGACCCAGATGTGTTTCGTGAACGACCGAATGATACCGCTGTCATGCCCCTTGGAGGGTTTCAGTTCGGGCACAAAGGGTTTGGACTTGGTGTGATGATTGATGCTATTGCCGGTGGACTTTCCTGGGCGGGTTGTAGTCGTGAACAACCTACACGCGGCGCAAGCGGCATTGTGATGTTTGCAATCAAAATTGAGGATTTTATAGACTTAGCCGACTATGAACAGGAGATTGAATATCTTGCGGAGTGGGTGAAGTCATCAGCAAGGCTACCGGGGACTGACGAAATATATGTCCCAGGCGAATTTGAACAACGGAGCCGTGAAAAACGGCTAAAAGAAGGAATACCTATTGAAGAACCAACCTGGGATCGGCTTGTGGAAGCAGCTGACCGTTTTAATGTTCCTACGCCAACATCCCTTTTACCCTAATTGATGGTAAATCTGTGGTTTACAAACATTGATATTTCTAAATTTGCACATTGAAAGGAGCAAACAAATGAGAATCTTAGCTGTTTTGTCCGTTATGTTTATTAGTGTTTTAGGTTGTGCTATCCTAAACCAACCAATTATTGAAGTCGCTCCGTCACAACTCACCAGTGAAACAAACCCTGAACTTGTAGATGGTAATTTAGACACAATCAGCACATTTGCGGTGAAAGGCCACCTTGAAAAAAGCTTTAAGTCTTCCTATGGAGAGAATCGCACCTTTGGTAATATACAACGAAGATATATGACGCAGGTCGAAGGAAGCCACCGAACAGAAGCGGTAATTAAACTGGATGCACCGACATATATATCCTATGTTGAGATATATCCCGCGTCGCGTATTCCTAAGTTAGCGTTAATGACAACTCTGGAAGATCCGAAGTTTGCTTCTTCTTTCAATGTGGTTCATGATAAACTACATACAACCATAGAGGGGAAACAACCTGTCAGATTCCAAATCAATCAAGAAATTCTTTATTTGCGGTTGACAGCGGACAGTATAGAAGATAAACAAAATGCTGTCCGTGATAACAAAGGTAAAACTAACCGTCAGAAAAAAACAAAAGATCAAAAAATTGATATAGACGAACGTATTGAGATTCCACTGAAAGGGGCTCAAATTCGAGAAGTCAAATTTTTCGAGCGGATGTAGGAAACTACTTGAATTTTATTTCACAAATTTGTATACTATAAAAACTTACGTCAACGTGAACCAATCTCTTATATTTCTCACCAGAATCTGTCATATATAGCGCCCATAAACCAGGGTTATTTAGTTTTAATAATTTCCGTTATTGAGGTTTATTCAAAGTTAATACCCCAGGCCGGTAGGTGCGGTTTCCTAACCGCACTGAATCCTACAGGACAAGTCGCTATAAGGATTTTTGATCCAAATTCGGTGCGGTTAGGAAACCGCACCTACCGGCCTGGGGTATAGAGCAGGTGTTAAAAATTTGTCCGAAAAACCGCAAACTAAATAACCCTGCGGATGCAGGAAACTACTTGAATTTTATTTCACAAATTTGTATACTATAAAAACTTACGTCAACGTGAACCAATCACTTATATTTCTCACCAGAATCTGTCATATATAGCGCCCATAAACCTTTTTGCTTGACTTTTTCTACAAAACCGTGTTAAGTTTAGCACATAACATTCTTGGAGGATCAAAACCCGATTGCAAAAACAAGAATTAAAGGGAGTTCCTATTCAGAACAACGCTGAAGTCCAAGCACTTTTTGGGCAAAGCGATGCTTTCTTAAAAATCATTGAAGATGATTTTGATGTGCGCGTTGTTTTGAAAAGCGATAGCATCGCTGTCCTTGGTGAAAACCTAAAAGAGGTCAACAGAGTTGTAACGGTGTTGGAATCGCTTCTGCACCGTATCCGAAAAGGTGAACGAATTCAGGCAACCGACGTCAACTACGTTATTCGCGCAACGGCAGCTGATGAAGCAAGCATTTTAGATCAAAGTTCGGCAGAATCCATACCTGTGTTCTCAAAACGTGGTGTGATTCGGCCGAAAACTGCTGGGCAAGAACGGTACGTTGAAGCGATAAAACACAACGATCTTGTATTCGGCATAGGGCCAGCGGGTACGGGAAAAACCTATCTTGCGATGGCGATGGCTGTCTCTGCGCTTAAAAATGGGCAGGTGAGTCGTATCATCTTAACCCGACCTGCCGTTGAAGCGGGTGAACATCTCGGATTTCTACCCGGTGATATAGCCGAAAAAGTGCACCCGTATCTACGGCCACTATACGATGCGTTGTACGATATGATCCCACCTGATACGCTTGACAATTATATTGAGCGGAACATTATTGAAGTTGCACCGATCGCTTTTATGCGGGGTAGAACACTCAATAACTCTTTTGTTGTTCTTGATGAAGCACAGAATGCAACGATTGAACAGATGAAAATGTTCCTTACACGTCTCGGTTTCGACTCAAAAGCCGTTGTTACAGGCGACATCACACAAACGGATTTGCCTACGCATAAAGTCTCTGGACTCGCCGATGCGCAAGAAGTGCTTGCTGGCATAAAAGGAATTCAATTCATATACTTCTCAAAGGTTGATGTTGTACGGCATGAATTGGTACAACGTATCATTGAAGCTTATGAGCGATCAACACCACCCCCAGATGTCAAACAAGTATTAGCAGAATCCGAAAAATCTGAAGGTTAGCAGTTTGATTGATGTTACGAACACCAGCAGCAATACCACGTTTGATGTCCAAATTGTTCACGAAGCCGTTTTAGCGACATTAAATGCACATAATTTGGTAAATTGTGAAGTAAGCGTTTTGTTAACAGATGATAGCCGCATGACAGAACTGAATCATCAATATCGTCGGATAAATGCACCAACCGATGTATTAGCGTTTGCCATGCATGAAGGTGAAGATAACGTGATGGTGCCCCCCAACATGCTTGGGGATATTGTTATATCGTTAGAAACTGCAGAACAGCAAGCGACAACTGAAAAACATTCGCTTGAAAAGGAAGTCGCATTTTTAACCGTGCACGGTGTGCTTCATCTACTTGGATATGACCATCAAACACAAGAGGAAGCCACTGTTATGTTTGAAAAACAAGAAACTATTTTAGAACACTTGAAGATGTAGGTTGGGTAGAGCGCAGCGAAATCTTTATGCGTCAACTTAGCGGTCCACACCCCTGGTAGGCGCGTTTTCCAAACCCGCCGGTAGCTAAAATTCAGCACAGGGACAGGCGCGTTTAGAAAAACCGCATACCAGGGGGTACTAAATCGGGATGAGAAAGCGGACGGGATTTATCAAACTCACGTTAAATAAGACTGACAAAAAGCGAATCCATAAGCCAATTTCTGTTGAAGTACTAAGGTTTAGTAATTGATGCGTAGAAATTCTTGTTAGAGATATAACGGAGGTGTTATTTTACGCTTGGATGAGCAACATATAATTATAAGATTAGTCTGTTTAGGAATTCTGTTAATTTTAAATGCACTCTTTTCAGCAGCAGAGGCTTTGCTTGCTCGGTTAACGCGGGCAGATATTCTGGAATTTGCGGAGGAAGGCGGAAAACGGTACGAGGTCCTGACATCGCTTTTGCACCACCCACGTCGCTATTCACTGACCATCATTACAGCGAAAACGCTTCTGATGGTGGCAAGCGTTGTCCTGTTTACGACATTTTGGGACAACCCAATATTGAGCGGTGGTCTCGCTGTCCTGCTTCTTGTTGTTTTCACAGAATTATTTCCTAAAAACTACGTCCAAAATAGCCCCAGCGGAACGACTATTCATGCGTTACGTGCCTTGCGTATCGTCTATTGGGGCGGTTTTCTAATTTTAATCCCTCTAAATTTTCTGGTGAATCTGATTGTGCGTATCTGTGGCGGCAAAGTTACGTCAGCACAAGATAGTCTTGTATCCCCGGAAGTGTTAGAAACGCTTGATAACGTTGCAGACAGTCAGGAAATTTTAGAGCCAGACAACCGTGAAATGATTGCTCGGATTTTGGACTTACCGGATAAAGTGGTCCGAGAAATTATGGTGGCACGAACCGATATGGTATGCCTTGAGGTTGGAACGCCAGTCGCCGAAGTTTTGCAGACAACAATCGCGTGCAGGCATACGCGCATTCCGATATATGAAGAGACGATTGATAACATTGTCGGAATTTTGCACGTTAAAGACATGTTAGATTGTTGGGCAGAGGAGAGACCGATTAACCTCAGCGAACTTATTGTTGGGCGAACACCTTTTTTCACTCCAGAAAGTAAAAAGATTTCTGAATTATTCCGAGAGCTGCGAGAACACAAACAGCACATCGCTATTGTCGTAGATGAGTACGGCGGTACAGCGGGGATTGTAACACTTGAAAACATTATTGAGGAGATTGTAGGCGAAATTCAAGACGAAGACGAAGCGGATGAGCAAGATGCCTACATTCAAATTAGTCCAAATACCTACTCCGTTGATGCCAGACTCAACCTTGTTGAATTGAACGAAAAACTTGGTACAGAACTTGAGGCAGAAAATATTGATACTATCGGGGGGTTTGTAGTAGACCATCTTGGACGAGTCCCTGAAAAGGGCACCGTTTTTACCTACCGCGGCATAAGTTTCACGATATTAGAAGCAGACGAACGGCGGATTCACCGCATTCAAATTCAGATGCCGAAAAACGCTAACGGTGATACAGATTCAGAATAATTAAAAAATTTGACAAAGTTTCCAAAATGCCGTATAATTATAGGTATAACGGGGCGTAGCGCAGCCCGGCTAGCGCGCCTGCTTCGGGAGCAGGAGGTCGGAGGTTCAAATCCTCTCGCCCCGATTTTATCCCGCCTTATATATTGCATGATGACAAAAAACTTGCTCCCACACATAAAAACATGCCTGTTCAAAAGACACACGCAATTGTAATTCGCACTTTTTCCTTACGCGAATCTCACAAGATCATCACTTTCTATACTCCCGATTTTGGTAAAGTAAAAACTATGGCTTACGGTGTAAAAAGCCCTAAAAGCAAGCTGAGCGGCAGTTTAGAGCTGCTCAATCACGGCATGCTCCTTTTTAATTATCGTGAAAATAGGGACTTACAAAATCTCACAGGTTTTGAACTGATTGAAGGTTTTGATGGAATCCGCACCGATTTTGCTCGCATTACTTATGGATGCTATTTTGCAGAATTAGTTGATGCTATCGAATCAGAAGGCGACGCGAATCCTGAGATTTTTGACTTATTACGGAGGACGTACCAATTTTTAGCAGATACTGATGATGTACCGTTGCTCGCGCGGTTTTTTGAGATTAAGTTTCTCGACCTTGCAGGTTATGCTCCACAACTTTCCCAGTGTGCGAATTGTAGTTCGGTTGTGACTGCCGCATCGGCCAAAAGGACGCAGAGCGCATCTATGATGTTTTTCAGCGTTCGACACGGTGGACTGCTTTGTGAGGATTGCCAACATAGAGACACCTCTGCATTTTCAATCGCACCGGGAAGTTGTGAACTTTTGAAGACATTACGAAAATCAGAATTGGACAAATTAAGTCGGATTCGGGCATCCACGCGTAATCATCGTGAACTGAAACTTGTCCTCAGTAGTTTCATTCAATACCATACGGAGCGAAATCTAAAAAGTCTTAAATTTATTGAAAGTGTGTTAGAAATGTAACGTTTGCTAAAACCTGGAATAATCCTGATTTTTCGTAAATATTTAATAAAATTTCTGATCAACCTGCTATAATTCACAAATACATAATATGGAAATCAAAGGAAGGCAATGATGAACGAAACCTCAATAGAACTACTTAAATCACTAACACAAGCAGACGGAATCCCTGGTTATGAGGCAGAAGTGCGAGATATTTTTCGCGATGCTGTCGCTGATGTCGGCCCAATTGAGACAGACAGGCTGGGGAGTATTTTCTGCACACGCGCTGGAAATGTTGAAAACCCGCGTATCCTACTTGATTCACATTTAGACGAAATCGGTTTTGTTGTGACAAATGTGACAGATAACGGATACGTCAAGTTTCTACCGCTCGGTGGATGGTGGGCGCATACACTATTAGCCCAACGAGTCAATATCACAACGAAATTAGGCAAAGTGCCGGGAGTCATTGGTTCAACGCCGCCGCACCTGCTTTCAGGTTCCCGCGATAAAGTTTTAGACATAAAAGACCTTTTTATTGATGTCGGTGCAGAGAATGAAGAGCAAGCGAAGGAGGAGTATGGAATCTTGCCCGGATGTCCAATTGCACCTTACGGGCCGTTTATGCGGTTAAAAAATGAGAAACTGCTCACTGCCAAAGCGTTCGATAATCGCGTTGGTGTGGCACTTGTGATTGAAGCCTTATTGAAACTTGAGGAACATCCGAACACCGTTATCGGTGCAGGAAGTGTGCAGGAAGAGATAGGATTGCGCGGAGCGAAGACAATGGTAGCAAGTGTAGAACCTGACCTTGCAATTGTGCTTGAGGGACCCCCTGGCGATGATACTCCAGGATTGAGTGTCGGTAATTCACAAGGGAAACTTGGGGCAGGTGTACAAATTCGGATAATTGATTCATCAATGATTGTCAATCCGAAGTTGGCTGATTTTGTGGTTGAAACAGCAAAGAAACATGAGATCCCGTATCAACTCGGTGTGCGTCAATCTGGTGGGACAGATGGTGGTGCAATTCATCAGTTCGGCAGAGGTGTGCCTTCCGTTGTACTCGGTGTACCATCGCGTTATATCCATAGCCATGTCTCAATTATTAATATTGACGACTACAATGCAGCGTTGGACTTGACGATGCATCTTGTGCGTGAAATTGATGCGTCTGTTCTGGAGGGATTTCTGTTTGGTTAGACGTGTTTTACTTGGAGGATAAACAGTGGAAACTACCTTACCGAAAGTCTCATTTTGTAATCACCAAATCAGTAAGTTGTTGATTGGAGATAATCCAATTTACGGTTATTCTCACTTTAATCGACTGCTTTCACAGCATCAGCAGGAATATCATACGCCAGAACGGGTTGTGGCAACGCTCAAACGGGCAGAGGAAGTCGGGGTAAATGGTTGGCAGAATAGCATGACGGACCGCTCAATGTCCGACCTACAGCGATATCGAGATTCGGGTGGAACGATGCACTGGTTCTGCCTCAGCCAAGGTTCCCGCTGGTACGAGGATCCCGACCATGTTTTTGAAGCCGCGAAACACAATCCGTTTGGCATGGCACCGCACGGTGGTGGCGTAGGGCAACGTTGTCTACGTGAAAACAAACTTGATCACTTGCAGGATATTCTCAAACGAATTCGCGATACCGGTGCGCTTGTCGGTTTATCGGTGCATGACCCAAAACTTGTGCATATCGCTGAAGACGAAGAGTGGGATATAGATTATTATATGACAGCACTCTATAACCTACACGGTGGCAGTCAAAAGTTTACGGAAAAGTTCGGTTACGCCCCCTTAGGGGAAATATATGCCAGAGAAGACCGCGTTGAGATGTGTAAGGCGATACAACGGACAGATAAACCTTGTCTTATCTTCAAAGTGCTTGCTGCGGGCAGGACAATCGGAAGTCCGCAACAGATTCGTGAGGAAATCCAATTCGCTATGGAAAATTCTAAACCGAATGACGTGCTGTTGCTCGGTATGTATCAACAATTTGGCGACCAGATTGGTGAAAATGCTGCGTTGATTTCCGAACTTTGCGCGGAATTAGGATAAATCGTATATTGCCTATTTTGATACAACATGGAGGCTGAAAATGAAGACGCGGACGTGTGGTAAATCTGGTATTGAGATTTCACCGATGGGAATCGGTTGCTGGTCGTATGGTGGAGGTGATTACTGGGGCCCGCAGGCGCAATCGGATGTTACCACTGTAACGCATGCAGCATTGGATGCTGGTATCAACTTTTTTGATACGGCAGAGGGATATAACGAGGGACGGAGTGAAGAAGCACTCGGTGTTGCGTTGAAAGGCAGGCGGCACGAAGCAATCATCGGCACAAAGGTAAGTAGACCTGATCCCGACACGATACGCGAACATTGCGAAGCAAGTCTCCACCGATTGCAAACGGATTATGTTGATATTTATATGATCCACTGGCCCGACGATGAGATTGCCATTGATGAGAGCATGGCGGAGTTAATCCAACTGCGGGAAGATGGTCTCATTCGTGCTATTGGTGTGAGCAATTTTGGTGTAGCACAACTGACAGCAGCACTTGAGACAGGAACAGAACTTGCTGTAAACCAACTCTGTTATAATCTTTTATCCCGCGCAATAGAGATTGAACTTCTTCCTTTGTGTCAAAAGCATAACGTCGGTATTTTGGGATATATGCCACTGTTACAAGGTCTATTGACGGGGAAATATAAGAGCGCAGATGAGATGCTACCGGTGCATTCTCGTTTTCGCCATTTTCGCGATGACCGACCAATGGCTACACACGGTGAAAAAGGCGCAGAAAAAGAGATGTTTGAGACACTGGAAGGCATCAGGAAAATTGCAGAAGATGAACAGATTCCGATGAGTCGACTTGCAATTGCTTGGACGATGGCAAAACCGGGAATTACATGTATGCTTGTTGGCACCCGAAATGTAGATGAATTGACACAAAACTTGCGTGCCATTGAATGGACACCGTCAAATGATGTGATTGAACGGCTTGATAAATTGACAACGCCGCTTTTAAAAAAGATGGGAGCAAATCCGGATTATTTCACGGGTACAAGAATTCGTTAAATTCTCGTATAAATCGGGGTACAAACCCCTCTTAGAAAAGAAAAAAGAGGTATGGATTTATGGCTGAACAGATAGGTATTAAATTTAACAAAGATTTCGGTAACCCAATGGCATCAAATGCTTGCGACCTTACAACAACAAACGCTGATGGCAAACCTATTGTCCCTTTGACGCAGGAGCAGAAGTATCTCTTTGATAAGAATGGATGGCTCTTAATTCCGGGTGTGTTGACAGAGTCTGAGGTTGAGGAGATGCGAGATTTTTGCTATCGATTAAAACGCAATTCTGAAACAATTACGCCTGAGTACCATCGCAATACTTATGGCGGTCCATTAGAAGCGCTGATAGATCATCCGGTTGTTGTGGCATTTGGGAACGAATTTCTGGCATCTCCATATTTAGCATCAGAGACCTGCTACGGGTTTCGGATGGAGATGAGTTTTATGGCATTACGTTCTACAACGGATGATCCTCCCTACGCATTTGGTCCGCATAACGGCAACGGCATGTTTCGGATGCCGGGTGATTGCCACCAGTACCAATGTCAACCTGGACAAGCGTATAGTGGTTTGACACGCGTCGTATGGGAACTTAACCCTGTTGAGAAGGAGGACGGTGGGACGATGTTTATTACAGGTAGCCACAAAGCCGCGTATACTGCCCCAGAGGTAGTACGGAAACAGGAATGGGAGTTCTGGGATACCTATTCTTGTCCTGCTGGGTCTGTCATTATTTTTACGGAGGCGATTACACATAGCGGTCAAGCATGGCAAAACCCCGACATTGACCGAGTTGCTATCTTCAACGCATATAACTCGGTTGACAAACGGTGGACGCTCTCACAACCGCCGCAAGCATTGCTCGAAACGATGCCACCTAAACGGCAAACGCTTTTCCGTGATGCCTTTGTGAAAGGCAACGTAACTGGGACAGAATTTAATATGTCGTTGTAAGTATCAGACTTATTTAGGAAAGGCACTATTTCCTGATTGTAACAAGGAAAACATAAAATGACACCGAAACAACGTTATCTATTTGATGTAACCGGCTACCTTCACCTGAAAAACGTGATCACTGGCGATGCGTTAACGGCGGCGGCTGAGGCAGTTGACAGATATATCACCACGCCGCCCGATGAATTGCCGCCAGGGTTTGAACAGCGTGGACTGCATCAACACGGATTCGCTTTTGACAAGTCGCTTGAATGCTTGACGATGCACGCGGCATTATGGCCAATTATCAAAGAATTAACCGACAATCAGCCGCGATTTGGTAGAGGTTCGCTCAAGCATGACAAACATGATTTGTGGCAAGCGGGAGAAAATGCACATGTCAATCCGGGTGGACTGCACTGCGCACGTGATGATTACGGATGGTATAGCACCCGCTATGAGGCTGGCAACGGACGTATCTACTGCGATAATTTCGTCTGTTTCCCTTATTTTACGGATGTCTATCCAGGTGATGGCGGTCTCATCGTGATTCCCGGTTCACATAAAAGTGAGTTCGATCGTCCGAAGCAGTTGCTGACACTTGACGAAACGGACGGTATTGATCCGATTGATGATCCCGTTTTTGTGAATATCACACCGAAGGCAGGGGATATCGTGATTATTTCGGAACTGCTAACGCACGGGGTGCTACGCTGGAAACCGAAGGATCGGGATCGACGATTTCTCGTTTTGCGGTATTTTCCACAATACGCTGGCACACACGGCTTACCGCAACCTATTCTGGATCGGTTATCACCTGAGACGTTGGAATTGGTTGAATCAGCACCTTATGGACATACCAAGGAGATTGCGAAGCAGGATGCGGTTACGCTGACGGTGTAGGCGTGTTTTGTAAACGTTTAAGTTCCTCTTGAAGTCGTTCGACTTCTGTCTCTGCTTCTTCGGCTCTTTCCTCTGCTGATTGTAACCACTTTCCCGTGCCAGGGTCATAAACACCAATAGTATCATCCAGCAAATGGATCGTCAAGTTCAACGTCTCTGAGAAAAACCCGCCATCAGGTTGTTGTAGAATCTCAACATAACTCCCATCAACAAGCCGATACCCCATCAAGTATGAGGGCAGATAGCGTCTTTCTGCGTCATAAAGGAAGTATTCCGATATTCCGATTTTGGCATATAACTCCACTTTGTCATTTAAATGATCTCTATAGGTGCCTCTACTTGAGAACTCCATTACGAAATCAGGCGGTTTCCCTTCTTCCCAAGTCTTGTAAGTGCGGCGGCGTTTTTTCCCAATACCGAAAGTGACAAGTATATCGGGTGAGACAGATGATTGAATAACATCTTCTTCGTAATACATCATAATATTGCCAGAGACATAAACATCCGGTCTTTCAGCGAAATGTGCTTTTAGGATATGACGCATCCGGATTATTTCCTCTATGTGGAGATCGGCTTCTGCCATGGGTTTTCCATCCGATTCGGGGTATATTATATCCGCTGTGTCTGTTGGCGCATAAGGGAGAGAGCGTATTTTTTCAGTTCCCATCGGTGGTTCTCCTTAAAAATTGTGCTTGTTTATGCTGCAGTCTGTTTTCGTGCGCGTTTGGCACGGATTGTGGTAAGTATATCTGAAAAATCTGCGGATGTCAAACGTTTTTACATTGACATTCTTCATTGAATAGGTTATCATATTGTTAACAACATGCTTAATTTGCAAGACAAACCATCAAAAGGAAGTATTCAATGAAACATAGAGATAAATTATTGTGGACATTCCCCCGAACCGCCATTATCGTTCTTCTACTCTTTTGCACCATAAACACCGCACCTGCCCAAACCACCCTCCCTGCCGAAGATATTGCCGAAAAAGCGTTAGTAGCGACAGTATACTTGGAAATGAAGGATAAAAACGGCAAAACCCTTGGTATTGGAAGCGGATTCTTTGTGAAGTCCAACCTTATTGCAACCAACTACCACGTGATTGAAGGTGCAGCAAAAGGCACGGCAAAGTTAGTTGGTAAGTACACCAGATACAACATTGAAGGCGTTACAGCAACTGACAAAACAAACGACCTGGCACTTCTCAAAGTTACCGCGTACGGGACCAAACCGCTTTCGCTTGGTGATAGCGATGCAGTTAAAATTGGTGCGACGGTTTACGTTGCGGGCAACCCGAAAGGTTTAGAAGGCACGTTCTCGGATGGTATTATTAGTAGCCGTCGCGATAAGGACACAAAAGAACGTCTGCAGATGACTGCGCCGATTTCTCCGGGGAGTAGTGGTGGTCCTGTGTTAAACAAAAAAGGTGAAGTTATTGGGGTGTCCTTTATGACGCTTCAAGGTGGGCAAAATCTGAATTTTGCAATTCCATCAAAATATCTCAAGAAACTGCTGGAGCAGTCAAAGTCACCGCAACCTTTATTGCAAGGAAAACAATCTATATCTGCTGAGACCTATTTTTTGCGTGGCAATATGATGTACACGCTTAAACGCTATAAGGAGGCGGTTATAGCATACGACAAGGCCATCCGCCTAAAACCAGATTATGTTGATGTCTATGTTAATCGCGGACTCGCGAAGTACAGGATGGGGCAAAACTTTTCTGCCATTGCCGACTACAATGAAGCAATTCGCTTAAAACCTGATTTACCCTTTGCCTATGTCAATAGAGGGGTTGTAAAAGGCAGAATGGGACAATACTTTGCGGCCATCACTGACTGTGACACAGCTATCCGCCTAAAACCAGATTATGCCGATGCTTACGCTACTCGAGGGCTCGCGAAGACAAGCCTAGGTCAACATAGTGCGGCCATCGCTGACTGTGACATTGCCATCCGCCTAAAACCAGATTATGCCGATGCTTACGCTACTCGAGGGCTCGCGAAAGCTCTCCTAGGTCGCACTTGGGAAGCAAAGCAAGATATTCGCACTGCTTTAAGATTTGCTGAAAAGGCAGGCAATAAAGAGATTAAAGCCCTTGCAGAAAAAGCACTTCGATCACTCAAATAAGAGGTGAAGCACTCAAAAAAGAAGCAGAATGCTTGCTGTGTCAAATTTCTATAACCTTTTTTCATAGAGAATATTAATCATAAAGGATTTAAAAAATATGTTTACCAAACCAACAGACAAAATCACGTTTGAAGATGTTAAAAACTTTTGCCAAGAATTTGGTGAAGGTGTGCGCGTAGAATATAAACGAAAGGTTGTACATATTCCGAAAATCGTATCGTCTTTTGCGAATACATTTGGTGGAATTTTTGTCATAGGGGCAGAAACTGATGAAATGAACAAAGTTGAGTTTCCTATTCTGGGTATACCCAAGCAAAATGGAATTGAGGAACAAATTCTGCAGAGCACACTCATGGGGATTTATCCGGCAGTTATTCCCGAAGTGGTAATTGTTGATGTGCCAAATTCTAACAATATGGTTGTCGTAGTTCGCGTTGATGAGAGCATCCAAGCTCCCCATGCGATTCAAAATTCCACAAAAGTTTATATCCGCACGGGTAGCATTACTCAACCGTACAAACTCGCGGATATGGATCGTATTGCCTACATGTTCAAACGCCGAGAGGATGCTCAGATAGTTGCTAAACAAATTATTAATCGTATTGAGGAAAGAACAGATGTTCTCTGTGCTACAGACAATCCAAATCTGACAGTGATTATCAAACCTATATTTCCTTATCGTCCTATAATTTCGACAACCGAGATTTATTCCTTTGCAAGCGAACGGCTAAATCCGAATGTAGAAGCATCAAATTTAAGAAGAGTCCCTGACGGCACCCGTTTTTTGATAGGAATAGAAAAACCCTATGATTGTTTGGAATTAAACGTTTACGGAGTCCTCTATTATAGGAATGTATACCTATATCATCTACTAAATAATATTGGATCAGAAAATGCTGATAGTAAGTCCATTAACTTTGCGTCTATAGTTCGCATACTCGGCCAATACATCCAAAAAGCAGAATATCTTTACGCAAGATGTGGGTACTTGGGAAATCTTGAGGTTAAAGCAAAATTACGTCAGGTACTAGGGGAGAAACTTTTGTTTTCTGAAAACCAACCAGGGTATTTGTCGGAAATACAAGAATGTGTTGATTCAGAAATTATAGTCACTACACAATGTTTAACGTGGGATATTGCGGAAAGAGAAAAATTTATAAACGTTATTGATTCTTTAACTCAACAAATTCTCTGGGCGTTCAATGTTAGCGATTTCGACAAGACAAGAAAATTGGTAGAAAAAATTTTAACTCGAAACAATCTTCTACCTCAAAATTAGCGTGTTAACCAGCTGGTATTGGTATGACAATCCATTAGTACGACACATGAGAAAACATGCTATCTAACTACACATTACTCACAACTTTAATACGATTTTGTGCACGGGCGAGGGCTGCTTCTGCGCGCGGGCGATTTAGATCAGGGGCATCTGCGGTGAGTTGTGCTTGGGCACGGTCGCGTGCATCTTTGGCACGTGCAACGTCAATTAACCATTTCCAAAGCGGTACATAATTTTCAGGTTTTAGAAAATCTATGCCTATCTCTGTCCCAATATTTGTGCCCAATAGCGATCCATTTTCCTTGCAATTGATATTAGATAGACATATAATTGATTCAAAGCCAGCACCAATAGAGGAAGCAATGGACATCCACATTAACGTAAAAAACTTCGGTCCGATAGAAAAGGCAGAAATAGACCTACGTCCGCTGACAGTATTTGTCGGTGAGAGTAACACTGGCAAGACATATCTCGCTGCGCTTATTTACGCATTACACCAACATTTTGGGAGCATCTCACAATATCCTTGGGCAGTTTCTCTTCTTTATTATTCCAGTTATGTTCACCGTTCGCGAGATCGCTATACACAAAGTCCACAAGATGAGATGGAACAAGAAGTGTCAGAGGTCCTTAAAAAGTTAAACACGCCTGATCGTCCGTTCAAATATTCCGATTTACCGCAGCCTGCGCAAGACCAATCGGAGTTTAGACTCAAAGATCAGGAATACTTCCCAAACGAGCTCAAAAGGTGTTTTGACCTTGAGGATGTTTCCAAGTTAATTCGGTTCACTGGGAACCGAGACAACGAAATGAAAGTTTCACTGTCAATTCACGAGAAGGATCAAATATGTTGGTCTTTTGAGACACAGGACTCTGGGTCCGGTCCTACGATAACAGGTAACATCAATCCAGACATGATTCTCTTCGACGCGAATCGTAAGGCTGAGTTCCACGAGATATCCGATGTTCAACGTCTATTTCAGGATCTAAGCACTGATCCGTGGCGAAAAACAAATTCATACTACTTACCTGCAGCTCGGAGCGGCATCATGCAAAGCCGCGATGTACTTGCGACTGCCTTCATCAGACGTGCGACTCGCATCGGTTTAGATAGTTTTCCTGAAGTATCCACGCTTTCCGGAATGATAGCGGATTTTCTGGAGCAGATCGTTAACTACAATGAACGCAAGGGATCATCAAGCAGAATACGTCGCGTTGCTGAGCAACTGGAGACGGAACTGCTGGAGGGGAAAATAGAAGTTAAACGCGCCGCACCAGAAGCGTACCCGGAATTTCTGTACCGTCCAAATCAGTCGGAGGAGACACTGCGGATGAGTCACTCCGCGGCGATGGTATCTGAGCTTGCACCTTTAGTCCTCTATCTGCGAGGTATTGTTAGACAAGGCGACTTGCTCATTATTGAAGAACCTGAATCTCACCTGCATCCGGGTGCACAAACCGTAATTGCCCAAACCCTTGTCCGTTTGGTCCATGCCGGTGTTCACGTCTTGATTACAACGCATAGCAACTATCTCCTCCAACAAATTGGCAATCTTATTCGCGAAGGCGAATTGCAGAAACAGGGAGAATCCACAAGTGAATCCGCAGACTACCTGAAAGCGGAAGAGGTCGGTGCATGGTGGTTCCATAAGGACAAACCGGTCCAAGAACTTCCGTTTGATCTTGTTGAAGGTATAGAACCGGAGGATCACTTGGATATAGCGGAGGATCTCTATAACCGTTCGGCAGGACTACAAAATAGAATTGAGCAAACGAAAGGAAAGGATGCAGTTGAATCTGAGTAAAGGGCTTACCCACATTCAAGAGCAAGTATCCCCAAACAGTCTCACTAACGAATGTGGCGGAGAAGGATGTAAGGTATACCGTACCGGTTTACCCAGGAAACGGGTTGTGATAGATGTAGAGAGGGAATTCAAATCGCGCGGAGAGAGCGGAAAACGGGGTGACCGACTGTTGTTTTACGGGAATACGGCTAAAACAACCTTCGTCGCGGTTCCAATTGAACTTAAAAGTGGTAAAGCCAACGAATCTGATGTCCGTAAAAAGTTAGAAAACAGTTTGCAACTTGCCGTTACTGTTGCTCCTGATCGAAGGGAGAATGGTGAAACCGTCTATGTTCCAGTTCTGTTTCATGGACGCGGTATTAATTGGACGAATCCAAAACGCCGACAACTAACCGTGAATTTCCAAGGCAAACCTGTACCGGTTTTGATAGGGCGTTGTGGTAGAAAAAAGAACCTCGCGAACTTACTCTCCGAGGCAGGTTATCTCTAATTCAATCAAAATTAAAGGGGGCGATTACAAATTGCCCGCAACCTTAATCCAAATCCAACCGTGTTAATTTTTCTTGTGAGGTGTTGCTACGGGTAGGGTGATATATTTCCACCCCTCTTTTTTACGGTTTACCGATTCTGCTTGCAAATAATTATAGAGTTCTTTCTGTGTTTTGAATTTTGCAGCGAACTCTTCCTTCGCTTGATAGCATTCTTCAAGGATAGGATCCGTCTGTGTATCAAGATTCTCTTTCATTTGTATCCCCTCAATTAGTTCTGTGGGTGTGCAAAGTGTTGTAGGTTGATAGCCGGCATCACGACAAACTTCGTTGATATGCTGCCGCTTGACTTCATTCACAATATGTCTATAATTCCAAGAAACAAGGTAGTCTATGCTGTGGACTGTGGCTATAGCGATATGTTGTGCATCTGGTAATGAGGATTCTGGCACGGCACCGGTATCTATTAGGTGTCTTGCAAAAGCATTAGCGGCCGGTGACAAATGCAATATTGTTAACGTTGTCAATACATCTCGCCGACGCTGCGCTGCCTCTGCATCACCTCCTATCGCTTCACTAATAACTATATCTGAAATGAGAAACTCAAAATTGTCGGAATATTCTTCCCACAACTGCCGACTGACTTGTTGTCGTGCTGTTGCCGTCACATCACTACTGGGGCGTGCTACCAAGTAACTGATTACCGTCGTCTCGATGTAAACTTTCGATTTTATTGTTGCGTAGTGTGTCATGAAATAATGTTTTTGTCAAAGAAGCGATGCTTACGAATTACTTGCAACCTTAATGCGATTTTGTGCGCTGACGAGTGCCGCTTCTGCACGTGGGCGATTCAGTCGGGGCATCTGCGGTGAGTTGTAATTGGGCAAGGTCGCGTGCATCTTCGGCACGTGCAACGGCAATTAACCATTTCCAAAGCGGTACATAATTTTCAGGTTTTAGAAAATCCACGTCCATTTCTGTGTCGATGTTCGTGCCCCAAACTTTGAAGTATTCCGCCTCATGTTCTCCAATTTGAAGGTGTAATTGCCGTTCGTTTTTGTACCATACTGCGGTTACATAGCCGTCTCCATCGCTGGAAATAGATGGCGTATCACACCGATAGCCGACGGAAGTGACAGAATCTAACAATGCGTTCATAACCACTTTCGCGTGAACCAGGGTTAATTCAGTTGGTTTTTGCGAACCGCGTCCATCCCAGTTATCTTCCCGTTGTGATAGGATATCAAATTGCTCTGATATTTCACGCTTTTGCTTTTCGATTTGGGACTTTTGAAGTTGGGAAAGGTCCGTTATTGCAGTTCCGGTTTCTACGCGATCGGAAGCTATATCTACATCCGATTCATAATTCTCAAAGCGCATATTACAACACACCTCTTGTAGACTTAAGAACTATTTTAACACAATTTACGCATTACTCGCAACCTTAATACGATTCTGTGCGCGGGCGAGGGCTGCTTCAGCGCGGGGGCGATTCAGATCGGGGGCATCTGCGGTGAGTTGTGTTTGGGCGCGGTCGCGTGCATCTTCGGCACGTGCCACGTCAATATCCGATGCCCATTCTGCTGTTTCAACCAATGCAGTGACACCGGTGCGTAGCACTTCAAAAACACCACCACTTGTCGCCATTAAACGAGGTGTGTCCGACGATTCATTGACACGGATCTCACCGACCTCTAATGCGGTGAGGAAAGGGATATGTCCATATAGAATCTGGAAGTTGCCTTCAATTCCGGGCGCGTTAACGCTGGTCACATCGCCTTCATAAATCAGTTTTTCTGGTGTCCGTATTTCAAGGTGAAAACTTCTGTTTTGCATATTTATGTTGTTTTACAGTAAACCGATAATTGTTTATACACGTGGTAGGTTCGGTTTCCTAACCGAACCGGTATTGATTCAATCTCACAGATGCGGTTGGGAAACCGCATCTACCAGGGAGTGATCACATACTTAATCTGCTGCTGCTTCTAATTCTGCTTCTTTTGCTTGCTCAAACGCTTCGTCAATTGTGCCGATATAACGTAGCGACTGTTCAGGCAACTCATCGCAATCACCGTTAAGAATTGCTTGGCAGCCCTGCACGGTATCCTCAATTTTGACATATTTGCCAGCGCGGCCAGTGAAACGTTCAGCCACAAACATCGGTTGTGTGAGGAACATCTCTATCTTCCGCGCCCTATTGACAACTAACTTTTGATCATCTGACAATTCATCTACGCCGAGGATAGCGATAATATCTTGCAGGTCACCATATTCTTGTAACACCTGTTTGACTCTAAATGCAGTCTGATAATGTTCTTCACCGATAATCTCTGCGGTGAGAATACGGGAACTTGACGTGAGCGGATCCACAGCAGGGAATCTCCCCTTCTGAACGATGCTGCGTTCCAATCGTGTTACAGCGTCAAGGTGCGCAAAAACAGAAACGACAGCCGGATCGGTATAATCATCAGCGGGAACATAGACCGCTTGGAATGATGTAATAGAGCCGTGTTGTGTAGAGGTAATGCGTTCCTGCAGTTCACCCATTTCTGTTGCGAGTGTTGGCTGGTATCCGACAGCGGAGGGCATCCGACCAAGCAGTGCTGACACTTCACCGCCTGCCAGTGTGAAACGGAAGACGTTGTCAATAAAAATAAGCACATCTTGTCCTTGCTGATCACGAAAGTATTCCGCCATAGAGAGACCCGCAAGTCCGACGCGAAGACGTGCACCTGGCGGTTCATTCATCTGTCCGAACACCATCGCTGTTTTGTCAATCACGCCATATTCGTCAAGTTCAAGCCAGAACTGATTACCTTCGCGTGTCCGTTCACCGACACCACAGAAGACGGAATAACCGCCGTGTTGTGTGGCGATGTTGTAAATTAGTTCAGCGACCAGAACGGTTTTACCGACACCAGCACCACCGAAGAATCCGACCTTTCCACCCCGCACAACAGGTTGGATTAGGTCAATAACTTTGATGCCTGTTTCTAACATCTCGGCAACAGTGGTAAGTTCTGCCTGTGGTGGCGGGGGTCTGTGAATAGAGTATCGTTCATCTTCACCGACATCGCCTCTTTCATCAATGGGTTGACCTGTAACGTCAAAAACACGTCCGAGCACTGCATCACCGACAGGGACAGTGATAGGACCGCCTGTATCTGTAGCAAGTGTACCGCGAACTAATCCATCGGTTGTGTCCATAGCAACTGCACGTACACGATTTTCGCCTAAGTGCTGTTGAACTTCAAGTACCAACTCACTTCCATCATAACGTTGAACTTTAACAGCGTTTAAGATATCCGGCAGTTTACCTTCCGAAAAATCTATGTCTACTCGTGCGCCGACAACTTCTAATATTTTTCCTTGGTTCATGAGAGATTCCTTTTTATTACAGGGACGGTTGCCCACTACGATTCTTCTTTAGAAACATTCTTTCTTGTGATTTTGTCAACTATCGTCAATCTGCGTATGAGTCTTGCTATTAACAAATAATCGTCATATGCCAACTCGGTTTGATGTTCGATTTACGCATATCCCACCTAACGTGACATGTGTGATTGTTTATATCAAGTCAAGCGTTGTTTGATACCCGATGTAGTGTTTTGCTGCGTCCACTTCTCTGACAAGTTTGATAAACACTGTGACATCTATACGCTATAAAAAAGCTGGTTGAGGCATGATGGCTGCGTTTAATAAATGAATTGTCATTTTTGTTGTTTCCTTTCGTTATGGTACAGTGCCTGTGCTTTTGCCCTGTTTGTCTCCTGTAACCAATATCCCACTACCATCATCAATAACAGCAAAAGCCCCGACTTTCTTTGACGCTTTATTAAATATGGCAACCTGTGCGACATTATTCTTGGATTCTAAACGGACTCTCTCTTCAACGTCCACGTGAGCACCATTCGAATGGGCATGCAACTCCATTCCTGATTGGAAAACGCCCGGTATGGTACTTTTGGCGTGAACCCACACGAAACTGCCAAGTCCATCAAAAGTAGATAACCGGATCGAGTTAGCACCGTTACCAAGCGATATACCACTACTTACTTTATCAGTAGCTAAATGGATTTTATGGGAATCACCAGGATCTAAAACTAGGTCAGAGCCATGTTCACTGGCATAAAACATACCGTTTATTGATTCGTCTTTTTCACGTAAAATTACGTAGGCGGTATCTCCATCACCGTCTAAACTAAGACTTATCCTTTTGTTCCCTTTTTTATCAAGAACTTGTAACTCTCGGCATCGTATTATGTCAACGATGGGTGCTTCGTCTTGTGCTTTTGCGGTGTTTTTCTCTGTGTTTCCGATACTAAAACTGATGATGGCGATGAGACCACCAATACCAATAAACATTAATCTTTCAAGCTGTTTTTTCATTTGTGTTGTCTCCCTTTTAATATGCAATGAAGAAAATCTTTATGATTTTAGGTGGCAACTTGGGATAACATCATGGCGCACAGCAGAAAACTCTTTGAACTTTAAAGCTCCATAAATAGTTGTAGGAGGTTGTTACCCTTCCAAAGCGGCTGCGCCACTGACAATTTCTGATATTTCCGTTGTAATCTGTGTTTGACGTGCCCTGTTGCGTTGTAAGACTAATTCGTCAATGAGTTCTTTTGCTTTTTGTGTGGCGTTTTCCATCGCTGCCATGCGTGCTGCTTGCTCCGCCGCGTTTGAGTCTAAAAGCACCTTCCACATCTGCATATTCAGATGTTTACCGAGCAGCATTTCAAAGAGTTCCACCTGTCCCGGTTCATAGATATAGTCCAAAAATAACGTATCGCCTTCTGGTTCTATCGGTTCTAATGGCAGAAGTTGCTCAACAAGCACCGTCTGAAGAATAGCAGACTTGAAGTTATTGTAGATAACCTCAACCTTGTCAATCGTTTTGTCAATATAGAGGTGTTCAAATTCGTGGACAACGTCAACAGCCGTTTGGAATTCAAGTTGGCGGAAGATATTGATGTATGAATCTGTGATGTCGTAGCCGCGTCTGTCAAAATGCTCTTGTGTGCGTCTGCCGATGCAGATAAGCGTCACGTCTGCACCACTATCTTGGTAGTGCTGTATACGTTCTGTGGTCGTTCGGATGATGTTACTGTTAAAACTACCACACAACCCACGATCACCAGAAACAGAGATGATACAGACGTGTTTCACCTCACGTTCTTCAAGTAGTGGATGTGTCAACGCCTCTGCCTCAACGTCCATCTGTGAGATGAGATGTCCGAGGATAGTGTTGAGTTTATCCGCGTAAGGACGCGTTGCAGTAATATTTTCTTGGGCACGACGGAGCCGCGCTGCCGCAACGACGCGCATCGCATCGGTAACCTGCTCAATGTTTTTAATACTGGCGATACGGCGCCGAATTTCTCGTAACGTTGCCATAACTATTCACCTTCTGTGGGTGTTTCCTCTGCTTCTGTGCCTGTGTCCTCTGCTGTCGGCACTTCCTCAATTTGCGGTTGCGCTGGCGGTGTGTCACTCCAATTTTCCTTGAATGTCTTTGCTGCAGCATGCATGGTTTCAAGCAATTCATCACTTAACAGACCGGTTTCTGCGATTTCCGAAAGGAGTTCCGCATGATTCCTGTCAAGGTATTGCAGGAATTCAGATTCAAACCGAGCGACTTCTGACTCAGGAACATCGTCTAAATAGCCGTTGGTGCCACAGAAGATAGAGGCAACTTCGCGTTCAACGGGCATCGGTTGATATTGTGGTTGCTTCAGCAATTCTACAAGCCGTGTGCCGCGTAGGAGCAGAGATTGCGTTAACGCATCCAAGTCAGATCCGAATTGTGCAAAGGCAGCAACTTCTCGGAAACTTGCAAGGTCAAGTTTTAACGTGCCTGCAACCTCATCCGATTTCATCGCTTTAACCTGTGCATCACCTCCAACACGCGAAACAGACGTACCGACATCAATAGCAGGTCTTACCCCTTGGTTAAACAGGTCCGTTGTGAGGTATATTTGCCCATCTGTGATGGAGATAACGTTTGTTGGGATATAGGTTGTCAAATCACCTTCAAAGATTTCAATAATCGGTAGCGCGGTGAGAGAACCGCCTCCCAATTCGTCACTAAGTTTCGCAGCCCGTTCTAACAAGCGTGAATGTAGATAGAACACATCACCAGGATACGCTTCACGTCCTGGCGGTCTACGTGAAAGCAGTGACATTTGTCGGTATGCCCACGCATGTTTTGTCAGATCATCGTATATGATAAGCGCGTGTTTGCCGTTATGACAGAAGTATTCCGCCATTGATGTACCAGAATAAGGGGCAAGGTATTGCAGCGGCGATGGCGCACTTGCGGGAGCTGAGACGATGGTAGTATATTCCATCGCATTATGTTCACGAAGCGTATTTGCCACTTGTGCCAAAGTTGAACCTTTTTGTCCGATAGCGACATAGATACAGTAGACATCTGTGTTCCGTTGGCTGAGGATAGCGTCTATTGCGATTGCGGTTTTCCCAGTTCGGCGGTCACCGATAATGAGTTCCCGTTGCCCTCTGCCGATCGGTGTTAAACTATCAATAGCTTTTAAGCCTGTATAAAGTGGTTCGCTGACAGGTTGTCGTTGAACGATACCTAACCCTTTCTGTTCTACGGGGAGTCTGTGTTCTGTGTGAATATCTCCCAAGCCATCAATGGGTTGTCCGAGTGCATCAACGATCCGTCCCAAGAGTGCCTCACCGACAGGCACTTCAGGCAGCCTATTTGTGCGTTTAACGGTATCGCCTTCATGTATAAGTTGGTCTTCACCAAACAACACACAACCGACGTTGTCTTCTTCAAGGTTAAAAGCGATGCCGTAAATATCGTTAGGGAATTCAATCATCTCGCTTGCCATTGCGTTGGCAAGTCCATGCACCCGTGCAATACCATCGCCTACCTCCAGCACAGTGCCTGAGTCATAGACATCTACGTCTTGCTCAAACTGTTGCAGCTGCTGTTTTAATATATTCGATATTTCGTCCGGTCGGACTTCTCTTGCCATATTTTCAATCCTCTATAGGGTCACAATTGTCTTTTATTCAAATTGGAAACCTGTGAATTAGAAAAAAGTGCCATTTACTCAGACTCGGTGCGGTTAGGAAACCGCACCTACCGCAGTATAGAAATAATTATCCTTTTGCGAGTTGCCGTTTCAAACGTTGGAGTTGTGTCGTAACACTTGCATCAAAAACGGTATCGCCTAACTGCACAATAAACCCACCCTGAATTTGTTCATCAGTTTCGGTTTCCAATCGCACCTGTTTTCCCGAATATGTACTTAATTGCTGAACGAGTTGTTGCTCTTGGTTTTGCGTAATTGGCACCGCTGTCGTCACCTTTGCGACAACTCTACCAGCAGCTTCATCAACAATTGCAGAAAAGACATCCATTATTGCGACAAGATAACGTTCGCGTTGCTTTGATGCAAGCAGTTTAAAGAAATTAATCGTCAACGGATGCATGCCATCAGTAAACAGCTGCTGAAACGTATCGCTTTTAACTTGTGGAGTCAGCAGAGGCGAATGGATAAATTGTGTGAATTCCTCTGACTGCTCAATCAATTCTCGCAACTTATCAATATCAGCGGTAATAGATGCTAACGCTTCCTGTTCGACAGCCGCTTCGTATAGCGCGCGCGCATAAGGTTTTGCGACCCGAATGTCTCTCATAGTTCGTTTTTACCTATAATTAATGGGACACTTCTGTAGCGCAAACTGTTAGTTTGCGGACTAATATGCACAAACTAACAGTTTGTGCTACGACTTCTATTGTCCGTTATGTTTCCCAAACAGGTTTATCAAAGTTTCCAGCAATTTCAAAGTTCACTATAGATGTCTAAAGGGACAATCTACTGATAACTATTCCGCTGACAACCTGTTAATAGATGCATCAATGATATTTTGGTGTCTCTCAGGGGTCAGTTCTGCACTGATGATTTTGCCGGCTGCATCAATCGCGAGTTCAGCTACAACACCCCGCAGTTCCGAGATAGCCTCGTCTTTTTCGCGCTGAATCTCAGCACGTGCTCTTGCGATCTCATCTTCAGCCTCTTGCCGCGCTTGTGCAACAATTTGCTGACGTTCGATGTTTCCCTGCTCAATTGCGGCCTGGATTTTTGCCTGCGACTCGTTTTCGATGTCCCCTAAACGTTGTCGTGTTTCAGCGGTGAGTTGGTCCAATTCTTCTCGATCAGTTTTCAATTGTTCCAGCTGGGTCACGATTTCAGTTCGGCGTTCCTCTAAAAGCCCACCTACCTTGCCGAAAACGAATTTCCAAAGCACCAAGAGTACAACAAGGAAACCGATGACTTGGAGGATGATCGTCTTCTCATCAATCCCAAGTAAGTCTAAAAGCCCACCTTCAGCAGGAGGATCAGCAGCGAATACACTGGTGATACACATCCCCATAAAAATGAGACAGCATGCATATATTTTTTTTCTCATGAGTTTTTGGGACTCGCTAATAGGTCCCCAACTTTTTTGGGGCAATTTTTGGGATGCCCCAATTTGTTGGAGGTTGCGTTTATTCGTTTTCGCCTGTATCTTCTATTTCAACACCGTTAGCGTCTTCCATTTTGACACCGTTAGCGGCATCTTCCTGCACCTGTTCAACCTGAGCTTTTCCAGCTTCGGCATCAATCATTCCTCTCAGCATATCACCTTCGGGGAGTTTTGCCTGCAAGATAAAGAACATTAAAAGTGCATAGATAACAAGCGATTCAATGAGAGCCAAACCGATAATCATCGCGGTTTGAATTTTTCCAGATGATTCAGGTTGACGCGCAATTCCTTCAAGAGCAGTACTTGTTGCCTTTCCTTGCGCCGTTGAGGCAAAAATAACTGCGATCGGCAACCCTAAAGTTACACCAAACGCTAACACTGCTAAATAAATCATGAAATGTCCTCCTTGGACGAATAGGGGCAAGTTACACTTGACCCACAGAATTAATGATGCGCTTCATGCGCTTCTTCATCGTGTTCTATGAACAGCACGATATAGATAGATGTTAAGATTGTAAAAACGAATGCCTGCAAAAAGCCAGCAAACAGCCCAAAAAACAGCATAGGCACTTGCACCGGAATAAACGGAATAGCATCAAGAATAAGTATGCCTACTCCGATTTTTGTCAGTTCAATAACAACCGATTTTTCGCCAAAAATATTTCCGAAAAGCCGGACAGCAAGTGAACCCGCACGCGATAACTGCGCAATGACTTCAAGTGGGAACATCAAAATTCCTAACAATGGTGGATCACCGGCTAAATGTTTCAGATAACCTCCTAACCCAAGCTCTTTAATAGCGATAATTTGAACGCCTAATACAGCCGTTATACCGAGGGCAAGCGTTGTGTTCAAATCTGCTGTTGGTGGTTGGAGCCCCGGAATAATTCCAAGAAAGTTCAGGAAGAGAATGAAGATGAAAAGGGATCCAACGAATGGGACATACTTTTTGCCGTGCTCACCTAAAATACCTCCGAAGAAGTCCGTTATACCGCCTACAAACAACTCTAATAGAGTTTGTCCTTTCCCTTCGGGTATCCGTTTCAACTTCCGGGTGACGAAGATAAAAAACAGTGTTAAGACGACAACAGCAAAATATGTGTTGGGAATTAGATCCGGTTGATGCCACCGAGTCGGTTCAGGGATCATTTCATCTGGTAACAACTTTGAAATCGGAGAGAGTAAACTACGGTGACCATTGTCGGCTGCGAAACTCACGGCTACTACAGCTAAAGTGAGTCCGATAACCAAGCATATAAACGATATTTTTTTCATATTTTGTTTTTTAATGTTTCTTAAATTTGGGATTACTTCTTCCACTTTTATGGTTGATCAGGATCTTTTTTCCTAAGAATAGCTATCATCAAACCGATTGCTTTGAGAATGATTGCACCTTGTACTAAGACAATTCCCCCGCCAAATGCCCAGATATCCAACCACTCCATTTTAAACAGGAAAAAGAGTAGCACACCAAGTACTGTATATTTGCCGAGAGCGATGAAGCCGAGCAAGTACTTTGTTTTCTGCGTTTTTCCCGGACGAATCAGTCTTCGAATTACGAATTCAAGTGACCAGAACAGACTTAAGCCAATTGCGCTACCGATCAGAAAACTGGGGAGTGAGGCCCGTTTAAAGCCTAACAACACAGCACTAATCACAACGGTAAGACAGATTGTTAAGATATAAACTTGTCTGATAAAGCGGTCACCAAATTCAAGTGTGGGCCCCATTTAAGTAGGTGACTCCTTTGTCAGGATAACGGCGAATCGTTGTTGAGTCTCAATAGTTTATCCTCTTTCATGTCTTGTCCTTTTTTTACAGCATCGCGACGTTGTTTTTCCATTCGAAACCCCTGCACAAGCGCAGCAACCATACCGATAGACAACCCGATATATGATCCTATTTTTGCGTTGCCGAAATATCCGCCGATCCACTTGCCCACAAAATAACCGATACAAAAGGCAAGCATAACTATTAGACCACTCGAAGCGAGATCGAACATCTCTATATTTCTCACTCTTTTTGCGTCACCTTCTTTGCTATTGAACCTATTGCCTATAAAGTAGGTGACGCAAATTATGAAGCAAGCTAAGAGCCCAATTACAATACCACTTGTAGTAAGCAGGAAATTGAATAGGAAATAGAGCAGCACACAGAGCCCCGTATACCTACCGAGCAAAATCATGCGCCGTACACGTTTGGTTTGCTCAGTTTTTTCGGGAAGAACAACCCGCCGCGCTGCGAATTCAATAGACCAAAATAGACCGAACCCAATAGTACTGTAAATGAGAAAATGCGGAAGCGCAGAAGTTTCACCCCTTAACACTGCTTCTATAATCACAGCTATAGTGACACCGAACGTAAAACCATAGATAGTCTGAATAGACTGGTACCGGTCTTGATATTTCGAAACGTCACTCATTATGAACAACTCCCTTGTCAAAATAATGACAGGATATCGAATACTTTAGATGTTATTCTCCTTCAATGTCGTGTGCTTGTTGTGCTTCCTCACGTTGTTGTTTTTCCATACGTTCCATTTTTCTGTTCCATCGCGCTATTGACCGAAACATTTCCATAAATCCAGCAGCGACTCCGAGTACAAACCCGATGTATGATCCGATTTCTGCGTAACCTAACTTGCCACCGATCCACTTGCCCCCGAAATAACCGATAGCAATAGCGAGTGCAAGCGTTATTCCGATCGAAGCGAGGTCAAACATCCCTACATTTTCATGTTTGAATTGGTCTAACCGTCGTTTAAACATGGTGATTGCTCCGATATTATGAAAATGGCGTTAGAACAGATTCCCTCCTTAGCAACGCTATAAATTATACTACAAGATTTGTGTTAATGCAAAAAATTTGACACATTTTCTATATTTAAATTTTTATTTTGTTTGAACCAAAACTGCCCAATGTGCTTCGGTCGGTGCAGTTAATGTGATGCTATCGCTGAACAGGATTTCCACCTCTTTTTTCCATTCGCTTTTTCGGATATTTAGCCATCTGATCTTTACTGTTTCGGCATCTGTATTTTTACCAACACGCAAATTTAAGTCAACCGAACCCCCTTTTGGAAAATAGACAGCATATTCCTTTCCGGGATTTGCGAAGGTATATGCTTCGTTTTCCTCTCTGTTGGAAAGCAGGTCGTTGTGAGGTTCGCACGTAAAAACGTCCATCTCGTCTGTGATGGCGCGCATACTCTTGATGCTCGCTTGTGCAGTTTCGGTCAAACCGAGTCCGTTGGGCGGACGGTGAAACCGTGCTGACGCAAGTCCACCAAAGATATTTCGCCAGAACCGTTCCAACCCATTTTGTGTCGTACCGTATTTCCCGGTATCAGCACCGTAAATCTTAACATTATTCATAGGACGGACTGGTAAAAGACTTACTCTATACTGCTGAGCATTATCCCAATGTGTTTGCCGCTTCTGCATATTATTCTGTGATATATCACAAAATGAATATATTTCTGGGTGATCTTTTGTATTTCGATGTTGTTCATGGTCTATTTCCCACGGATTCCAACTCTCAGTCGTTTCAACGCCACGGCCAGCTTCGGCTGCTCGCTTTTTGATATACGTTGACCAATATTCACCCCATGCAGGCGTAACGGCGGTCTCGTTGTCCATACAGTAGAGTATGTGTCCATAAGGAAGCGTCTCTGAAAGCAGTTTATCCACATACTTTTCTTGATATTTCAAGATGATTTCCTGATTGTTCTTTTTCGGCACAGACCTGAAAAAGTCATTTTTCGCTGCACTTGGGTGACTATTGACGACAGTGGGTAATCCCGTTTCTTCTGCAGTGTAATTGCTGTTATTTTTAGGATTGAATGGATTAACATCCCAATAATCTCTATAATAGTTGAAAGTTGCCCACACCTCAATTTGGACGATAATATCCATCTCGTGAGTCCATTGGATGAAGTTCCGAAAACGCGTCCAAAATTCATCGCTCCACTGATTTAAATCATACAAATCACCGACTTTTTTGAAGGGAGGCACATCTACTGCCTCAGTCCATCCCATCGTAGACCTAACATAGTTTCCACCGACAGACTTCAGCAGTTCAAGATGCTCTTTGAGATTCGGTATCTGAAACAGATTGTCATCAACTGAACCGCCGATAAGCAGAACGGGTTTGCCTTTATATTGCCAGTAACGCAGGTTTTCTTTGTAAATCTGGATTCTGTCTTTTTCCATCTCTATATCCTTTTTAGCTTTGGTATCCCATGCTACTGTTAAGCAAACGAATATAAGTAGAGCCAACACAAATTTATTGCCAATCAAGCGTGGTTGCCACAGGTTTTTCATAAGGTTGCTTCTTAAGTATGAATACATCTCATTTTACGTGAACCAAAACTGCCCAATGTGCTTCAGTTGGCGCGGTTAATGTGATGCTATCGCTGAAAGGAATTTCCTCTTCTTTTTTCCATTCACTTTTTCGGATATTTAGCCATCTGATCTTTACTGTTTCGGCATCTGTATTTTTACCAACACGCAAGTTTAGATCAACTGAGCCACCTTTTGGAAAATAGACAGCATATTCTTTTTTGGGATTTGCAAAGGTATATGCTTCATTTTCCTCTCTGTTGGAAAGTAGATCATTATGCGGTTCACACGTAAAAACGTCCATCTCGTCTGTGATGGTTCGCATACTCTTAAGGTGCGCTTGTGCTATTTTACTCAAACCGACTCCACTGTCCGGACGGTGGAACCGTGCCGATGCAAAACCTCCGAAGATATTTCGCCAAAATCGCTCTAAACCATCTCGCGTACTGCCGAACCGTCCACCATCAGCACCGTAAATCTTAATATTATTGATGGGACGGATCGGAGAAAGTTTAGCGCGAATTTTCTGCGCGTTATCCCAATGCCGCTGCCGTTTTTGATGGTTATTCTGTGATATATCGCAAAACGAGTAGGTTTCGGGGTGGTCAAAAGTCGCCTTATGTTTCTTATCGGATAGATCCCACGGATCCCACATCTCTGTCGTTTCAGCGACACGTCCAGCTTCCTTTGCTTTCTTTTGAATATATGTTGCCCAGTATTCACCCCATGCAGCCGTAACAGCAGTCTCATTGTCCATACAGTAGAGTATATGTCCATAGGGAAGCGTCTCAGAGAGAAGTTTATCTACAAACTTTTCCTGATATTTTAAGACAATTTCCTGATTGCGTTCTTTCGGTATCGACCAGAAAAAGTTATTCTTTGCTGCAACAGGATGGTCTTTAACGACAGTTGGTAACCCTGTTTCCTCTGCTGTATAGTTGCTGTTATTTTTTGGATTAAAAGGATTAGCAGCCCAAGGCTCACGGTAGTAGGTGAAGGTCGCCCACACTTCTATTTGGACAATAATATCCATCTCGTGAGTCCACGTGATGAAGTTCCGAAAACGGGTCCAAAATTCTTCGTTCCACTGATTTAAGTCATACAGATCACCGTCTTTTTTATGAGGAGGCAAATCGCCTTCATCATTCCACCCCATCGTAGACCGCACATAGTTACCACCGACCGACTTCAAAAGTTCAAGATGTTCTTTGAGATTCGGTATCTGAAATAGATTATCTTCTACTGAACCGCCGATGAGTAGAATGGGTTCACCTTTATATTGCCAGTAACGCGGGTTTTCTTTGTAAATCTGGATCCTGTCTTTTTCCATCTCTGCATCCTTTTTAGCTTTAGTATCCCACGCTGTTATAGAGCAAAGAGATACGGATATAACGAGAACCAACACAAACTTACTGATAGCAAAGTGTCTTCTCCACAGACTTTTCATAAAGTTGTGCCTCCAGAAATAACGGGACATAACGAATTACTTTAGCAAAAGTTTTATGCTGCAGGCGCGATTTGAAATCGCGCCAACGAAGAAGTATTTACATATTATATCATGAGGTTTAGAGCAAACAACCAGACCATTCATGAACAACACACGGATATCCGTGAAAATCCTAAAATGCCCGGATAACTTTGGCTATTAGACGTTGTTTGAATTCTGGTGCGTTTGGGTCACCGAGGATGAGAAAGTCTGCGTCAACAGGCATCGTTGAGGATGCCATCAACGGTAGGTGGTTGTTCGGTTTTAATTGCGGGGAGTTCTTTCCTAACTGTACCAAATATTGTTTAAACCAGGATTATCAGATTTATAGGTTTGTTGGGTTTCGCAAGCTCTATCCAACTTATGGACTAATGATAAGTCTCAGTGCGGAGGGCATCAATAGGTGATAGTCGCGCTGCCCGCATCGCGGGATAGACACCGAAACCCATGCCCATGACAATTGAGAAAACAACAGAAGTTAGTATCCACGGTAAGGACAATACGACAGGCCACGCATCCACAATTGGCACAATCCGCACCGCAAGCCGCGACATCCCGTGTGCTGCACCCCAACCGCCTGCGATACCGAGTATTGCACCGCAGAAACAGAGACAAATAGATTCTATCAAGAACTGTCCGAAGATGTCTATCCGTTTCGCACCGACTGATTTCCGTAGACCTATTTCCCGTGTCTTTTCACTCACAGAAACGAGGCATATATTCATGATGCCGATACCGCTGACGAACAACGAAAAACCAGCGATGCTGCCCAAGGCGATCTTTATCACCTTTTGGATGTGCTCAAGTCTATGGAACGTCAGTTGCGGTACATAGTGTCCGACAAAGTCATCCTGTCCCCGGTGTCTTTTACGCAAGGTATCCTTAGCAGAAGCAACAATACGGTTAAAATCGGTACCCTTTTGGAAAAAGACAATCAAGTGTTCAACGTGATTTATACCTTCAAGCCGTTGTTGATAGGTTGTCAATGGGAGACAGATAGCATCATCCAAGCCATAGATCCAAGTGAGGCTACGACCTTTGGGTTTCATCACCCCTACAACACGCATCCGTAATGGCGTTCGCCAATGATAGCGCACCTTTACTTCTTGATTGACTGGAGAGGTCTCTCCAAACAAATCGGTAGCAGCACCGGCCCCCAAGACGCAGACCTGTGCTGCGGTCTCTATATCGTTTTCGGTGAGAAATCTACCGGCTTGTAGCTCCCATCCCATGCCGAGTGCATAGTCTGCAGTAGAAGCCTCTAAAAGTGCCCTGGTTTGGCTCCCATCTTCACTGGTAACCAAAATTTCATAATTTTCATGATTGGGTAAGACATATAGGACCTCGGGGCATTCTGCCTCAATAGCATAAGCATCTTCAACGGTGTATCGTTCAGTAGTGCGGCGGGGCCGTCCACGTTTGAAAGTGGACATGCGTGTCCAGAGTGTGAGTTGATTTGCCCCGCCAAGTTTTTTGATGTCTTCAGCGATGATTTTTTTCGCACCATCACCGATGGCGACCATGCACAGAACACTTGCAATCCCGATAAGGATACCAAAAATGGACAATCCGGCACGGAGTCTATTTTGCACAATGGGCTTTACACCAGCGGCGATAGCATCACGAAGTTGCATTATCGTCTGGCTTCTGTCCCAGAACCTTTAGAAACTCTGGGTCATCCTTAACATCCGAAAATTCGGGTGTATTAACGAAAGATGAGTAGTAACTATCACGAAAATTATAGTAAGCTACAGCATAGTCTTCCTCAGCAATCTTGAGATGATGTAGAGTTTTCTCACGGTCCTTATCTGATGCCCAAATACTTACAGCGAGCATGAAGTGTCCATAGTGATTCTCACCGCCCAAATCACAAGCAACTTGTAAAAAACTTCTTGCTATACTGTACTTATTTATCCACACCAGACAACAGCCAATGTCGTGAGAAAGCCATTTAAGATCACCAATATTTACCGGTTGACCCGCATCATATTTTCTATACTCACCATCCATATAGTTTTTGAGTTCCGTTACAATTTCATCAAAACGTTCCGATTCATTTCGTCTGTTATACAGTAACAAACGATTTGTTTTCACAACTAACCAAAATCGAAAATAGTGTCTCCAATCCTGTTTAGTATTCGTTTTTTCCAACTTTTCGAGTTCAATTAATGCCTCATCCGATTTTCCGTTTGCTCGTAGTACTTCTGCACCGATTTGTAGAAATTCGCAGCGATCAAGATAACTTACATCAGGATTTTTTAGACGTTCCGATGCCTCATGGTATAGTTTAATCCATTCATCAATTCTACCTTCTGCAGACCACGAGGCGGGGTTCTCAAGATTAGAACAGAAAATATGTAATACATCCTTATCGGGAATGTCGTTTTGGCATGCCCATTGATAAAGTTGTGATTGTTCCTCTACTGATTCTCGGTGTCTCCCAAGAAATGCAAGGCTTGAAGCTAACTCTTGATGTGCCCAAAAACGTTCTTTATTATCTGGTGCGTCATCCAAGAACTTATGTAGAAGAGAGAGTCGTTTTTCTATTCCTTGCTTACCCATGTGTGGGTATATATCATCAACCAC
>JAJDWA010000016.1 GCA_022825825.1 Candidatus Poribacteria bacterium
ATTTTTCTGTAAGTTTTCCATATCAGTGGAACCTCACGAAAAATGCTGCACTCCAGCGGAGTGCTATGTTTATAGAAAACATTATGGGCATATTCTCGCACTCCAGCGGAGTGCTATGCGTCAGTTCACTAACATACCGCTCCGCTGGAGCGGGAAATGTCGGTTCGGACTGTGGCTATAAACATATTGCTCCGCTGGAGCAAAGAGGGTTCCGTTTTGTGTGTTGTGTTAGGGTTTCGTAACAGATGAAGTCCAACAATTTCTTATATTGAACTTGCGTATGAAAAATTGTCCAAACTATAGTATAATTACTTAATCTTCATATAAAGGAGGTAGGGGGTAAAAGTCCTTATTTTACTGTTTTTAACCCCCACCCTCCCGGACGCTATCGCTATGGGAACCCTTCCCCCTTATCAGTGGGACTTTAAGAAAAAATGCGTAAGTCCTGTCCGATCTAAAATGCCTTTCCAACATAGAGGCAGTGCCAGGGTCTCTAAGGATACTGAACCCCTCCCACATATCAGATGCAATTGGACAGGCTGGCTGTTTTGGGACATGAGCGATGAACCGTGGATAGATAGGAAGGACGGGAAAAACATAAAGAAGTTCAGTTACGAGCGCTACTATGCCATCGATGACAAAAAAAATAGTGATAGTAACAAGGGTTGGGTGAATGGGCGGGTGATGAACCCCTTCTGCGCAAAAGACGAGGATGATGAACACGGTATCGTCACCGCTCTGCGTGTCTACTGTTTTTACAGCAAACACAACAGGTGTAGCGACTTAGAGCCAGAGGAGTAGTGTTATGGCAGCGGGCTTCTGCCCGCTTACTTCTTAGTCATACCAGTAATCACTCCTACGCACTAACATGTATATATCCTCACCGATTGCCCGTCTGAAAGCTACCACTTCGCCTGAAGTCGTAGTGCCACTATCCACCATGATATATGCCGCTTTGGCTTCCCAATCGCCACTGGCATTAAGTGACTCGAAACTTTTTTCTACCATGCCGTGCAGATATTCGATATCGGCAAACTGCTCGCCGTAAGCATCGAGATGTCTGCCCTTCGCCAAAGAGACAGAGGAGGCATTGGCGGCGGGAGCACCAGTTCCCAGTATCTCGCTTTGGCTCAGCTCAAAGCCTCCCATGTCGAGGGTGTCGCCGTGATCGGCTACTACCTTGCCCATGGCTAACTCACCGTTGGCATCCACATAGGCGATCACCTTGCCTGTAATATCTCTATCATCTTGGGTATTTCCCTCATCTGCGCCACAACCCATCATCGTTCCACAGATTAAAACTACAAATATCAATGCTGCTGGCCCGCAGATTAAAGTTGTAAATAGCTGCGCCGCTGATCCTTGCTTAATTCTGGAGATGAAGCCGTTGTTAGATTCATAACCTTGTGTGCTGGGTTTTATATTTCTCTTTATCATAATAAACTCCTTTTCAGTTTATGTAGCACAATCTGTTAGATTGTGCATATTCGTCCGCAAACTAAAAGTTTGTCCTAACCCATTGCTGGCGGGGTTTCCTAACCTCGCTAATATGCAAACTATCTCGCTACCCATTGCTTTAGCGGGCAGTGCCTCGCTGTTATAACCTACTCCTCTGGCTCTAAGTCAATTCGAGTAATCTGCCTAAACCCTTATAGGCGGAGATTTTTGGACTTATTACGTAAGACTATTATATTGGTAAAAGCATGTAATGTCAAGAAAAAAATTATTTTATAGTGAAACCAATAATTTTTTGGACACTACGGTAGGTTCGATTTCCTAATCAATTCAGAATACCAAACGCGTATTCTGACATACCCTTATGCGTCAATTTAGCGGTCCGCCCCTCTGGTAGGCGCGTTTTCTAAACGCGCCGGTGTCAATTTGAGCTTGAAAACACGGCGCGTTTAGATGAAAATTAAGAAAATATTTCGGTAATATTTATTTTCCCAAATCCGGTAGATGCGGTTTCCTAACCGCATTGGAGTTTCCTCCAAAATTACTGAATTAATAACTTAATCTTCATATAAGGGGGGTAGGGGGGAAAAGTCCTTATTTTACTGTTTTTAACCCCCTCAATCCCCCTTATCAGTGGGACTTTAAGAAAAAATGCGTAAGTCCTGTTAAGAAAGTTCTAAATTTATTTGCATATAAAATCTAAATGTGGTATCATATTAAAAATAACGAGAATGATATGTAGTAAAATTTGACTATAAAGACTAAAAAAATGAAATATACCCGTTCACACTCCAGTTTGCATAGCCTGCATAGCATATCTAACCATTGGCATTGGTGGCATTCCGCTTCCAATAAAGAGGGGTGTGCGCGCTAAACGAAATTGTATCTATACTATTTGAAGTTATCTATTCGCCTTATGCACACGAACCTCAGTGGCATAAGGCTTTTTGTTTTTAATATGACAAAGGAGAACCCATGAAAATTTTATCGGAACTGAAATATGATAGTGATGGTTTGGTCGCCGCAGTAATTCAAGATAAGGTAAATAACGAAGTGCTAATGGTTGGCTATATGAATGCTGAAGCGATCGAACAGACCTTATCAACTGGTCGTGTCTGCTTCTGGAGTCGTTCCCGTCAAAAGTTGTGGATAAAGGGGGAGACTTCGGGGCATACACAGGCTGTTGAGTCTGTCGCTGTTGATTGTGACGGTGATGCCCTGCTCATAAAGGTTGAGCAGAAGGTGGCAGCGTGTCATGTAGGGTATCGCTCCTGCTTTTTTCGGGAAGTCTCCCCCGATGGTGAGTCTACGCGTGTGGTAGGTGAAAAGATTTTTGATGCTGATGCTGTTTATTAGGCTTTGATATTTCCTTGCTTTCGTCCCTTAGTATCAGATCAGGAATTGCGCAATTCATTACCTATCATTCAATACTACAAAGAAATAGTACTTGTTGCCTTACAGTGTAAGGGCTTTAGAAAATAGATTTTGATGTTAAGGGGACGAAAAGGAGTTATACGATGTATTATCCGACGTTGAAGGAATTTAAGGAAAAAGCAAAAATAGGTAATACGGTCCCGGTATATCGCCCGATTTTGGCGGATATGGAGACACCGGTGTCCGCCTTCTATAAATTGATGCCTGATAAGTATGCTTTCTTATTAGAAAGCGTTGAAGGTGGTGAAACCGTTGCACGCTACTCATTTTTGGGAAGCCAACCGTCCGTGCTTTTTCAAAGTAAAGGACATCAAGTTACGATAGAGCATTTGGCAAAAGGTGAAAAAGTTTCTAAAGAATATGAAGACCCATTGAAAGCGCTTGAAGAGGTGATGCAGAACTATCAGCCTGTTAGCGTTGATGGGTTACCACAATTTCATGGCGGTGCTGTCGGTTATATGAGTTATGATATGGTGCGTTTTGTTGAGGAATTGCCTGATGATAACGAAGATGAACTGCAGCTTCCCGATTGCTTTTTCATGATTGCCGAAACAATTCTAATTTTCGATCATGTAAATCATCAGATTAAAGTTGTCGCAAATGCGTATATTGACGGAGATGTAGATGCAGCTTACGCTGATGCCGTTGCAAAAATCGATGCGTTAGTAGAAAAACTGACGACTGTTTCAGATAAGCCTTCAATTGATTACACAAAAGAGAGGACAGAAAACCCGCCCGAACCTATATCCGACCCGCAATCAAATTTTACACAGTCTGCCTACGAAGATGTGGTGCGGCGTGCCAAAGAATATATAGCGGCAGGCGACATCATACAGGTTGTGCCTTCACAGCGGTTTAGTCGGCCGGTATCCGTTGACTCATTTGATATTTATCGTGCATTGCGGGTGGTAAATCCATCACCTTATATGTATTATCTCAAGTGTAATGGTTTTGAAATTGTGGGTGCCTCACCAGAGATGATGGTGCGTGTAGAAGATGGGCTTGTCCAGACTGTTCCGATTGCCGGAACACGCCCGCGCGGCAAAACTGCTGAGGAAGATAGGGCATTAGAACAAGAACTTCTCACCGATCCGAAGGAACGGGCAGAACATGTCATGCTTGTTGATTTAGGACGGAACGATCTTGGGCGTGTGTGTGAATATCGGACCGTCGAGGTAACCGATCTGATGATAGTTGAACGTTTCTCACATGTGATGCACATTGTCTCACATGTGATTGGAAGATTACGTGACAATCTCTCCGCTTTTGATGTGATGCGTGCATGCCTTCCCGCAGGTACACTCTCTGGTGCACCTAAAATACGTGCAATGGAGATCATTGATGAACTGGAATCGACACGTCGTGGGACGTATGGTGGCACAGTCGGTTATTTCAGCTTTTCTGGTAGTGCAGACACAGCGATTACTATCCGAACTGCTGTCATCAAAGATGGTGTCGCCTATGTGCAAGCAGGTGGCGGTGTCGTTGCTGATTCAATACCAGAAAATGAGTATTATGAAACCGTCAGTAAGGCATGGGCATTGCTTACTGCTATTGAAATCGCGCAACAAGGACTGGTGTTATAGGAGGTAAACAAGATGGTTTTGATGATTGATAACTACGACTCATTTACTTACAATCTTGTACAGTATTTTGGTGAACTGGGTGCAGAATTAGAGGTGCATCGGAGTCGAAAAATAGGCATAGAAGAATTAGACGCACTCGCACCGGAGCGGATTGTTATTTCACCCGGCCCTTGCACGCCGCGAGAAGCAGGCATATCTAACGATGTAATAAAATACTTTGCTGGAAAAGTACCGATTTTAGGGGTATGTCTTGGGCATCAATGTATCGGGGACGTGTTTGGTGGTGAAGTCGTGCGCGCGGATCGGTTAATGCACGGTAAAACCTCAATGATACTCCATAATGGTGCAGAACTCTTCAAGGATTTGGACAATCCGTTTGAGGCGACGCGCTACCACTCACTCATTGTCCGAAAAGAAACATTGCCAGATTGCCTGGAAATCACAGCTTGGACAGAGCAGGATGAAATTATGGGACTTCGGCATAAAACCTTACCTATATGGGGTGTTCAGTTTCATCCTGAGTCTATTTTGACTACTGCTGGGAAGAGTCTATTAGGGAACTTTTTGTCCCTATAATTTTTTTCGCTTTGGTAGGTGCGGTTTCCTAACCAATTCAGAATACCCGGGGAATGCCAACAGGCATTCATACCGTTGATTTGGCGTATTCTGACATACCCAATCCTAAGTTTGAGTAGGCGCGTTTTGGAAACGCGCCGTGTTTTCGATCTCAAATTGACACCGGCGCGTTTAGAAAACGCGCCTACCAGAAGAGGGGCGGACCGCTAAATTGACGCATAAGGTGCGGTTTCCTAACCGCTCTGTCTTAATAACCCTGCCATTGAACATAATTACATTGACAGGTCACTCCTGTTTCTGATAGGATATAGTCGTTCAAGTGCTGAAGAAATGCCTCCGAAGCACCTTGAATAGACTACACACACTTAATCGATTTTAGGGACATCTATGAAATTATTGGTCACTGGTGGGGCGGGGTTTATCGGTACAAACTTCATCCGATACTGGCTCAAGGAGTATCCGAAAGATGTTGTGATTAACCTTGATCTATTGACTTATGCTGGGAATCTTTCAAATCTGACAGATATCGTTCTGGCTTATTCAAGGCGGTATATCTTTGCCCACGGTGATATTCTGGATGATGCATTCGTTTTAGAGCTTATAGAAACACATCAGCCAGATGTGATTGTCAATTTTGCTGCGGAATCCCACAATAGCCGTGCGATCTTACAGCCTCGTCAATTCTTTAAAACAAACGTAATCGGGACGCAAGTGTTATTAGATGCTGCTCGTCAGTACGACGTGTCCCGGTTTCACCATATCTCTACGTGTGAGGTTTACGGTGAGCTACCATTAGATTCGCCTGATGCTTTCGCTGAGACCGCACCTTACCGGCCACAAACCCCTTACAACGCGTCAAAAGCAGCAGCTGACCATCTTGTAAACGCATATTTCCATAGTTTTGGACTACCGATAACTATTTCTAATTGCTCCAATAATTACGGTGCATATCAGCACCCTGAAAAATTGATCCCGCTTTTTACAACGAACGCTATACAAGATTTGCCTTTGACGCTCTATCAAAGCAGTCACAACCGCCGAGAATGGCTGCATGTTGATGACCACTGCCGCGCAATTGCATCGGTTATCCACAACGGCAAGATTGGAGAAACATATAACATCGGCAGCGGCGTTGAAAAAAGCATTGAAGAGATTACTGATTTTATTTTAGATACGCTTGATAAACCGCAACAGCTGAAAACTTATGTGCCTGATAGACCCGGACATGATTGTCGGTACCTATTGGATTCAGAAAAAATTCACTGTGAACTCGGTTGGAAACCGGAAATATCTTTTGAACAAGGCATGCAACAGACAATTCAATGGTATGTTGAAAATCGGGAATGGTGGGAGCAGATTCGGCAAGACACAGATAAGAAAGCAGTACAAGAAGACAAATGGGAGAAGTTCTCTCAGCAAAAGGGGTGAGATGTATGAAATTGACAGACAACCAACTTACAACTTGGAAACGTGATGGAATCATCGTTGTGCCAAACGTTTTTTCGCATGAGGCAGTTTCTTCTGCATTGGAAGCAGTTGAGCGAAACGCTTATGATGGGTTAACCTATGCTGAATATCGCGCAAAATGGGACGATAAACCGGACGAACTTGAAAGTGCATATCAAAAAAACGATCCCATGAATCGACTCGCGGGTCCCTTTGGTAAAGTTTCGCACTTTCCAACAGGGTTAGAAACAGTAGATAGACTTATTGAAAATGAAACCTATCTGGGGATTGCGCAGCAATTGTTAGGTACAGAAGAAATTCGCCTCAGTTATGGGCAAATCTTTATGAGAGAAGGGTTAACCGATAAACGCTACAGTGAGCATCCGTGGCAAGGGTATCACATTGACAATGGGACGAATGCGGCGTTGCCACCACATCCTGATTGGCAGCGTTACGGATATATTCTTTGCAGTATTATGCTGCACGATATTGATTTGGACGGTGCGCCGATGCTCATCTGTCCAGGTTCACAGGACCAACTGGATATAATATGGGAAAAACACCCTGGCAGTGCAGGTGGACTCGGCATTCCTGACTTACGCGAGTTTAAGGAATTAGCAAAACCTGTTCCTCTCACGGCGAAAGCGGGGAGTGCTGTTTATCGGTCAAGTTATATTGTTCATGCTGCACAACCGTTTGCGAACAGAAGCAAACAGCGCGTTTGGATGGGATATCACTTCCATCGTGCCGATAATGCCGATTGGTGTTTAACAACACGACCAATACCACGATCAAGTCCGCATTATATGAACTTTATCACACAAACAACGCCTGCTGTGAGACGGGTATTAGGGTGGCCTGCTCCTGGCGATCCATACTACACACCGCAAGCTTTAGACCGTTTAGCACAAGCGTTTCCGAGTATTGATCTGGAACCTTATCGGAATATCGCTTAGGTTATTGTGGACACCACGCCATCACTGTGCCAAAACTGGCAAATATGCTGTTCTCACCGCTTGTTAAGATACGTGAGCCTTGTACAACAATCCGCGCATCTTGGCTTGTGATTTTGTAACTCACTGGCGCATCTTTGGCAATCAGAGGTTCACCGTTCGCGTCCTTAAGTTTGTCTAACCGATAATGCACCGACCTATGCGCTGGCACGTCAAATTCACAAGAAACGTTTTCTATACCCGTGTCTTCATAAAGCACCTCTAAGAGACATCGGGTGTCAATATCTGCAGTGTTAGAAATGCATATAGATTCGTGTGAGAAATATCCGCCGCCGTGCTGTTCCCACTCCTGTTCTGCTGCGGTTAACCCTGCCATGTAGCCATCCGGAATAATCCAAACATAAGCACCATCCCCATCTGAGGTATAGGATTTGAGCGCATCCGTCACTGATTCTGGATTATCGCCAATTTCATCTAATGAAATCACCAGAAATCGGGAGTGTAGTTTAATCCCTTTTGGAGAGCTGTCCTTTTTTAGTTGTCCTACCACATTTAAACATAATCTATTTTTATCTAACATTTCAAGATGGCTCATGCCTTGAGATATTAGCCAGTCCCCGAACGTATCGTTGAGAAGGGTCGTTAAGGTATCAAGATTTGAGATACCTGCTTGTTTGTATTCTCGAACCGTTGCGAATAATACGCTAAATGTCATAGATTTCTCCTTGCGAGGTTTTATACCATCCATCGTCCATCTATTCCGAGCAACGCTATCAACACTTGCAAAAGCACGACCTCTGCCTCGTCTCCGACAAACTGACGGTGGGTATCAATATAGGTGTTATAATCCGATGCCCATTCACGAAAGTAGGTCTCGTATTCCCAACCATCTGCAGTGCTGCGGAAATTGGAGCGATCTGGATAAGGAAGTTTTTGTTTTAAGAGTTCGTATAGTTGCGCAGAAGTGGGTAGCCATAAACCTTCACTGTTTTCTGTGGTGGGTTGAAGTGCCTGAATTGCGGGGTGTCGGCACATTTCAAGGTATTTTTCAGAATAATTATTCATGGATATGCAATAACGTTAATGCAAAAATTAAACTCGGTACTACTATTGCGTCAAAATCCACTGCTGTATGTGATCTGCGATTGCATCAATATCGGTCATGGATCCATCTGCGATTTTCAGGCCGAGTTCAATGATTGAATCGTCAATGTTGAGACGAAGGATACAACCGTTTAATTCTAAAAATAAAAGCACACACTTCAGGCCGATGCGTTTATTACCATCCATAAATACATGTCCTGTAATGATATGATGTGCATATACAGCAGCTTTTTGGAATAGAGACGGAAATAGTTCAATATCACCAAATTTTGCGCCAATAGCTTCAACTAAATAATTCAATTGATTTTCATTTAATATTTGATAATTACGGACATGTTTTTCTGCGATTGCCAGAATTTCAGGAATAGTCAAATATCTCAAATGTTTCCGAGTGTTTTCCATGCGCGATCGTAGCGATGCAGTAATTCATCTATAGCAGTGTTGATATTTATCCCGATTTCATTAGCAGTTTTCATGTCTGATTTTGCTTTTTCCTCTTCTCCAATTTGTAACCAAGCCTTGCTGCGATAGTAATGAGCATCGGCATAGTCAGGTTTGAGTTCTATCGCTTTTGTATAGTCTTCAATAGCAAGGTCTACTTCACCTTTTTTGCTTTTTTCTTTTCCGCTGTTAAAATATTTTTTAGCAAGCTCTTGATCCTGTTTTATCATCATATTTCTTCTCCACAATGCGAATTACTTGAGAGTAATGATACCACACAAAACGGATAGATTCAACAGAATTTGGGTGGATTGATAGAATTAAATTTGCGCGAACAGATACCCTTTAGTACACAATAATTCTTGCAAATCCAGCGAAACTCTATTACAATATCCTACACCGTCAATGAATATGCAAGGGAAAAACTATGAAACTCAGTTGTCTACCTGTTTCTCTTTACGATGACATCTTTACCGGAAAAAGCACTGTGGCAGATTGGATCCGATTCGGTGCTGAATTAGGTTTAGATGCAGTTGACTTTAGTATCAAATTCTTCCCGCATCGTGATGAAAAAACGGTGCATATAGTCCGTACTATCCTGGCAAAACGCGGTGTAGAGGCCTGTATGCTTGCCTGCTACTCCGATTTCACGCATCCGGATGAAACACAACGCACACAAGAGTTAGCCAATCTGAAATCGGATATCGCGTTAGCAAAATCGTTAGGAGCAAAATTTGTTCGGGTAACAGCAGGGCAAAATCACCCAGGCACTGAACGCGAAGAAGGAGTGCGTTGGGTTGTAGACGGATTTCGGCATGCGCTTGATGAAGCAGATAAACACGATATAACACTTGCCTATGAAAATCATACTAAAGGCGCACCGTGGCAGTATTGGGATTTCTCACAACCTTCAGAGATTTTTTTAGAAATCTTAGATGCGCTTTCGGACACGCCGCTTGGAGTCTGCTTTGACACCGCAAACCCTCTTGTCCTTAGCGAAGATGTTTTGGAACTGCTGGATAAAGTCATTACCCGCGTTGTTGTGCTGCATGTCTTTGACATGCGCGAAGCAGGGACATTTGAACCCGTGCGTGTCGGTACAGGTGCTTCACCGATTCCACAAATTTTCTCCCGCATGCAGCAAGCTGATTACGACGGTTGGCTCAGTATAGAGGAAGCCAGTCGTCAAGGACAACAAGGGTTTGAAGAGGCAATCCAATATGTTCGGCAAGCATGGCAACAAGCATTACCCGCGTGAGGGTTCACTCATCCGTTCCCGCGCTTGACGTGACAACTCTGCAAGGTGTCCATCGTTTGCCATCACCTGCTCAAGATGGACCTGCCGTTCCGGTGTAGCGGTGTTTAACATCTTCTCACCATATTTGCGATCTATCCAAAACCGTGCTGAACCCGCTATATATGCCTGCAACGCGTCCAACCTCTCCTCTGGATATCGCTGGCAAAGATTCATTGTAAACATACGTCTGCGTGTGCCACCGCCAAACGCAGCATGTTTGGTGTTATGGTTAAACAGTACAAGATCGCCGGGGGTCGTTTCAAAGACAACAGCAGGTACATCTTGCCCGTGTAATTCCCACACCTCTTGACTTTTCCCAACCTGCTGACTCAACCCGTCAGCGTAGTTATCCCCAAAGAGATGACTACCCGGAATAACACGGAGCGCGCCAGTGTCACGTGTGAGCGGATCAAGATAGAACGCAATTTTTATGTGCATCGGATCTTCTAAACGATGTCCACCATCCGAATGCCATCCTGTATTGCCAACATAGAAATTGCCATCGCTGCCCATATAGTTAAAATCGTCTCCGAGTAAAGTTTTGGCAATTGCCAGAATCCGAGGGTCATCCAGTAACGATGATAACTCTTCACTTTGATCAATGAAAGGCACAATACAGGAGCGCGCTGTTCCTTCGTGGGGTTTGCCGTTGTGTCCACCGCCGCGTTCTGCCCAGACAGTTTCAAACGCGTCCTGAATCGCCTCAATTCTATCTGCCATCAATTGTGGAAAACTCAAATAACCGAATGTCTTAAAGAAATTAATCTCCGAATCGATGAGGTTGTAATTGTATTGGTTCATTTCCACACCTCCGTTTGAATTGATACCGTTATCGTATCACACCTGTCATTAATTTTGCAACAAGGATATTTTATAACCTATAAACAAAAAGGACACCTACCTCTGTAGATGTCCAATATGAAACCGAGATTTTTGGTAATAGTGTTGATTGCTACGCGTCTTCGCAGATAACTTCAGCATCTTTTGCAAAGTCGCTGAGCAATGCAGGTGTGGCAGTATCAAAACCGACAAAATCCAGCATGCCAGTATCCTGCGGGTCAGCAATAGAAAAGTCGTTTGCTACCATCGCGACAACCGCTAATTTTGCGGGTCTTCCCATCTCTTGCCGATACATATCCAGTGCCGTTTTCGGGTGGATATCACCATACCACGTTTCGCTATCTGTGTAGATCGTAAACATATCTACTTTAAGTTTATGTTCCAGAGCATAGAGCATAGGAAGCGAGCAATTAGTCTTACCATGCGGAAATCCAGAAACAGCTTCAATAGCACTCGCTAATCTGTCGCTTGCGGTAATCGGGATGTGAACGAATTCATCTGAAAATCCGAAGATATGGTAATTCGGCTCAGTGCGTGCGGTCACCAACGCCATCGCAGCAGAAGCATTGCGCGGCGTAAGTCCTACACAACCCGCTACAGTGCCGTGTGTCATTGAACCGGAGACATCAAGTGCTAAGAAGTTGTTCTTTTGACTCGGCTCAACGTTATCAAATGCCATGTAAAATGCCGCGTCTAAACTCTCAACAATCTGTGGCACAGGTTCCCATGTCAAACTGCCTCTGACTCCTTTGCCAGAGTTGTACGTAGTCAACGCCATCAAAATTTGGATAGGGTGGATAAGTGACCGCTGAGTAGCATCAGGAGAGAGTCTTTCCAGTACAGTTTGCACCTCTGACGCAAAAGGCTTCAACAAACCCACCTGTGTCATCTTACCGAGGTTCCGCACCGTTGCCATCACAGGCATGTTGGCTAACAATGCTGCCCAAACATCAGAATCATCCTTCCATTGATTTGGCACCATTTCGTGGGTAAATTGATGTTTCTCAATCAGATTGATAACTTCTGCGCGTTTTTTCGCGCTTTTTAGTTCTTCATATCCGGCCAGCAGTTCAGGCAAAGCATCTGTAGTATCGTAAACCGTAGAAATCTTTTCTTCTATACCGCGATGTACAACACGTTTTTCGGTCCCAAGTCCTTTGATCCAACGATAGATTCCGCGATTTTCACCGTAGTGGCATTTTGCGAGGACATCAGCATGTCGCCAGCTGCTGCGAGACTGATATTTTAAAACTTGATACGCTAAAGCGTCATCGTCCTTCGTACGATACCACTCCCCGACTAACCGCCGCACTGAGCGACCCCATCCACGCATGCCATCTATAAACGCTACGAAATTAAACAAGTGTGTTCCGATACGTGCAACATCACAGAAGACTTCCTGCACCTTCTGTTTTGTGGCTGTATTTCCGTGGGTGAAAGCGAGTGCTAATGCGTACAAAGCCGGATCATTTTTGGGTGCGCGTCCAGAAACAGAAATCTCCCGAATTCGTTCGACAACCTGAACCCCATCTTCGGCAATGCACTGCTTGACAGAATCAACATTTACCTTTGTCAAATCCTGTTCATCTGCGTAATAGGAACCACCTTCGGTGCCTAAAATGAGAAATCGGTCCAAGTTTGTCCAAATGGAAACAGGATAAGCATACCCGCCAGCAGAGTTTTCGACCTGTTGTTCGTCCAACGGCTGCCGCTGGTTTGGATGTAATGGAGAATATTTACGCAAATAACTCATGATAACACCAATTTTGATGAAATGGCGGGCAAGGTGTGTATTGCGATCAGTTTTGGTAGATAACACAATACTTCGGCCCGCACAAAACAACTCTGGATAAGGAACCGGAATGCGGTATATATATCGCTCTACCGCTGAGCTACAGCAGGCTCCGCATGACACGCAACCCACTGGCAGGAGTCGAACCTGCGACCCGATAACGCATTTCTTCGACCCAGAGTAATATTTTGTTTATACCTTCACTGTTACATAGCAGCGGGCAAGGTGTGTATTACTATAGGCGCATATTACTGCGACACTAACGGATAGGGTAAAGTAATACTTCGGCCCGCTAAAGAGGGCTCCGGATAAGGATTGGAGTCCGTTTTGATATGCTCTACCATCTGAGCTACAGCAAGTTTATGCGTTACACAAACCTACCAGCAGGACTCGAACCTGCGACCTTATCATTAAAGATAACACACTCTCTCGACCCGGAGCAAAGTCCTTGTGTGAATCATCCAGATTTAGGTAGACACTACTCGTATAAGAAATTGAGCTGAGCTAAAGCGAAAGCATTCACTTTCGTAAGCAATTATACATTGTACTACATTCAGAGGCTCGTTGTCAAATTAAAATCGAATACATACTAATTTTCAGTTCGTTTTGCTTTTAGGTATCCCCACGTAGTCGTGAATTTTCCTTTCGGTTCAATGCTTAAGGGGTGAGCAATTTTTGCAAAATCGGCCCTGTTAAATGCCGAATTGTAGACGATAACTTCGTCAATGACCCCGCTGAACCAGTCTACACTGTTGCCTTCTTGAATACCGTCATGGTAGACCGTCTTCTGAGTGACGTACCCGATTGATATGTTATTTCCGTGTGTATGAAGTTGCCCTCCTCTTTCTTTATCTATGAGTTTACCATCTAACCACATTTCAAATTTTTCGTTTTCAACCTTCCCGGAAGCATCCCGAATGACTAAAGCAACATGGTGCCACCGATTTGATCGAATTCTCTCTGATATCCACGCACCATCCCAATTGTACTCTGCCCGATTCCAGCCACCAACGTAAACTTTCCCACTGTGCACATAGATGGCTAAACCTCGTGTGCCGCCACCCTCTTGATAAATCACTTGCTTTTGATTTTTGCTGATGTCAGCACATTTAAAAAATGCTGCGACCGTTCGGTTGGTATATGGACCACCAGTGTTGATATGAACAGAATCCGGGATATTAACAGCATCGCTTTTGCCATTAAACCGCAATGCTTTTCCAACAATACCATTAACAGATTTCGGATCTCCCACAAACTGGCCATTCAATCCTTTGCGTGAACTATCCTTGGCACTGCCATCATCAAACGTCCAGTTTCCAGCGACCGTTGCCTCGTTGCGCCGCGCGTCTACTTGCATGATAGGTAAAAAAGTAAACAGTAATGAAATGATGCAGGATAGTCCGATTATGCCAAACTTATAAATTCTGATCTCATTTGATGCTTGAAACATTTTCCCATCTCCTTCAGTACATTCGTCCTTTTCTGCTCACAGCCAATCTTCTTGAAACAGATGTCCTCAAACGTTAAGGTATTATGGCAAATTAGCAAAATTTTATCAATTAATTGTTTTGTTTCCCAATCTCCATGAAGTCATATTGAGTAAACATCAAGATGTTGTTCAATAGGGAAAAAGGGAGGGACTTTATGCCCTTTTCTTTCCACTTTAGATACTTATTAGACTGTCTAATGGAGTGTCCATTCTGAATTTATAGGTATTAGTGATAGTCGGGAATCGGAATTACCCCCTATATTCATTTTAAAAATAAATAAACATTTTGTAGGAGAAATTCGTAAAGAATCTCGCTTGGTTGGTGCGGTTTCCTAACCGCACTGGGTTTCTCTACAATATTACCGAATTATTTTTTTAATTTTCATAAATAATTTTCGGGTTTTGAGAAAAAACATGATTTTTCTTAAATTATGCACATTTTCAGCCTCAAAACTGTGTCTTATAATTAACAGGATAGCTCAAATTTGACATTTTCAGTTTATGCGCGTGTTTGGTATACTCTTAAGAGTTTAAACTTGGCCACAAAATCCATATTTCGATATGGTGTTAAAAGAACGGTAGCACATTTAATCTATTGGTCAACCTTGGAGAATTATGATGGAAAAAGACGATGTCCAATTAATTCGTAGAATTTTGTCAGGAGACGATGAGGCGTTTAGTTCTTTAGTTCAAAAACACCAAAAAGGTGTTCATGCGCTTGCCTGGCGTGAGATTGGCGATTTTCATTTTGCTGAAGAAATTACACAAGACGTTTTCCTTCAAGTATACAAAAAACTCTCTACTCTAAGAAGCCCTAAGCAATTTTCGGGTTGGCTTTATGTAATTACAAAGCGACTTTGCATTAATTGGGTCACAAGAAATAAACATAATATGCAATCTCTTGAAGGAACACCTATAGAAGAAATAGACAAATCATCATATACACATTATGTATTAAAGGAACAAGAGACACAAGCAACCGAACGGCGTTATGCCATCGTAAAAAAACTTCTCCAAAAACTACCAGAGAGTGAACGCACCGTAATGATACTGTACTACCTCGGTGAAATGTCTCCTAAGGAAATTAGTGCGTTTTTAGGGGTATCCGTAAACACAATTAATAGTAGAATCCGTAGAGCACGAAAACGTCTACAAGAGAAAGAAGAGATATTAATTAATGGGATACTCAGTAGCGTTAAAATTTCCCCTAATTTATCAAAGAATCTAATGGAGCGAGTGGCAAACATCAACCCGAGACCGCAGCCGGTTGGGAAACCATTGCTTCCTTGGGCATCCTTGGGTACAGCCATGGTTTTGGTTATATTGGGACTTGGCATAGGTAATCAATACATTACCCATTTTCAAAAACCTTATAATTTCCACGCTCAAACTGAACCTACAGTTGAAATCGTTGATGCTTCTATTATCTTGGATATTGATTCAACACTCCCTCAACAAGATCGGAACGGAAACCCAGTTAGTTTTACTAAAGGCAATAGAGCGGACATGTCTGCTAACCCAGAAATAGAAAACGTTCTTATGCCTGAACAAGAGCGATTTTATGGACTAACCCTCACAGAAATTAAGGAAAAAATCCCAGAGTTAGAAAAAGAAATACGTACGAATCTCACGAAGGCGGTTGAACTCTACACAGAGTTGAGGAGCACAGATGGAGTTGTGATGACACCCAAGATAGCTACTTGGCGAGATGAAACGTGGCATGAGGTAAAAAAACTATTCAACGATGTTTCCCACACCGGAAAAATTTTGAAGTATGTTTCCTATCTGAAGGTAGTGGGTGAAAAACAGAATCCACTACTCTCTGGTGGATGGATATATGAACTCATAGAACCACTGCCAATGGGAATTACCTATAGAGAAGGTAACGAGACACCTTTGAAATAACGTGTTCACTGGAAAAACCAGCATGCAAACTAAATTAGGAGAACAATGTTTATGTCATACACGAAGTTGATTACTCTCTTACTATCCTGTTTTGTGTTGTTTGTGTATCTCACAATATCATTCGCAAAAGAAACACCAGCACCTGTGCCGCAACCTGAGGACGCAGAACCAGAACTTGATTTTGAATCACTTTTAGCTGCCATTAAAAAAGCTGATACATCAATCAAATCTGGTGAAGGCGAATTTGTTTATACTTATGGACATCCACCATTCGACACCTACACTAACATTTTTAAAGGAAAAATTGCTTTTGATTTAAAAAAGACTCGCTACGATTTACCGAGAAGAACTACTATTCTAACACCAACCACTATGTGGGAGATTGTTCCTCCCATGAGAAGGGGACCTAACTATTACTTTAGCACGAAACCTCGACGATTTATCCACCCAGCGGGAGCAGATCCAAGACGGTGGTGTATTTTGGGAACATCAACTCAAGATTCCGTAACCTATCTGAGAGAAAACGGATTTCAAATTAAAGGACGCGAGTATTTCCATGACATCTTGTGTTATGTTTTAGAAGCGAAGCAGGGAGATAAATCAACAAAGATATGGATCGCACCTGAGCGAGGTTTTCGACTCCTCAAACGTGAAAGCAAAATTCCTCGGCCGGTCGACGCTCTGGACAGTGATATTCCGATGGAGGCTCTTACAAACACACGGACTATCATCTGGTATGAGCAATTCGGTAAAATATGGTTCCCAAATAGAGTCATTAGTGAATCTTTTTGGGTTGATTTCAAGGTAGAGGAACCTGTCTTTTTCCGACAGACACTGGAAACAAAGAACTTTAAGATAAATCATTCTATTCCAGCAGAGAGATTTACAGTTGAAATCCCTGACGAAGCATTCATTCGGGTGGAAGAAATTAACAAGGTTTTATCGAAAAAGGAGTTCCTTGAACAATTTGGTAAGCAATAAGTCAGTTAATCACGGGTGTTAGGTTGCACTAAATTAAAGAGAAATTTATTTCTGAATCACATAATAAGGAGTTCATGATGCTTAAATCAACGTTATTTTGGACAAGTTTGTTACTCTGTTTAGTAGCGTTCTGCGGTATTCTGTTTTACAGAACAAATCAACAGCCACAAGAACCACAAAAAAAATTCAAATATGTCCCAGCAGAACAGCGCGCCTCGTCTCCAATTTCAGATAAATCAGTAGGTGATACAAAAGATGATCATAAAGAAACAGATGTAGTTCCTAAACCTATCAATTCTGGCGAATTAATCAATGCTGAAGACTTAACATCGTCAGAAGGGCAACTTACCGAAGCAGAAACGGATTCTGAGAAAACCATCCTGCCTACGAATGAAGCGCAAGGCATATCGGAACCTAAAGAGGAACGTATTTTCGGCTTAACATTTGATGAAATCAAAGAAGAAATTCCTGTACTTGAGAAGGAAATTCGCACTAACCTTACCAAGGCAGTCGAACTCTATACAGAACTAAGAAGTACTGATGGGATGGCTGCAAAATCTGCCGAGATTGCAGCATGGCGTGATGAAACCTGGAAAGAGGTGCAACAGCTATTCTACGATGTTTCCCGCACCGGAAAAATAATGAGATATACGTCCTTTCTGAAAGTAGTAGGTGAAGAGCAGAATCCACTACTTCCCGGTGGCTGGATCTCCGATCTCATGGAACCTTTACCCATGCGTGTCACAGTTGGAACATCCCAATAAATCCGCACCTAAATTTACCATCCAATTTCTCTTATCGAATCTTTCAATACAATCACTATTGTCAGATTACGGTCAGTTTCAAGTTAAGAAGCATTCTTGAACTCGTAGTCTGACTCTTCTCTTCAATTCTTATTAATTTTTTAGTCAAACTTCTGTATTAGATGACTTATAGATTACCTCTTGAAATTTCAACAGGTATCGTGTATAATTTTGTATACATAAAAAATGGCTATCTCGAATTGAATAATGGTGAAATAGGCGCTTGATAGTGGTCTCGCCTAATATGAAAGGTTTTGAATGATACTTGGAAAGGTTACGGGGACAGTCGTTGCTACTCAGAAAGATGAGAAACTTGTCGGCAGCAAGTTACTGATTGTCCAAGATGTAAATTTAGATGGGGAATTAGAACGGAAGTATACAGTTGCAGTGGATGCTGTCGGTGCTGGTATCGGTGAGATTGTGCTGATAGCAACAGGAAGCTCAGCACGTCAGACGAATGTAACCAGCAACAAACCTGTTGATGGCGTTGTCATGGCGATCGTTGATACCATTGAAGTAGATGGTGAAGTCCGTTACATGAAATAGAGAGAACGGCTGATATGGAACAGACACAATTGTTCCCGGAAAAAGCAGTCGATGACGAACTGCCGTTAAAACTGGAGTTAATCAAACAGATCGGGTGGTTAGTGCGGCTGCGCTGGATTGCAATCGGCGGAGTATTCTTCACTGTAACGGTTGCTAATTTAGCGCGTGATATGATAGCGAACCCCGTGCCGTTGTATGTCATTGCTGGTTTGATGGTGCTTTACAATTTTGAACCCCAGATGTACCGCAAAGCACCAGCGCAGCAACGGCTGATGTCCATCAAACGGCAAGCGTGCATCCATATTATTCTTGATCTGCTTTCGTTGACTGCCCTCATCCACTTCAGCGGAGGCGTTGAAAATCCGTTTATTTTCTATTTCATTTTTCACCTAATTATCGCAAGTATCATCTTGTCGAAACGTGTCAGTTACATATTAGCAACACTGAATACTGTCCTATTAAGTTCACTCATTTTCCTTGAGTATTTTGAGATTCTCCCACGTTACCCTCTGAAAAATTTTCTGCCCGAAACACTATGGCAAAACCCAATGTATATTTTGGGAGTCCTATTTGTCTTTACCAGTACGCTCTTTTTTTCTGTTTATTTGGCAACCACAATCACACAAACAGCGAGAGAACGCGAAGCGGAAACACGAGAACTTAAAGAGAATTTAGAAGAAAAGGTTGATGAACTTGTTGAAACTCGAAAAGAGCTCGTCTTTGAACGTAATAAACTAAAATCCATTATTGAATGTATGCAGGAAGGTGTTGTTTTTGTAGATTCTACCAACCAGAGTACCCTCTTTAACAAAGCAGCACAAATGATTCAGAGAGATCAGTCGGAGCAAGATATGGCCCCCGACTTGCAATTCGGAAGTGCCGAAACACTTGCCCAAATCTCACAGGACTTTTCCGAAGGGGGCGAGGTAATTGAAAGAAAGAACCAGCAGATAGGCGAAAAACACTTAGAGAATACATACGCCGCTGTTCGCGATGATGAAGATAATTATCTTGGAACAGTGTTGGTCTCTCGTGATGTAACAGACCGGAAACGGATGGAACAGCAACTCATCTTTTCTGAAAAAATGGCTGCCATTGGTGAATTGGCAGCAGGTGTTGCACATGAAATCAACAATCCGCTTGATGGTTTGCTAAACTGTATTCTTCGTATACAACGAAACCCGAAAAACATTGAACAAACACAAGAATATCTCGGTTTAATGGAAGAAGCCATCCGCCGTATTGAAGCGACAATCGGGAAACTTCTCGATTTCTCACGACCGCATGAATTAACCCTAACTGCTGTAAATCTCAATGATGTTGTTAACGAAACAATTGGGCTTATAGAATATGGCGCATCCGAAAAAGGTATAAAAATAGAAACAGACTTCCAAAATCAAATTGCACTCATTCACGGTGATAAACATCTATTAGAACAGGTCATCCTCAACCTTGCATTGAATGCTATTACCGCAATGCCAAATGGTGGAACGCTTCTATTCCAAACGGGTGAAATAATTTCGGATGCCTTAATAGGAAAACCTATTGTTTATGTTAAGGTAATTGACACTGGAATCGGTATATCAGAATCCGTTCAAGACAGAATTTTTGATCCATTTTATACGACACAGATTACAGAAAAAGGCACAGGACTTGGCCTTTCAGTGTCCGACAGAATTGTTCGGCAACATCAAGGCGTCATTGAAGTAGAGAGCGAAGAAGGAAACGGTTCAACGTTTACAGTAAAATTGCCAATTGCACAAGAACAAACATAGGAGGTCCAAATGAAAATCCTCGTTGTTGACGATGAAAAATTAAAACGCATGACGCTCCGAGATGATTTGCGAGAATCTAATTACGATGCTATCGCCGTCGAATCGCCATTAATTGGGCTTCAACTTTTGCAACAGGAGGCGTTTGATGTGCTGGTAACCGATTTACGGATGCCACAGATGCACGGGATTGATTTCCTCAAGAGAGTTAAAAAGGAACATCCACATATTACCGTAATTGTGATGACTGCCTACGCGAGCGTTGAAACCGCTGTTGAGGCACTTAGATTCGGCGCATACAACTATATAAAAAAACCTTTTTCAAGCGATGAGTTAATCCTGATGCTGGATAAACTCAAAGCGTTGAGAGGGAAAACACCTGCTGAAAAGACACAATCGTCTCTCAAAACACCTGATACAAACCAAGAACCTTCTCTTTATCAAATACTGATTGGAAAAAGTCAACAGATCCAAGAAATCTTCAAATTAATTCCCAAAGTTGCTTCTGCTGACAGCAACGTTATGATTTACGGTGAAGAAGGCACAGGGAAATCGCTCTTAGCAAAAACGATTCATCTACGAAGTTCCCGGCAGCATCAGCCTTATGTTAGCCTCAATTGTTATGGGCTTACTGCAGATGCTATTGAATCAGAGATTTTTGGCAGTCCGTCTCGCCAAGGGAAACTACAATTAGCGAACAACGGCACACTTTTTATTGCAAATGTGGATACTATTCCGCTTGACGGACAAGCTAAATTCTTAGCTGTGTTAGAAGAACGAAAACTCAATGTTCTAACTGAAACTGAACCTATTGAGGTGAATTTGCGTGTTATTTCAACATCCCGTGAAAATCTAAAAGAGAAAACGAAACGCGGCGAGTTTCTTGAAGATCTCTATTACCAATTGAATGTTATTCCTTTGTTTCTACCACCGCTACGGGAACGCAAGGGGGACATTCCGATGCTCATTAACCATTTTTTAGATATTTTCTCACCACACCAAGCTATTAGAATAAAACCTGATGCTGTCAATGTTCTTATGGAATATCCGTGGCCTGGGAATGTCAGCGAACTCGAGAACATTATTGAACGGCTTGTCGCTGTGAACAGTGGAACTGACATTACATCGGAAGAAATTCCGATTGAGTTAAAATTACCGACATCTCAAAAACTTGACAACACACCGAGTTTGACCTCTTTCCACGAGATTATCAAGTCCACTGAACGCGAGCTTATTGCCTGGGCGATGCAGAAGACACAGGGAAACAAGACGCGAGCAGCGAAGTTACTTTCAATGAAACCTTCTACTTTTCGCGACGCACTTGCCAAACATATACATCAAATTCAGTGGGAAGAATAGAAAGTCATATATGGGGATCGCACAAAAACGGCAATCTATCAGAAGAAAGATATTAAAGCAGCGTGAAAACCTTTCGCCTGCTGAACGGACTACGCGTAGTAAACGGATTGCGGCACATGTGATAGAATGGATTCAGCAAAGTAAAAAAAGTGTACAGACGTGTTCTTTTAAGACGGTGATGGTTTATTTGAGCATGAAAAGCGAGGTTGAAACACATGAACTCATTGAATCTCTTTTAGATCAAGGAAGAGAGATTATCGCGCCAATTATCGATACAAAAAGCGGTCAATTGATACCGAAATGTGTTCAGAATATGGAAAAAGATTTAGTTCGGCATCGCTTTGGAATGCTTGAACCCAATACAAACTGCCCTATTTTCCCACCAGACCAACTTCAACTGATTATTGTTCCCGGTATTGCTTTTGATTCAAACGGCTATCGTCTCGGATATGGAAAAGGGTTTTATGACCGTTTTCTACCTACCTGCCCGAACGCTGTTACAATCGGTATAGCATTTCAAACACAAATTGTAGAAAATACATATCCGCAACCGTGGGATATTCCGGTGCAACATATTTTCACAGAAGAAGGTTTAATTCCAAGCAAAGGTCTCACTCGACACTAATAAACGGTTTCAACTTCTCCAACGTCTTTTCTCCCAAACCCTTTACTTCAGTCAACGCATCAACTGAAGCAAAATTACCTTGTTCTTCACGATATTGAATAATCCTTTGTGCCATTTGCGGCCCAATGCCTGAAAGTGTTTCGAGTTCTTCAGCAGAAGCGGCGTTGATATTGAGAAGGGCAGGTTTATCTTGGACAGATTGTTGCGGTTGATCTTTATTCGGAACAGCGATAAAATCCGGTTTTCCAAGGAATAGGGCAGGATTAAAGCGCCGCAAACTCCAGAATCCTGCGCCGATTAAAATGATTGCTACTAAAAAGGTAACCGCACGCCAATAGTGTTTCTCAACGACACTCTCAATATTTTTTGCCACCGTTATATTCCTTAAGATTTCCAAATCGGTTCTGGCTTATGAGATCGGTGGTTTACCACGCGTGCCAAAACAAACAACAGGTCTGATAACCGATTTAGACATCGGATGATTTCAGGGTTTATATCCACTTCACGCGTAAGACGCACAACACACCTTTCACTTCGGCGGCATACCGCGCGCGCAACATGTAAAACAGAACCTGCTTGACAACCACCGGGCAGAATAAAGTTGGTTAAAGGTGGAAGTTCCTCAGAAAACGCGTCAATTGCTTTCTCCATCTCCAATGTAAAATCCTCTGATACTTGTAATTCGGCAGATTTTGTATGAGTTACTGGTGTTGCCAAGTCTGCACCGATTGAAAAAAGGTGATTTTGGATACGTTGTAACAGTTCACAGAGGTCAGCGTCATCAATTAGCGTCTGGGCATAACCGATATAGGCGTTTAGTTCGTCTATAGTGCCTATTGCTTCAATTCGCAGCGCGTCCTTCGGAATACGAGTGCCGCCATATAGTGCCGTTTCCCCAGAATCACCAAATTTTGTATAGATTTTCATAGTGATTTATTTTATACTCTATAGCGAAAGGAGTCAATTCAATTATGGACAATTGGACGACACAACTTACAAATCAAGATTGCAAAATTGAAAACGTTAAAGTTATAGATTTACGCGTGCCTACATCCGATACACTGCTTGGCTCAGATCCATTTCACAAAAAACCGAACTATTCCGCAGTGTTAACCACTATAGAAACAGACACTGGACATCAAGGAATATCCGTTGCTTTCACTGCTGGTGCGGGAAACGACTGGATCGCTTACGGTGTTAAAGACCTTGCACAACTTGTAACCAACATGCAAGTTGAGACTTTTGTAAACGATCCAGGTGCGTTTTTTCGGCTTCTCGTTGATCATCACCAGTTACGATGGCTTGCAGATGGGGTTAATCGGATGGCAATCGGCAGTATTGTCAATGCAATGTGGGACCTCTGGGCGAAATTGGTTGAAAAACCGCTCTGGAAACTTCTTGTTGATTTACCACCAGAGAAAATTGTGCAGTGCATCGATTGGCGGTATCTGCGAGATGCGTTGACACCTGATGAAGCAGAACAGATTCTTATCGGACATTGGGACAGTCGCGACACCCGTGAACAGACGCTCCGTCAAAAGGGTCCGAAGGCATATTCCACTGCCGGTTGGCTCGGTTTAACGGACGCACAAATCATTGAAACTGTAAATCAGGTAAAAGCAGCAGGGCTTGATTGCTTCAAGATGAAAGTTGGGCAGGATTTGGATTTTGACAAAAAACGACTCGCTTTCATAAGAGAAGTAATTGGTGAAGAAGCACATTTGATGCTGGATGCAAATCAGGTGTGGGGTGTTGACGAAGCAATCGCTCACATGAAAGAACTGATAGAATTCAGACCGACATGGATTGAAGAACCGACCGCGCGAGATGATGTTCTCGGTTTTGTGAAAATTACACGTGCATTAGAAAAATACAACATAGGCGTTGCCGCAGGGGAACAGGTGCCGTCACCTGTCATCTTCAAGCAGTTGATAACAAGCGGTGCTATCCAATTCTGTCAGATTGATGCAACGCGTCTCGGTGGTGTTAATGATGTCCTGGCAGTTATTCTGATGGCGGCAAAGTACAGGGTGCCTGTCTGTCCGCACGGCGGCGGCATCGGTTTATGTAATATGATCCAGCATTATGCCTTGTGGGACCAAATCTACGTTGCGGCACACTCTGGGACACAGGTGGTAGAATATCTGAATTTTCTGCAAGATGAGGTATTCATTGAACCGATTAAGATTAGCAATGGTGCATACATCGCACCGACGGTGCCGGGCTGGGGACTTGAGATGTCCCCTGATTTCGTTGAGAAGCATGTCTATCCCATAGGTTCTGTCTGGCAAGGCAGAGAGGCATCTGGCGGGATTACGTTTTTGGCATAATTGCCTTAGCACGTAAAAAATGGTCTAATCATCAGGCTCTTGCTGCGGATTTAACTGCTTTTTAATATCTGTCAATGTGTCGTTCATGTCCGACAGAATTATTAAAACCTCGCAGATGATTCGCAGAATAACCGGAATTAAAACAAACCAAAAAATCGGTAATAAGAGAAGTCCGTACCAAAATTTGAATCCAAATAATCGGTAATTTTGTACAATTTGGTAGACACCTGCAATGAAGCAAAAATAAAGGCTAATCCGAAACAGAATAGGGATGATGGCTGGGATTAACATCCTTTTAAATTTCAGAAAATCTTTCATGTGAATCTCCATTTTAAACTAAGATCAAATTTTTACACTCTCTGCCCGTTGTTTATATTCCGCCGCACCCGATGAAATCCATCCGCCGACACCAACAAGTAGAAACTGCACACCTGCCTTGACATATTTCTCAACGGTATTATCCAGTGCCAGTGTGCCAGCGGTCCGTCCAGCATCTTGGATACGTGCCAATGCCGTATCAATGGTGTTTTGCACATCCGGGTGTTCAAGATTACCGATATGTCCCATTGATGTCGCCAAATCCGATGGTGCTACAAAAAACACATCTATATGGTCAACAGTGAGAATCTCGTCCAAGTTGTTAACGGCAACAATATCTTCAATGAGCACAACGAGCAAAGTTTGTGCATTGGCAATGTCAAAATAGTTGTCCACACCGTACCCTTGGCGGCTTGTGAACATACCGCGATGTCCAATAGGCGCAAACTTCCCGCCATCAACAACGTTTTGTGCTTCTGATTTTGTGTTGACGTGTGGTACGACGATACCCATTGCTCCGCAATCCAAGGTGCGATAAATCAGTGCTTGATCGTTACGATTGACACGCACTACAGATGTCATATCCCACAAATCACATGCACGTGTGAGATTACCAAGGTTTGTAGCGTCTACATTCCCATGTTCGCCTTCTAACCACGCACCATCAAACCCATTGGGACCGAAAGCATCAATATCATCTGCGTTTGTCAGTCCCGCGATAATATATGCGAGGTCTCCATTTGCTAATTTCTGTTTAACCTGATTGGGTCTTATTTCCATTATCTTCTCTCTTTCAGTTATTGGATTTTACGAGGAATTCTGCTGGTAGCACTTGATGTACTGTATCAATTACCAATTGCTCAACACCGGGGGCAAACCGTGTAGGTTGACCGAAATAGATCATTGCCCCGCCACCTTCGTATCCGCCTTCAGCTAACACCCGCTCCGATGGGATATAACCGGGGAATGCGTTTGCGTAAGCACCGACCCATAATCTTGTATTATCAAACTCTTTTTTTAAGCGCAGTGAAAAATCTACCACCACCTCACTTGCGAGGAACACAACAGCTAACGCATCACCGAACGTCCATGCTTGTATCGGATAAGAGATATCGGTCTTAATTGCTTGTCCATTTTCTAACATTTCAAGATGCTTTTTGGCATGATATCCGATTGCACCGCCTTGTGCTGCTCGTGCCTCCCATTCATCACGGGTTGGCAGTTTATCAAACGGCAAATTCACTCTCTCAAATACACCTTTAGGCACATCAGAAATACTTTTTGTATCTCTTTCAAGTTGGTGTTTAACCTCTTCTGCGAGTGCCTTTCCGTGTTCTTTTGCATACGCGAGACGCGTTTCAAAAACCTCTTGCTTTCCTTCCGGCATCGGTCGCATGCGTGACTCTGGGTTGGCATCTGCTCCACATCCAATCGTTATTAGTGCAGTTACATTTGGATGTGCTTTCTGGATATCTTCTTGTGCAAATCCTGCCCAGTCTCCACAGATATGGTTATCTGCACCCGCTAACGTTGTGCAATGACAGGCATAACTTACCCATACTGCACGTAAAGTCCCCTCTGCATCCGTTATCTGCATCACAGGCAATGAATGATCTACAGGTCCACCTTCCGTTCGTCTATTCTTTGCAAAACTGAGTTCACCGATGTTCCAAGCTAATCTACACGGTTCCCGCTTTGTAAGTGCTTCCAGTGTAATAGCCTCCATCCAGTTAGTGAGATGACGCGTGTAACGGTCAATCTTTTCCTGTTCTTCTGGCGAAATATCGGCACTGAAGATGAACGATGCAGAATTTGTTAGGCACGGCGCGCTGTGGGTATGTGTGTAACATGCTACGAAATTCTCTCGCGGGATTCCTGTTTTATTTTTCACGCGTTCGGACACTTCTTCGGTCAATTCATCAGGTAAGCCGCAGTTTTCTACGGTTATCATGACCACGGGACCATCGTCATCACTACCGATAGCAAGTGCTTTTGCATATATCCGCTGGATGATTCCCTCGGATTCTGTTCGGCGACTACCGTAGCCGTTGAGTCGAATCGGGTAATCTGGTGTAATATCTATTTGTGCAACACCAACTTCAATTAGGTTATCTCTGTTTGCCATACACAATTCCTCCTAATTTGGAATTTCATTGAGTCTACCTACTGAGTAAGTAAGATACAATTTACAACGCATTCGCTACAGTTACTAAGTCAAGGATATTCACCATACTATCACCATTTAAGTCTGGTTCAGTCTTACCAAGAGCATTTGCTACAATAACAAGGTCTTGAATGTTCACTACACCATCACCGTTTACATCTGCTGGGTGGGAAGCACCTTTTAGATATATCTCACCGTCTAAATCGGGGACTGTATGTTGTTTGGCAATTGCTTTACTGGATACACCACTGACAAACTCAGAGAATTCAATCTTTTGTGCTTTTCCGCTACGGTTGTAGACTGCCCACCCGTTAGTGAACTCGCGGATAAACAAACCCTCTCGGTTTTTATACAATTGCACTTTATCTCCGATTGGCTTACCAAGATCGGTATCCCAGAAATCGTACCAGTAATGGTCGTGCTGAATCCCATCGTTGTAGAGTACATAACCATCTGAATGGGTAAGACTCATGGTTGTAAAAACACGCATCCATTTTAAATTTAGCGGACTGTCTGGTAACTCCCCAGTAACACCCCAACCCTCCAAGCAGTTAATCCGAGGTTCTCGTAGATTTTTTTCAGCCCAAGAGAGCGTGCTTTCAATCTGTTTTAAACCCTTATAAGTATAACCTTCATCATTATCTCTTAGCGTTTCCATGAAGGTGCCGTTAATTGCCCATCCGGTGCGTGGAATTTTGTTTCTGTTTGTATTGACAAGGATAAGGAAATCATCGCGTACTGCAGCGCGTATACGCTCAATGATAACATCTCGTGCGCTTTGTTCCGCTGCAAAACCTCTATATCCAGATTCCTCATTTGCACCCCAGGGCCCTTCAGCCGAACCGTCAGCAAGGATAACTCCGTTCTCGTGCCACCAGTCAAAAAATATACCGTCATAAAGACCGCATTGAGCTACTGCAATCGCCTCGTTAACGATTTTGTCAATTACAATAGGTTTTGTGAAATCTAAGAAAAACGTGCCAGGCCAGCCAGGGACACGTTCCCCATTTTCATTACGCAGCCAATAAGGTGAATCTTCAGGATGATTTGTTGGATAAGCTTCTCGCATTTGTATGCCAGCGATGAAAAGCATGTTTGGATTGTGGGTCAGATATGTGTCACGTAGTTTAATTGCTTGCGTTATGTCCCCCCGAACACGTACGCCTTGTGGCGTGTCCCGAAAACGCAGGCCAAATGTCGTCGCATTTGTCAAATAAAGGTCATGAAACGTCATCAATTCCAAAAATGACTTTTCCAGTATATTTTGAATATTACCCCACGCGGTAAACACTGATGGATAGCTCCTATTTTCCATAAGTGCGTTAATGGAGCGTCTTGGTAAAACACAATCCTGATCGTATTGAAAGACTTTTAGAGATAGCGCGTCAAGTGGACTGTGATCTGTAATTTTATTCCCTTGAATCCACAATTTTTCCAAATTTGTTAACTTCGCAAGTGGACGAACATCCACAATTTGATTGTAACTCAAGTTTAATGCAATGAGTTGTGTCAAATTTCCAAGTGGTGTAACGTCTTTAATCAAATTGTAGCGGATATGCAAATACTTTAACTGCATTAAAGAAGTAAGCGGCGTGACATCTGATATTTTACAACCGCCAGCGTCAATCGCAATCAAGCTTGTTAGTGCCGCCAAAGGTTCTAAATCAGAAATAGGCGTGCCCCAGATATATAATGTTTCCAAATTGGTTAACTTCGCAAGCGGCTTCAAATCTTGAACCCGTGTCGACGCAAATGCTAACCATCTTAATTTTGTTAGGTTAGCTATCGAACGAATATCGCTTAGCTTAGGGTTATTAGATAAATCAAGTATTTCTAAATTGGTAGCATATTCTAATCCTATAATGTTCGTTATTGCCTGGTCATTGGCTTTCAATCGCGTTAACATTTTCAGGTGTGAAGGTGTTAATGGTACTGCATTAGGAATACTGATCTCTTCACGGATGACTTGTTCCAAATTCTTATCTGGCATATCAACTACCTCAACATCCTGCGCCAAGACATCCGCACTAAAGATAAGCACTAACAAGAAAGGCAAACACATAAATATTCGTTTCATTTTACCGTTTTCTACTCCACTTCCATAGCATCAGCAAAAACATCTTCAAGCGAATGCCGGACCTCGCGCAATTGACGGAGTTGGACACCTGTTTCATGTGCCAATTTAAAAAAGAACGTCCCTTCTGTCTGTTCTTGTTCTTTTGATGTCACGCGGACGTGACCATCTGGTCGTAATTCAGTGTCGTAAGGATAACTTTCTAAAGCAGCAACGTAAGCATCACGGTCACCAACAATTTTCAGGTCAAACGCTTGTCCGTGATTTTTTCTCAGTTCTTCTATGTTTCCTTGAACAACAAGACTTCCATGAGAGAGTGCCATTACATGCTGACATGCGGACTCTACATCAGGTAACAGATGTGAGGATAGCAGCACATCTATTCCTTTATCCGCTGAAATATCTTTAACAAGTTCAAGCATTTCCTCTCTGCCAGTTGTATCCATCCCATTCGTTGGTTCGTCAAGCAGTAGTAATTTCGGATCATGCACTAATGCTTGTGCTAACTTAACACGTTGCCGCATCCCTGCTGAATATCCGCTTATGGGGCGGTAACGCTCTTCATCAACACCGACATAATATAAGACTTCGTGTGCACGCTGCATCGCATCACGAGACGGCATGCCACAGAGTTGACCTGCATAAGCGACCAATTGAACAGCATTCATCTGCGGGATTAAGCAGTCGTCTTCGGGTAAATAGCCGATCTGTTGCCGAATAGGCACTTGTTCTGTTTGCACATCCAGTCCAAACACTTTTGCTTCCCCTCGGGTTGGATTTATAAAACCGAGCAGCATCTTAATTAGTGTACTTTTTCCAGCACCGTTAGGGCCAAGCAATCCGATTGCACCACTCCCTAATTCTACCGAAAGGTCGTCTAACGCGGGGTTAGTGCCAAAAAAGACTGAGACGTTTTTTATTTCAATTAGCATTTTATATTATGAATAAATTCGGTTCACGCGTTTTGCAATACTTGTCAAAATTTCATACGGAATTGTATTGGCTCGGTTAGCTACTTCATAAATTGTTATTTCTTCGCTTCCCTGTTTTCCAATTAGGACAACTTCGTCACCTACTGCTACATTATCTGAAGACTCTAACTGAACTACCATTATGTCCATGCAGATAAGTCCGATTATCGGGCAGCGTTTCCCACCGATTAACACCTCACCAACACCTGAAAGTGGTCGCGGATAGCCATCGCCAAAGCCAACTTGTATCCCCGCCACACGAGTTCGAGACGGTGCGTGATATGTCAGTCCGTAACTTACACCTTCTCCCTGTTGAACAAAATCGATCCATCCGACACGTGCCTTCCACGTCAGCGCAGGTTGCAACGGAATCGGTTTTTCGTTTGCTGGATAGATTCCATATAAACTCAAGCCGGGACGCACAGTGCCTAAATGAGATTCAGGGATTGCCAATGTTGCCGCGCTATTTGCGGCATGTTTGATTCGCACATTCGGAACGTTTGTAAGCACGGAAAAAAAACGGTTGAGTTGGACGTGCGCGAAACTTTTATCGGCTTCATCGGCAGTTGCAAAGTGTGTAAAAATACCCTCAACCTCAAGATGCGGTAGTGTATTTAGTTTTTTCAAGAACGCTGCAGCTTCGGTGTAACGAATCCCACATCGATTTATCCCAGTATTAACATCAACGTGCACCTTTACTTTTTCTGTGGATGCCTGTTGTGATCGGGACTTACTATCTTCAACAACTTTGTTCAATTTTTGTGCCAGAGTGAAATTATCAACTGCTGGAGTCAGGCGATATGCGACAATATCCTCTGCAAAGCCTGGCAATGGACTAAAAAGAATAAGAATAGGTTCTTGAATGCCTGCCTCACGCAGTTCTATGGCTTCCGCAACCGTTGCCACCGCAAACATATCTGCAATTGTTCTCAATGCCTCTGCTACAGGAATAGCACCGTGTCCGTAGGCATCTGCTTTCACAACGGCAACTAACTGCCCTCCTGTGTGTGCTTTTATCGATGCAGCGTTGGCTTGAATAGCGTTTAAATCAACTTCTACGTGTGCTTGAATGCTCGCGTCCAAAGTAATTTCCTGTGTGTTAACGAATCTCGGATATTGTGCCTTCGACTCCAATCAATGTCAGTTTTCGCAGCAACCAAGCATCTTCCATAACGTTGACGACCTCCAGCGTAAGGGAAAGTTCATAGTTGCCCGGTGCAGTAAGAATTCGCGAGACATCTACGTCATCTGCGATCAATAACGGTTCAGCGGGCTGCACGGCACCGATTGCGCGATTTCTAATAACTGGTGTCCCGTTGAGAGCTATTGTCAAAAACGCGCCTGCACGTGCTGTGTCTTGTAGTATTTCATATCGCAATGTGATGTTATCACGGAATAACTCTTCTACGTTCAATTGATATGTCAGGGTCTGCGTGAAGGTGTTCCCTTGCCAATAACGGTTCGGCATCGCAACAATCGCATGACCGATATGTACCTCAATCCGAATATCAGCCCGTGCTGTTACTATGCCACCAGAGACTTCAAGGGTAATCGTATAAGTGCCGGCGGATTCAGGAGCAACATAAACAACGTTTTCGCCACTACCTACAATCCTTCCAGCGCTTGCTTGCCATTCGTAAACCAGCGCAGCTGAATCTCCAGAATAATTTACCGTTGCTTTGATGGTTGTAGTATCACCGATATTGAGCGTTTGGGACTCGGATTCTAAATCAATATCAAGCATCTCCTCGTCTATGCTTAGCAAATTGCTTGTATCGCAAGCTGATATTAGACCGATTGCACACATTAGACAGAGGATTTGGAGATATGATAGAAGTTCTTGGGTTTTCATATTGATATTATACCATAATTTGAAGTAATTAGTTAACTCGTTTGTGTGTTTCGCCCTCGAAACCACAGGAATAGCAAGATGAGGACGATCGAATTGACCAATAACATCGTTGAAATGGCGTTAAGCTCTGGTGTAAGACCAAACTTAAGACTGGAATAGATATGGACTGACAACGTTGTAGATCCAACGCCTGCGGTAAAGAACGTAATCACAAAGTCGTCTATTGAGAGCGTGAAGGCGAGCAGTGCACCACCGATGATGCCGGGCGCGATAAGCGGGAACGTAATCAGCCAAAATGTCTGCCACCGATTTGCACCAAGATCAAGTGCTGCTTCCTCTATTGTGTCGTCGTAACCCTCCAAACGCGCGCGGACAACTATTGTAATGTATGCAATATTGAAGACTACGTGCGCTAAAATCACAGATGTTAACCCACGCGGAAATTTGACCTGCACATAAAATGTCAACAACGCAATCGCTAAAACAATATCAGGAATAATGAGTGGCAGGTAGAGAACACGGGTTAAGGCGGCGCGAATCCGAAACCGATGTTTTTCTATTGCGAGTGCCGCAGCAGTTCCGATGATGGTTGAGATGAAAGTTGCAACCCCTGCAATTATCAAACTATTTTTACAGGCGCGCCATACACCAGGATTCTTAAACATTTTCGCATACCAACCGAGTGAGAACCCTTCCCAAACCGCAATCTGATCGCCACTATTAAATGAGAATAGAACAACGACCAAGATAGGAATATAAAGAAAAAGAAAAACTAATATGATATTGATTTCAAGAAGTCGTTTCATTGAAAGTAGTAGGCACACGCCGTGTGCCGTAACCTTGACTAAGTTTCTGCAGATTCACTGCCTTGCAAAGCACGAAAATATAACACAGTCCCTGCAAGCACAATTCCCATAAGCATGAATGAAAGAGCAGAACCGAATGGATAATCTCGCGCGGTTTTGAATTGTCGTTCAATCACATTACCGATAAAACTCACTTTTCCACCACCGAGGATATCTGGTGTTAGAAATGCCCCGACCGTCGGAATAAAAACTAACATTGACCCAGCAAGAATACCGGGTAGGCTAAGCGGTAGGGTTATATGCCAAAAAGCGTGACGTGGCGATGCTCCCAAGTCTTTTGCTGCATCTATCAGAGACAAATCTAACTGCTCTAATGCAGCGTATAATGGGAGAATCATGAATGGTAGATAACCGTAAACCAGGCCGATCTGCACTGCTAAGGGTGTATTGAGGAGTTCTAATGGTTGAAAACCATGAATTAGAAGTGCTAAGAAACTGTTCAGGAGTCCTTCTGTGCGTAGGATTAGTATCCACGCGTAGGTGCGTATCAGGAAGTTTATCCAAAATGGCACTACTACAAGCAATAACAAAACATTTCGCCATTTTGGTCGGTAGCATGCAAGATAGTAAGCAAATGGATACCCGACAAGTAGACAAATCGCTGTGCAGACGAGTGCTGTTGATACTGAACGCCAAAGTATACCGAGATAGAGTCCATCAAACAGACGCTGATAGTTTTCCAGTGTGAAGTTCGGCACTATTCCGCCGGAAGTGCCGCGCTCCAGAAAACTATAGATAAGGACAGAGATGAGGGGTAGAAAGAAGAAACATAATAGCCAAAGGATAACGGGGGAGAGTAGGATGAGGAGGCGGTAATTACGATGCATTTACTGTTTCAAAAACTGGCGGATGGTGTTCTGTATGTTCCACGGGTCTTTGATTTCAAGGAAATCCCAGTCCCCAAATTCACCACAACCGTTCACTGCTGGTAACCACATATTTTTGATAGTGTTCACCTTCTGGACTTTATCTTCTCTTGGCATACCAGAAACTTCAAGAATAAGGTTCACAATATCATCGTTAGACTCGTTTTCTCCTCTACGAATACGCGCAATAAAGTCGGGAACATATTGACGGCGTTCCCCATTGTGATTGATGTACGGAATCGTGAAACCCAAGTTGTGATTTTTGGCATAAGCAATTACCTCATCCATTTGTTCAAGTGCTTGTGCAGTTTTCTGCTCCCAAGAATCTGTGTCAGCAACAACATGTGAAATGTGACACTTATCCGCTTTTGTTTCCCATGTCGGTTGTGAGGTTTCAAACAAGACTTCTGATGTTGATCCTGTCCGTCCTTTTGTGTGAGAGGAGTGGGTATAAATAGGGAGAAAAATCTTTTCTGAAGCAGTGTTTTTAGAATCTGTGTTTTCGGGTTGTTTTCCTGCGTTGAGAATCCCCATGTGAATCCGATACGCAGCCTTCCGCGCAATTTCGCCAATATGAAAAAACTGAGGATGGGTGTTGTCTTTATAGGTAACACATTCTTTCATCCATCGGCGCGTAATGTGAAGTAATTCTGGAAAAAGCCACCATTTCGCATCTTTATCAGTGTCATGTAAATAATTATCCATGAGGACTTTGGTAAGATAAAACTCGGTTTGCTGGTTTCGAAACCTTGTTAGATAAGGCAATTCAACCTCCCTTGTTCCGCCAGTAATATCCTCAATTTCTGTTTTAGATGGAATCTCTGCTGTAGAAAGTTCATAGTGAGAATCTTCAGTAAAATTGGTATCCAACTTTTTGGATGGGAGGCAGGGACGGTATCCAGCAATTCTCGGAAATGTGATTTCGCATTTCGCTTTTCTTTCAGGTAAAGCCTTAACTTCTGTTATAGGTTTAGGCTTTATCGCTTTTCCGCTGCCGGTTGCAGGAATAAACGAGAATGGAACCCCGTATACTTCAGCGTATTCTGGCGGAAAAGTTTCCAACTCTATATCATTGTTATTGACCTTAATAGTTGTCTTTTCCACGTCATAAGTAGAGCGGCGCAAACCTCTACCGACAACCTGTTCACAGAGCAGTTGCGTGCTAAAAGCACGTACACCAAGTATATGCGTTACTCGCCTTGCATCCCAGCCTTCACTTAGCATTGACACTGACACAACGCACTTAATCTTTTCACCGAGTTTATCCCGTTTACCAACAGTGTTCAACACTTCTCGTAATAAATCCTCATCTGTAACTTTCTCTATGTTCATCTTGCGCATAAACTGTTCAATTTGTGTTTTGGAGGCTTTTTTAAACTCACCCTTCAGTGCTTCTCCAGATTCCAACTGTTTGCTATCAATTAGCAAGGTGCTTAACTTTTCACTCCACTCCCCGTTCTCCTCATTGTTAAAAATCGGTAAATTTCCTTTTTCTATTACCTTTTCTCCATCAGCAGTTACTTTTTCCCATCCGGCAATCCAATCGTAAACAAGTTTGGATACCTTTGTGTTGTTGCAAACGACAATCATGACAGGTGGTGTTAACCCGTGCGGGTTTTTCTGCCATAAGTCATAAGCTTTTTCATAATTGGTATAGAGACTTTGAAGGGCTGTCTCCAATTCTTGTGGCAGCTGCGGTTCCCCATCCGTTGTTATTCCTTTAAGTTTAGTTCCAACGACATCCCAGAGGCGGCGGTAAATCGGATCGCTTGCCATTGTGTCGTCCGCAACAGGAACGCGCGGCACCTTTGCAATACCACATTCAATCGCATCAATTAACGCAAAATCGGACACAACCCACGGAAACAGAACCCCTTCTTTGAGTTTCTTTCCACTCGGTGTAGCGGTTGAATAACCGGAACCGCTTAAAAAGAATGGCGTAGCGGATAAATCATAAACTACTCGGACACCAAGTTTCGCTTTCACTGCCTCAAGACCACTTATCCATAAGCGCGGATTGTCTTCTGTTAGCTCAGATTCCTCATCCTGTTTACGCCGAAAACAGTGATGTGCTTCATCGTTAAGCACGATTATATTTTTCTTTTTACCAAGACTTCTGCATACCCGTGTAACCATTTCATCAGGTGTTTCTATGAAATTTTTGGCATTCTCTTCTCCCAGAACTTGCGCCCCTACTTTGCTCAAATTTTCCTTTTTTCGGGTCTGAAAAGCGTGATAGTTCGTAATGACGATTTTCGCCTGACATAACGTGTCAAAATCCACGTGGGGAAGCAAGTTCATTTTTCTATAATCGTTTTCTGGATTTTCAGGATGGAGGACCTGCAATCGGTCCCGTATTGTTACACCGGGGGTGACAATGAGAAAAGCATCAGCGTAACGTTCGCTCCGAGGATGCGCTATTTTGTTCAACGTGTGATATGCGATTAGCATGCCCATGACAACTGTTTTACCGGTGCCTGTTGCCATCTTGAATGCAATTCGAAAGAGATCGGGATTTGCTTCTTTATTTGCGTTCACAAGTTCACGATAAAACGAGTCCTGGCGTTGTTTAACATCACATTCATTGAGATAGATAGCAGTTTCCACCGCCTCGCGTTGACAGAAAAAGAGGCGCGGTTCGTTATCGGGATCGTTCCAATGCTCAAGTAATCGTTTTGTTGTCGGGGTTACACCCGGATAACCGCTATTCCGCCATGCCGTTACTTGGGCGCGCACTCTGTTGATAAAAACATTCGCCTCCCGAAGTTCTGGGTCAGGAAAAAGCTGCGTTTGATCCGCCTGTGACTGTTTTCTCGGCTTCGGCATCGGGATAAAGTATTCACTTCTACGTCTCCCCTCAACAATATCCTCAGTAATACCGCGCTGTGTAAATTTGAAGTGTCGTTGCGGTTCCTGAAATGGGCTGTTGATGACAGGGTTTTCTATTGTAACTTTTGACATTTGGATACCTTCTTTTAATCTTGGCGTGGCCGTTGGATGTCCTCTTCACAAATAAGGTCAACGTTGACTCCGTGGCTTGCCAGCGCGGACATAAATTCAAGCCAACCTCTGTCTATCGCTAATAAAATAGTTGGGGTTTCTCCTATGTCTTGCTGATGTGCAAGGGCAACAGCAATAAATTTCCTATCGTCTGGGTCAAAACCGCATAAAGCATCGTCAGTAGGAAACTCTTCAAAATCGGTCCCGTTTCCAGCCAATGGCGTGATATGCACTATTTTGCAGATGTTCGGGTTCCCCTGATTTTGCATCAACGTTTTCACAAACAGATCCCCAATCCCTTTTCGGGTGTTTGGTTTTGTATTGTCATCGTACTCACCAAGAATCCGCCAACCATCGTCAATAACTACTTTTTCAGGACGAGAGAGAATTTGTTCAAGCCGATTTTGACAGCGTTCTATACAGTCAAGTGAGGCATGGGGTGCCGCGCCATTTGCGATCACGACAACGTTCGTATCTACGACAACTGTGTTCATTAACCATCTGCTCTCTTTTGACGTTTCATTTGTGCCTTTGTCATTGCGAACAAGTCACCCATTTCGTCACCAAAAAACTTTTTCGGCCAGTTTGTGATGTTACCGAGTTCATCCATTTTTAAACGTTCAATGTTAGAAACACCTTCATCGTTACGGCAAAAATAGAGGGCAGTTTTATCAACGCTAATTTTTTCTTCAGCGATGCGCCGCTGCAAACGATTTAACAAGTGTTCACTGTGGCTTTCCACCAGAATCTGCAGGTTACGTTCCGTTACAACCTCTATCAGTAGGTCTGCAAGTTGAGATTGAACTTTTGGATGGAGATGAATACCGGGTTGCTCTAAAATTAGCGTTGAACCCTCTGGCGCATAGTAACAATGCACTAAGACCGGCAAAAATTGTGCTAATCCATATCCCATATCTGCCAACGTTACTTTTGGGCTGTCAGGACTTTTCTGAACGCGAACCTCATAGTCCCGACCATCTTGTGTACCAGTTCGTTTAATCGCAAAAGAATGGGCAAGCTCCATTTTACGAAGCCATGCGGAGATGCGTTCTTCTATATGCACATTTTTTCCTTCATAAGGCGTTGTTTGTTGATCTACACGTGCGGAGAGTAGAACAGAAATCATCTCCTCACCCCGTTCACCTATACTTTCAGGGTGTGTACCTTCCCAATGGTAGTGACGTTGCGGGTGGACACGGGTCGGACCAAGATAATGAACATGAGTGAATAGTTTTTCAAACAAAGAGGAGAACTGTTTTAAAATTTGCCAAAGTCTATTAGATTCAAGTTCTCCAAATTCATCAGTTTCAGGCACTCCATAGCAGTTTTGTATTTCTGTTGCTGCTCCTATTCTTTCACGCCCAAGAAAAACAGCCGATTCGTGAGGAACTATTTCCAAATTAAATGAAGAAGTCTGGTACGAAAAGTCCTCAATGTTGAGTTCTCCTTCTTTTTGCTTTATAGCAGTCTTAAAGTTAAAACCCGGTACATTTACCAATATAGAGTTAGGATAATCGTTAGGTCTTTGGATAATGCGAATCTTAAAAGAATCTTGAAACTTACATCCAAACCCCAACTCAAGTGGTTCCTCCACATTATGCCCATGAATCACTTCACGAAAATCACCGAGATTCACATAAGAGTTGTTAGCACCAAAGAAGATAACTTCGTCAGGGTTTGAACGCTCTGCTGTCTGCTTAAGCAGTAGCAACATCTGCAACAGGCTACTCTTCCCAGAACTATTTGTCCCGAAAAAGCCTGTCAGCGGCGCAAGTTCCACCTCACCGCTATCTTTCCACGACTTGAAGTTTTTCATTCGTATATGTGTAATCATTTTTCCTGCCTCCGTGTTAACTATTATACACACTTCACCCTACAAACCGCTATACCTTATATTCCTTCATCACCTCATCGCCGTAGTGATTGATGACTTTGACCGCGATTTTTCCAGATTCAGGTTTGGCAAACGGCAGACTTTCCGTTCTATAAAGTGCCTCCCATGCCTCCTCGTTGATTTCTGCTTTGAGTGCTTTTTGCAGCTGCTTATAAGGTTCGTTTTCACCCGTGAAATATGCATGCCGCACGATAAACGCCTCGCCATTGTAAGCAGTATCAATGAACCAACACGCGATATCCTCCGGCGTGTCAGAACGGAGCAATCCCTTCCCAGGATCATATACATCTACGCCTAAGAGTTTAACAGAGATAGTGTCATCTTTATTCTCTACAATTTCCACGTCTGGTTCTCCGAACACCATGAACAGATTGCCCTCACCTGTGTTTTTGAGCTCTCGCACCATCAACTCAGGACTAATTTTGACAGGTAGTATCGGCAAACTTCCTATTTGTGTGCTTTCATCAGCGGTGTAACCCTCAAAGGCGAATCCTGCCACAATGAGCAGGTCGTACTTAGCAAGTTTTCGTACAGCCTCTTTTGCAGCTTCCCGCACCCACTGCGGCCCGACGGTATCATACTGCGGTCCGATGCTAATAGCGATGTTTTGAATTTTTTCGTCCTTGTCTGATCGGACACCTTCAGCGTGGATCCACTCACCGGGGTGTTCCTCTAACCAGTCAAAGGTGATGCGATCTTCCTTAAGCCGATTTTGCACCCCTGCTGTTTTGAGATGCTCAAGGATATGTTTATGGTAATCTTGTGCATTCTCTGGGGAAACATTTTCTGGTGTCCCACTTTCTGCATCCGAAGAGTCAGGCACAAGGTGTGGAGACAAACTCTCCATCGTAAAGGGACCTGTTACACGCACCCGTTTTCTGTCTTGATGTGGTTGATCGTAAAGAGTCTCACTTTTGGCGCGTTTTGCGGTGGAGGCATCCATAGCTAATTGGCGTTCACGTTTGAGGGCAAGCCATTGACTATGCAGTTTCTGAAATTCTGGATCCCATTCCGTATCGGTTTCAGTTGGCACCGCCCACTCTTCCCAATTTTGTCCGATAAGGCTGTTCATTTCGGCACGGAGCGGATTTAACTTTTCTGCATATTCTGCATGGATATCGTCAATTTCTGTGTTATTTGCCATGTCTGATAGACTGACATAAGGCGCTGTTTTATATGAAAAACCCCTCTTGATGTCGTCTGCATCTTCAAGACGGTAATAGGGATATTTAGCGGACATGAGGCGGGTACGTGCCAATGCAAGTGCTACCTTTGATGTATCTGTTGTTATCCAACGTCTTCCCCATTCTTCCGCTACATAAGCACTTGTGCCGCTGCCACACGTCGGGTCAAGGACGAGATCGCCAGGGTCTGTTGTCATGAGCATGCATCGCTGAATTACTTTAGGTTGGGTTTCAACAACGTAACTCTTCTCACGACTACCTGCTGTATCTGTCCAGATGTTAGTTATAGGTCGGCCAAGAGCATCATTAGTATATCGAATATAATACAAAGCCCTTTCTTTTCCAACAAGTCTTCTCTGTTTTGCCAGTCTACCCAAGCCATCTCTACTTGTACTCCAACCCCTTCGACCTGGAGGAGAAAAACTACGATTTTCAAATTCATAATTAAATGTCGCGCTACCGCCTGTTTGTGATGATACTGAAAGTTCAAGGTATCTTCGACTTTCTTCAGGCAACAGCCACGGTTTTTTCTTTTCTTCTTGTGTCATTCCTCGACGGGTCCCATCAGGCAATTCAACTTGCGTATAACGCCTAAGAAGTGGATCGGGTGTACGTGCATCCCATTGTGCATAAAGTTGCCTATACTTCATTTGCTCTTTGTCTTTTGCATACCATAATAAATAATCTGATATTGAAGCTAAGCCACTTGAAGAAGTCATGTTAGCACGGGTCCACGTGACTGTTGAAACGAAATTCTCCTCTCCGAACACTTCATCTAACAAGCACCGGACTTGATGAACGTTCTTTTCACTTATCTGAACAAAGATGCTACCACTATCGGTGAGTAAGTCACAAGCGACGGTGAGACGGTCGCGCAAGTAGGCAAGATAAGAGTGTATGCCGTATTCCCATGTATCGCGATATGCTCTAATCTGTTCTGGTTGGGTAGTAACATCTTCATCAGTTTCGTCTACATTACTTTTCCGGGTGCTAACTTGCCAATTGCTCTTGAACTTGACACCGTATGGAGGATCAAAATAGATCATTTGCACACTATTTTTGAATCCCTCTTTTTCAGCAAGGGAATTCATCACTGCCAGCGAATCGCCTAAAATAAAGCGGTTATGCCAATTCTGTTCGTGTTGGTAAAACTCAATTTTCTGTTCAAAGTCAAGGTTGTCGAACCCCTCAAAGAGACTTAAAGCCTGATCTGATTCTTTTTGGTCATGCGCACGGATTGCTTCAATAATTGCTTGCGGTTGGATATGCTCCTGAATGTAGATAGGGACCGCTGGCACCTCAAGATCATCATCGTTCTGTTGGTCTTTGCCTTTCCAAACCAGTTGCGGGTCTAATGCAACATCGCGCGGGTAACGTGTCGGTGCAAAGTCTTCGTTTTCGGCAAAACCGCTCAGTTCTTGAGTTGGATTGTTAGGTAGTTTATCGGTGTGTTCATAATGGTTAATAGGTTTTTTCGGCATAGGCAGTCTCCTGTCTTTTGTAGTAGATGCGGTGTTTATTAGACATTATAACGATTTAATCAATCTTGTAGGTCGGGTTAAGGAACGAAACCCGACCTACATAACTCAACAGGAAGTGTTCAGACAATTAACGCTTAAGCACTTGACTGTCTTTGAGATATTTATAGAGTTCACTATCAGTTGTCAAAATCAGTTTTGTGCTTGCGTTGTTCATTTTGCGATAGGTTTCCAATGTTTGTAGAAAGGCGAAAAACTCAGGGTCTTTGCCGTGTGCGTCAGCATAAATCTGGATAGCTTGTGCATCCGCAGCCCCTTTAATCTGCTCCGCTTCCATGTATGCCTCTGATTGAATACGTTCTAACTCCTTCTGTTTCTGCCCCATGATATTCGCCGCTTCGCCTTCGCCTTCCGATTTGTATTTCTCAGAGATGCGTTGACGTTCAGAAATCATTTGGTCAAAAACTTTCTGCCGGACTTCGTCTACATAGTTGATCCGTTTTATGCGTACATCAACAAGTTCTATGCCGAATCGTGGCACTGCCTCGCGTGCTTTTTCAAGGATTTTTTGTGTGATTTCCTCTCTGCCAATCTGTATCTCTTCTAACTGTTCTTTGGTTTGCCCCTCCTCTTCTCCAAGCGTTTCGGCATCAAGTTCTAACACTCTGTTTGAATTTCGTACAACTTCAATTAACATATGTGCTGTTACTAAATCCCGCGCGGCGGAATCGATAATATCATCAAGCCGTGATTGTGCAAGGACTTCTGTTCCGAGTGCTTGATAGAAGATGAGAGCGTCTTTTATCCGCCATCGTGCTGTCGTGTCAAGCCAGATGAATCTCTTGTCTTTGGTTGGGATTTGGTTTGGGGATCCGTCCCACTCCATGATGCGTTTCTCAAAGCGATGTACCTGTTGAATGAATGGTGTCTTTATCTTTAAACCCGCATCAACGGTAGGTTCACCCACGGGGCGACCAAATTCAGTAATAACAACCTGTTCACCTTCTTTTACAATATAGAACGCACCTGAGGCAAATATAATCGCTATAATGACAACGATAATCAATGGGACCAGTATCTTGAATTTCATTAGTAATCTCCTTTTATGTTGATATGGTAATCTGTTGCAAATTACTCTTTCAGCTGCAGAATTGGTATTGGTGTGTTTGCTTTATCGTCAATGATATAAATCTCTTTGACTTTTGGCAAAACTTCCTGCATCGCTTCCAGATATAGCCGTTGGCGTGTTACCTCTTTTGCTTTTTCATATTCTGTCCGTATTGCGTTGAATTTATCTGCGTCGCCTTGTGCTTGGTTGACTCGTTTCAGTGCGTAGCCTTGTGCTTCTGAAATTTGTTGTTGTGCCAACCCCTTGGATTTCGGGACAGATTGGTTATAATCCCGCCACGCTTCATTGATGAGACGTTCTTTTTCCTGTTTCGCCTCGTTAACTGCGTTAAATGCAGATTTCACCTTTTCTGGTGGATTTACATCCTGCAAGGTCACAGTCGTTACATCTAAACCCGTTTCATATAAATCCAGTAGTGCCTGCAGCTGTTGTTCAACCTTTCCTGCAATTTCTATACGTCCGATGGTCAAAACTTCGGTAACAGTGTGGTCCCCGATAACCCGGCTCATGACTGATTCTGATAGGTCGCGCAAAGCACGCTGGGGGTTCCTCACGAAAAACAGAAACTTTTGGGGGTCCTTAATTTTATACTGGACTACCCATTCAACATCAGCGATGCTTAAATCGCCTGTCAGCAGCAGGGATTCCTCCGCGTAATCTCGTGTGTCGTACTGGGTGCGAACGCCTGCTTTGAGAGTTCGAAATCCGAATTCCTCTTTAAAGACCTTTCGGACCGGAATACCAACGGCTTCTTCAATACCGAATGGTAACTTGAAATGCAGTCCGGGTTCTGCTTGTCGGACAACTTTCCCGAACATCAGGACAACAGCGATTTCATCTGCTTCAACAGTATAAAAACTGGTTGCTAAACTCACCAAGACTGCCACGCCGATAACCACAAACAAAATTCGCTTTGGTGTAATAAGATGCAAGTATTCTGAAGGTTCCATGTTATTTCTCCTTTTTGATTCCAACGATTTGAGACAATAGTTCAATTATAGTTGGTTTAATTAATGGGACATCTTGATCGGCGCGGTTTCAAACCGTGCCTACAGCATGTCTTTACATATTTTTAGTTTGTACTAACACATTTTAAATTTCATATCTAACTAACTTACGCGCAGCATCAACAATTTGTTCTGTATCTGGAATAACAAAGTTCTCCATGACTGGAGCAAACGGCACAGGCACTGGTGCAGCAGCGACACGTTCAATCGGTGCATCCAGATAGTCAAACGCTTCACGAACAACGAGCGCAGCAATCTCAGCACCGAACCCAGCTCTGCCAACTGCTTCATGCGCAATTAAAAGACGATTGGTTTTCTTAACAGACTCAAAAATGGTTTCTTTGTCAAGCGGCATCAACGTTCTTGGATCAACGACCTCTGCTGAAATGCTTTCTTCAGCGAGTTCATCCGCTGCATCGAGTGCTTTCAAAACCATACGCGATGTCGCTAAAATCGTTATATCTTCACCTTCACGTTTAACATCCGCTTCACCTAATGGAATCGTATATTCCTCATCGGGAATCTCACCCTCTTCAGTGTAGAGCAGTTTATGTTCAATAAACATAATCGGATTGTCATTTCGGATAGCGGTTTTTAGCAAACCTTTCGCATCATAAGGGGTAGCAGGCATCACAACAAGGAGTCCTGGGATATGCACAAACCATGCCTCGAGGCTTTGCGCGTGCTGTGCAGCAGAGGAACGTCCCGCACCGCCTTGTGTGCGGATAACAAGTGGTACATCTAACTGTCCACCCACCATATAGCGAATTTTTGCAACCTGATTCACAATCTGGTCCATACCGACCGCAGTGAAGTCAATATACATCAGTTCTGCAACAGGACGCATGCCTGTAACAGCGGCACCAAGCGCAGTGCCGATGATAGCGGCTTCAGAGATCGGGGTGTTTCGGATACGATCTTTTCCAAATTGCTTAAAAAGCCCATCCGTGACCTTATATGCCCCGCCATATTCAGCAATATCTTCCCCCATGAGAAAGACTGCTTCATCGCGCTCCATTTCTTCTATCAGTGCCTCTTTCAAAGCATCACGGTAGGTAATTGTTTTCATTCTTTGTTCCTTTCAATTTTTTTATTTTCTCGCCTTTCTGTTTAAACTGATGAAGGGCGTGTTTGCATCACGGGAATCACATAACTCCGAATTGTCACACCGTTCACTGTTTCTGTCTCTACCAACGGTTCCGGCTTGTCGCGATGATCAAATACAACGTAATATCCTTCTGTAGTTCTCTCCAATTCCATATACGCTGCAAGTTGCTTTTTGCCTGCTGTATAGCGGTTTTTTCCTTCCCAAATCTTAGTTTCTACAATGTATTTTCGCTGATTGTGAATAAGGAGAAGATCCATCCTGCCACGGCCTGTTTGCACTTCAAGGTACATATTGCCACCCACACTGCGAATAAACTGTTCAAGGTAGGCATAAAGCAGATGCTGTCCAACATACTCTTGCGGTTTATCGGGTACTTGCAAGATGCGGAAACCGACACGTGCGATAAAGTCGCGGAAGTTATCAAGTAGTTTTACCATATCAATCTGTCCGTTCGCGGTGAGATAATCCAAAAAACATTCATCCTTCTCTTCAGGCAGATATTCATTCTCCAACCCATTGAATGTTGGTTTGAAGGTCCTTATAATACGGTAGAGATAAATTGGATTAACTATCTCACACTTTCCATCAGATGCCTCTTTGATAACACCGTAGGTAGCAAGTTCACTGATGATGTCGTCATCAAGGTTGAAATCCACGCCTTCCTCGCGCGCCATGATTTTCATCAGCATACTTTCAAATCGACGATCTCTACGAATATTCGTTGTTAGATGCTGAATATTAACGTTTTGTTCGCGAAGAAGCCGCGTGTGTGCCGCTGAGAAGTGTATAGGGGTAATGGTTTCGGTTTTGGGAATATCCATCTCCTCAGTGAGAATCTGTGCGAGACGGTTCACAAGCACAGGTTGCCCTGCTGTCTGTTTATGAATAGACGCAATCACCTCTGGGGCGAATTCTTGACCTACTTCGTCCGTGTACTGCGAAAGTAGTTCTTGAACTTGTTGAAACGTAAAGTTTGGCAATCGGAACTCGTCTTGAATATTGAACGGTGAAACAGAGCAGTCATAGTTCAGTTGACTGATACTCTTAACACCGACTATCCCAACACTGTGTGGATATTGAAGTTCATTAGCGAGATAAATGTTGCGGAGCGTATACAAAAAATCACTTACAACATCTTGCGGGATGCCATCAAATTCGTCAATGAGTAGCACAACCTTCTTATTCCCCAGTAGTATTTCTAATTCTTCAAAGAACGCTAACATTGAAAAATGATCACTTAATTGTGTCCTATCTAAAAATTGCGTTAAGTCTGCGATCGGTTTAATTTCATTTTTTTGGAATACGCTCTCAATTTGCATGCATATCATTTGGTAGAGTCTGTCGTAAAAAATAGGCGGCGAAGCACTTCGCATCACTTGAAAATCCAACTGGATAGGGAAATAGGTTGGATCTTCTGTGGTAAGTGCCTCAAGTGCAAATCGGAAAAAGGTTGTCTTTCCAGTCTGGCGCGGCGCAAAGAGAACGATATACCGTCCATCTTTCACACGGGCGATGAAGTCAGCAATTTCTTCGGTGCGTGGGACAACATAGTGTCGATCAGGATACACGCGCCCTTGCGTTCCAAAACGTCTCATTTTTTCCCTCTTGTCAAATCTTTCGTCATCAATTATAGTAAAACCAATAATTATCTGGGCACTGTGGTAGGTTCGGTTTCCTAACCGAACCGTGTTTATCCAATTTCATGGATGCTGTTAGGAAACCGCATCTACCAGGGAAGTGTTCACATATTTTTAGGTTTTACTATAAGCAGTCAAACAAGTGTTGCCTTCAAAAATTACTTCTGGATTATCTTCTCCACGAATTAGCGCTACCTTACCATCAGTTTTAAAGGTGTTGTTGTAGAAGTGGATGTTCTGAACGCCCTTACTCATACAATCAACTGCAACGGGATTCCCAGTGGCAGATTTAGATGTTGAGATTGTATTCCGATAGATAGTCGTGTTTCTGATACCGCCACTTGCCCCAGTAGACCAGAGGTGAATACCGCCATAGGCGTTCTTCCGTCCGTCATTCTCACTCATATTGTAACGAATTACGTTATTGTGAAACGCCTTTGCGCCTTCAAATTGCGCTAACAGATACCCCGGACCGTCGTTATCGTGTGAGTAGTTGTACTGCACAATTGCGTTTGTCACGCCTCCATCCAGATCAAATCCACCCCCATCTTTACTGCTGCCGGTTCGGTTGTGATGCGATACATTGAACTGAATGAGAACACGATTGGAATCCCACGTCCAAATACCGACAGGACCGCCGCCTTCATAATCGTTCAGCTCGCCGTTTTGATATGCTTCGCAATGCTCAATCGTTGCTTCATCTACTTGTGCAAGCACAATCCCGTTCCCCGAATGACTCCCTTTCCCGGGAATACCTAAGTTTCTGTAGACACGACAGTTGCCAACATAGATGTTCGTGTGAGAATACCCCTCTTCTTCCGGATTCCATGTGCCTATGCAACTTATTCCTACATCTCCGTTGTCATGAACGTTGGCGTGTGTGATTTTCACATCGCTGAATCCACTCCAACCCCTATCAGTTGGCTGCGCATCAATACAAATCCCAGCATGCTTAAAACCACTAACGTCTACCTTATCAATACGGATATACTTCAGTTTTTTGTATTTTGGTTGTGTGTTGACGAACCAGATTCCAGAACTCGTATTTTGCTCTATTCCTGCTCCCACAAAGTTGAGTTCAACTATCCGCACCCCTCCACAGTTTTTTGCGAAAAAACCAGTACCAATGCCAGCATCAATCGTTGCCCTACCGTCCCCGTACGAACCGAATGTTATCACTTCGCCTGCAACATCTGTCCCGACATCAGAAAGTGTTAGGTTTCCCTTGAAGGTCTGATTAGCATGAAATCGAACCGAATCCCCCGGTAGTAATTGGGTTGCGTTTACCCTGTCAATGCTCTGCCACGGTTGCTTTTGTGAAATACCTGCGTTTGAATCGTCTCCGAATGGACTGATGTAGTAATCCATATACCTTCGGTCTACCTGATTAGCCCATCCGCTTTCATCCACTCAATCGTCTGCTCAAAAGCATGCACCGTCTTTGTAATGTCCGCATCTGTATGTGCAGCGGTTGTCATGCCACCGTTAGAAGCGAGGTCGACACCATTGAGCAACAAGCCGCATCGGAGATGTGTAAGCAACTCTTCATCATTGCCTCCCTTGAGTTTTCGGTAATCCCAAGTGTCCGGGTCAAAATCAACAGCACGTATATCCTTCTCGCCGTGTCCAATAAGCAGTTTGATGCCTGAGAACTCTCCGTAAATCGTCCAATCTAACCTATGCCCATCAATAACGTTATTAAGTGCATCGCGGAGTTGTTGTGCGATGCGATTTGCTTGTTCATGCGGTTTGCCGGTTTTGACAATGTTGAGCATCGCTATTCCTGCGGACGCAGAGAGCGGATTGGCATTAAATGTGCCAGGATGTGGCATTTTCAATCCTTCTTCCTCCGCCTGCATTGAGATTAACTCAAGAATCTCTTTTTTTCCTGCAAGTGCACCACCGGGAAGTCCACCCGCCAAAATCTTTGCTAATGTGGTTAGATCGGGGATGACATCGTAGTGTGCCTGTGCACCGCCAGGCGCGACCCGAAATCCTGTAATCACCTCGTCAAAAATGAGGAGAACATCATGTTGATATGTGAGTTCACGAAGTTGCTGTAAAAACACACCATCGGTAGGAACGATTCCGAAGGACGCACCTGTCGGTTCAAGAATAATACATGCTACATCCCTATCTGCTTTCAAGTGCTTTTCAACGGCATCAATATCGTTGGGTGGACAGAGAATCGTTGTCTCGCGCACCTCTTGCGGTATGCCGGGCACAGACATATCAAAGGGGGGATATGCACCAAAGATAAGACTATCGTGCCAACCGTGAAAATGCCCAGCAAACTTCAGAACCTTATTCTTGCGTGTGTAGGTGCGTGCCAGACGAATCGCCATCAGTGTCGCCTCAGTACCGGAGCTGACAAATCTGACGCGTTCCGCTGACGGTATCAGTTGGGTTACAAGATTGCCCCATTCCAACTCAAGCGGATGACAGGCGCCGTAGTGCGTGCCACGATGCATCTGTGCTGTTACTGCTTCCACAACTTCAGGTGGATTATGACCGAGCAGCAAAGCACCGTGTCCTGCCCAATAGTCTATGAACGTCTTGTCCTCAAGTCCCCATTTTTTCGCACCATCCGCACGGGTAATATAGATCGGAAATGGCGACATATAGCGGCTATCATGCGTTACACCGTCAGGAAAAAGTTGATTTGCAGCTTGTGCCAATTCTCTATCTTTTGCGAAGGTTTCGTGATACCGCTCCAAAATTGTTGGCATTTATTATTCTCTGTTTGTTTTCTGTGTTTTTTTTTGAAATGTTTAGGCGTTGGTCCGAATTTATACCTATAATACACTAACAGAGAGGGAATGTCAATGAAAATGTCCAATATGTAAACACTCCCTGGTAGGTGCGGTTTCCTAACCGAACCATTAGTCATATCTGACCAGTGCTGTTAGGAAACCGCACCATAGGCGTCAACTTAAGGAATTTGTTTCAGGTTTCACGCCTTTTAGCCAAACCAACACCGCACCCCGATTGTAGGGGCGGGTCCCTGTGCCCGCCCATTGTTTGAATACATCAGATATGGCGGGGCACCAAATCAACGGTATGAATGCCTGTAGGCATTCCCCGGGGACCCCACCCTACAATGTGTGACGGGATTTATCCCCTAAATTGACGCATAAGGGTATGTCAGAATACGCGCATGGTATTCTGAATTGGTTAGGAAACCGCACCTACCACGGGCTAATCCGGTAAATCATGGTTCAGACAATTCCTCTTGACTCACACCGCTAAAACCTGCTATCATACCCTACATGCCCAACCTCAACCTAAAACCGACCCATAAACCGATACGCGACTACTACGCCTCTCTGCAGCAATACGACCAGCACAACATCACACACGAAGGTGCAGTCAGTAATCCGTTTGCGTTTTTACTGGATAGCTGCGCGAAACAGGTAAATGCCACGCTTGTTCCGCAATACCAGATGCGTACCGCAGCAGGCAACAGAATCGTGCTTGACGGCGCGATACTCAACCAATCCAGCCTCCCCTTTGCATATTGGGAAGCGAAGGATATGGACGATAACCTACACGCAGCGGTGCAGCAGAAACGCAACGCTGGTTATCCGTTTGACAATATCCTCTTTCAGAACCCACAACACGGAATCCTTTATCAGAACGGTGAGATGGTCTTTGATGTAGATTTCACCGATCCGACACGGCTAATTGATGCACTACAACACCTTTTCGCGCCGCCACTCGCTGCGCTTGAAAATTGGCACGCCGCTGTCGCGGAATTCAAAGAGAAGGTGCCCGCACTCGGCAAAAAACTCGCTGAACTGATAGCCGAACAGCACGAAACGAACCCGCAATTTGATGCCGCCTTCACAACTTTTTATCAGCAGTGCCGAGACGCTATCAACCCGAATCTCTCGCAAGCTGCAGTTGAGGAGATGCTTATTCAGCACCTACTCACAGAACGTATTTTCCGCACTGTGTTTGATAACCCAGATTTCACCCGCCGAAACATCATTGCACGCGAGATTGAAAACGTCATTGACGCACTGATACGGCAAGCGTTCAGTCGGGACGAATTCCTGGAACCGCTAAACCCATTTTACAATGCGATAGAAAAAGCCGCAACGCTCTGCAGAGACTTTTCGCAAAAACAGCACTTCCTTAACACCGTATATGAGCAGTTTTTTCAGGGATTTTCGGTGGAGGTTGCAGATACGCACGGCATCGTCTACACGCCACAACCGATTGTGGATTTTATGGTGAATAGTGTGGAGCACATCCTCAAAACCGAATTTGATAGATCACTTTCGGGGCCAGGCGTGCATATCATTGATCCGTTTGTCGGCACAGGCAACTTTATTGTCCGACTAATGCAGGATATCCAAGGCACAGCTTTAGAGGAGAAGTATCGCAACGAACTGCATTGCAACGAGATTCTGCTGTTGCCCTACTACATCGCATGTATGAACATTGAGCATGAATACTTTCAACGGACACACACATATCTGCCGTTTGAGGGGATCGCGCTTGCGGATACGTTTGAGCTGCTTGAAGACCGCGGACAAATGCCACTTTTCGCGAAGGAGAATACGGAACGGGTTGAGCGGCAGAAGGCAGCGGATATGTTTGTCGTTATCGGCAATCCGCCTTACAATACGGGACAAGCAAACGAAAATGATAATAACAAAAATAGAAAGTATGAAACGATGGATTCTCTAATACGGGACACTTACGCTGTCGATTCTACAGCTACATTGAGATCGGCACTCTACGACCCTTATATCAAGGCGATTCGATGGGTATCGGATAGGATAAATGAAGAAGGAGTTGTTGCATTCGTAACAAATAACGGTTTTACTGACGGTTTAGCATTTGACGGTATGCGGAAACATCTTGCGAATGATTTTGACGTTATTTATATTTTGGATTTGGGAGGCAACGCGAGAAAGGGATTGAAGGTATCCGATGCAAATGTTTTTGGGATTCGGGTTGGTGTGAGTATCAACTTTTTTGTCAAAACAAAGCAAAACCCATCAGAGACACCGCGTATCTTTTATCACAGAACCGATGATCTATGGAACAAAAATCGGAAATTCGATTTTCTGAATGAGAATCAACACATAGGTGGCATTGAGTGGAAATCCATTCAACCCGATAAGAAATATACCTGGTTGACCGAAGGACTCCACGCTGAGTTTGACACCTTTATTCCGATGGGAACTAAGGAAACAAAGACACTAAAAGGCATAGCATCAAATGTAATTTTCAAGACCTATAGCAATGGTGTAACAACTAATCGTGATGCTTGGGTATACAACTTCGACCGAAATGTACTCACTGAGAATATAAACAGAATGATTGAAAATTACAACGTAGAAGTTGCTCGTTGGACTCAAAGATTAGATCGAGATGTTAGTCTTGATGATTTTGTGATGTATAATGACACAGAAATTAAGTGGAGTTCAACCTTAAAACAAAAACTAAAAAGTGGACAAATCGCCGCATTTGATAAAACAAAAATCCGTCAATCTCTCTACCGTCCTTTTACGAGATTAAACCTCTATTTCGATAGAATGACTAACGATAGGTTGCTAGTGTTTCCATCCATTTTCCCCACTTTGGAAACAGAAATGGAAAACCGTGTAATAATCGTTAGTGATCATGGTTTCCGTGCAGGTTTTAATACACTAATGGCAAATTTGATTTCCGATGCTCACATTCTTGCAGTAAATGATCGTTTTCAATGCTTCCCCTTCTACACCTACAACGAAGACGGTACAAACCGAAAAGAGAACATCACCGATTGGGCATTGGCAGAATTCCGCAAACACTACGGCGATGACACTATCAGCAAGTGGGACATCTTCCACTACACCTACGGCATCCTGCACCATCCGATGTATCGTGAGAAGTATCAGGCGAACCTCAAGCGTGACTTGCCGCATATTCCATTTGCAGAAAATTTTTGGGGTTTTGCCAACGCAGGCGCACAGTTAGCAGAAATCCACGTTAACTACGAGTCGCAACCGAAATATGAAGGGCTGCGATACATTGAAACGCCAGATGCACAGATAGATTGGCGTGTAGAAAAAATGAAACTGTATAAGGACAAAACGCAGTTGGGATACAACGATTTCCTTACGATAGACGGTATTCCTGCTAAGGCGTTTGAGTATCGGCTCGGTACACGTTCCGCGTTGGAGTGGATAATTGATCAGTATCGCGTCAAGACCGACAAACGTAGCGGTATTGTGAACGATCCGAATCGTGCGGATGAACCGCGGTCCATTGTGGATTTGGTTGGGCAGGTTATCTCTGTGAGTTTACAGACGGTTGAGATTGTGAATGGATTGCCGGAATTGGGTGTCTGAATAGCGAATTTTTGTTGGGTTAAGTTTGCAAAACCCTATAGGTGTCAACTTAAGACATCCACCTCACCGGTAGGCGCGTTTTCTAAACGCGCTGGTGTCAATTTAAGGAATTTGTTTCAGGTTTCGCGCCTTTTAGCCAAACCAACACCCCCGATTGTAGGGGCGGGTCCCTGTGCCCGCCCATTGTTTGAATACATCAGATATGGCGGGGCACAGGGACCCCGCCCTACAATGTGTGACAGGATTTATCCCCTAAATTGACGCATAAGGGTATGTCAGAATATGCGTTTGGTATTCTGAATTGGTTAGGAACCGCATCTACCGGAGAGTGTACACATATTTTGGGGTTTCATTATAATTTCCAAGCATAAGCAAACAGAAAAACAAAACGGTGTTCCTGCTCAGTTTCACCTGCTGCATGTGCAGCGTTTTGTATGTGTCGCCATGCATAGTTAACAGAACCTTTTACCCCAGTCGTTGGTCGATATTTCCAACCAATCCGAATTTCAGAAAACCGTTCAACTACGCCAGAAGGAAACGGAATATTCTGATAATCCTCACCGTAAAATCGGTCTGTAATATTAGCCTCCCCGTTTCGCTGATGACGAAAACGGCTTTCAAGGACCGCTGAAGGTGTCGCCTGATACGATACACGGAATGTAAATATATCCGCATCTGTGCCAATCGGATGTCCAATCATCGCACCGAAATGCGTGAACTGATTATCAGGGACAAGATGTGTATATGCCCACCGATTGACGCGGACATATTCTGTGTGTATGCCGAGTTGACGTTCCGTGAGTTGCGGATACCACTCTATACCTGTGAGCCATGTAACCGCATGCGGGTCATCAGTGTTCGGGTTATACTGAAAATCATCTGCAACCCACTCCGCATAAAGACGCACACCATCAATCGGACGCACCGCCCCATCAAAACTAAACATGATATTGTCATCTTTTTTAGCATTGTATTGCACCGCATAATACGGAATAACAGGATTGAGATAGTTCCATTCTACCGATTGTACATCACCACCGTAAAGCACCCATTCAGCCGCACCGATTTCAAGCCAATCGCTAAATTGATAGTCAATCCGATGCGCGCTCAGATAACGTTTGGCGAGATAGCGTGTCGTGCCATCGTCAAACCACGTTGAGTCAAGTTGCGCTGAAAATGCAGTTGCTTTGAGTGTGCCGAATTTGCAGGGAAAAGTACCAGTGAGTCGGATAAGTTCAAACGGAGGCGAGTTGTCCGAAATCCCGACAGATTTATCAAGACTTGCCCCCCAAAACACAAAATCTCTCCCTATCAATAAATCTATTTCTGCGTCTCCGAAAGGTATCATGAGGTATTGCAGATAACTCCTTTTGAAGTCTACAACATAATCCGCACGCCACCTCTCATATCGTTGGTCAGCAGATTTCAGAAGCGGTGGAGCATCAGGCAGAAAAAAACGCTCAACAAAATCTGTACCCTGCTCAAAATTGGAGAGTTCTAACTCAGAATGGACAGTGAGTCTATGCTTGCTGTTTCCGACAGTATAGTGCAACCCGCTTTGAAGTGCTGGGGCAATTTTCTTATTTGCAAAACGTAATTCTGGCTGGATACGGACGTCAGTCTTTTGCTTTGTTTGTGCTAATTCAAAGCGAAATTCACGTTTGAGTTTCTCTAAAAGTTTTCTGTCCACTGTCGACACGGTAACCTCGCCTGCTTGGATTCTCGTTTCAGCATGTTGGATTATTTTTGCCACATCTGCACGGGATAGTGGTAAGGAGTGCCGATGAAATCCGCCTGTAACACCCGATACCTCAAGCTTAGCAAGCGTTTCAATCACCCATCCGTCAAAGTTAAGCGGGACATTCGGTGCAGCATGAATTGAAAAAGAATTGAGTAACAAGAACAGGAGAATAGAGCATAGAAACGACGTGGACTTCTTATATGCTATGCTTAAAAACTGCGATTTCATTCAGTTTCCAACTCCTCTACCATCTTATCAATTCTGCGAAACTGCCAATGCCAACGTGTATTGTATAGGAACTGCCGCAGGTCAAATCGGTTGTCATCGGGGGAATACGGTTCAGCGTGGTATGCGGGTGTTAATGTCGTCATCTTGTGGCGATTGATGGCGTAATATCGGAAAAACCTTTTAACCTTCTCTGCTACTTCAGCTGGTGGCAGATGATCCCATTCCTGAACCAATTTCTCAAACATACTGACAGGACCACACCGATGCACTTTTCGCAGCTGCCCAAACCGACTGAGCTCAGCGTAAGTCATCCCCATGTCTTCCTCATCGGTTTGGGTGTAAGTTTCAGTGATAGGTTCTAATTCAGCGGTCGGTGGTGCCTCAAGGATAGTGCCAAGGCTGGGATAACCGAGGTTCTCTTTTGCCCAGCGGAGAAAACTGCGTAGATCCGTTTTACTGATACTGCCAATCGGGTTGATGTCTGCACTGCTACAATCATATTTAGTGAGATAACCGCGCAGTGCTTCGTCAACATTTCCCGTGCCAAGGACGAGAAGCGTCCCACGCCTATTCCGAACCCACGGCAACGTCTGTGCAAAGAGATAGCTGATAACCATTCGCAGCCGTGCCTGTATGTTTTGTAGTGCCTGATTTTCAACAGTGCTACCGCCTTCGGTTTTGAACTGAGGCGTCTTTCCTGTTATCCCGCTAAACAGTTTTCGCAAAGCACCGACAAGTGACTCCATATCAATATTGAGATGATAACTTCCAATTTCACTTGCCAATTGCTTCGCGCGGTGCCGCGTTTCACGAGAACTGTTCGCTGTACCCATATAGCACGTATAGAGCAGTTGATTGGCAAGTTGCTGCGCAGCGTGCCATGGATCGCTAAAATCTGTTTTGATTTTTTCAATACACTCTGCACCGAGCAGTCGTTCAGCATCTCGGATAACGTGCGGCACATCACCGAGAATCCCCTTCGCAACGAGTTGACACATAGATCCAACAAGCGTCGCAACGGCACCGCTATCCGAACCCCCCGAAAGCGGAACGAAAAATCCTACTGCTTCGGAACGTCTCAGATAATCCCATAACCAACATGCAGGACCGAGTGCTATCTCTTCCTCTGGCATGTGAATGTTTAATGCAGACTTCGGCACGGTGACAGGACGATTTTCAGTATCCGCAACTTTAAAATCGGCATAAATCTGCGGAATAGAAACACCACGACTCGCCTGCACTGCCCCACTCATTCTTGAACCGCGATAGGAACGGACATCCCGCAGATCTACAGTCGCGGTAACCACTTCAACATCGTTGATAGAAAACTGTGATCCTTGCGTGAGGACATGTCCGTTTTGTGCAATCGTTGCGCAGCCATCAAAATAGAGCCTACCGCCATCACATCCTTGCTGATTAGCATAGAGATAGACGCCACCACATTTTTCAGTCGCATTTTGTATCAATGACAAGCGCGTATCAAGTTTGCGGAGTTCGTGATGTGAACCCGACCCATTGGCAATTATCTCAACACCATTATATGCCAGGTCAATATGCGGTGAGAGTGGTGCAAACAGTTCTTCACAGGTTTCCGATGCTAAAACCGTGTCATGCGTCACAATGACTGCACACCCTATCGGCACTGTGGAATTAGGCGTGATTTCAAGTATCTCAGGTGGCACTTGAAAAGGTTCTGTTGTCCACCCTTTTTGCCACGCAGCGAACCAACGTGGTTCACGGTAGTTTCCCTCAGCAGCAAGTACCAACTTCGGACGAATCAGAAGTATCTTCCCATCACACACAAACACACGGCAGTTATAACGCACACTTTTGTGCATCACTGGCATGCCGATGTCACACAATATACCATCTGTGTGTCCACCCATGATGATGCGTGCAAGTGACTCCCAACTATGCCGTAACGTATCTTCTTCAAGGAAATGGTCTTCGCAAGAGTACCCTGTTATCTCAAGTTCGGGACCAAGTCGATAGCGTGCCCCCGCTGCCTTAGCGAGTTCTATCGACTCAATAATACGATCACAATTCCCCTCAAAGTCGAGCGCCCACTGATTCAGGTTGCAGGTTGCAAGTGTTGCTTTCATATTTTTATAGTTATCAGTCATCAGCATTCAGCAAAGAGGACTTCTCTTAACTGATTACTGATGGCTGCCAGCTGATGACTATCATGTTTTTTGCGGTTTTTTGCGAGCTGCAGGGAATAAGATGTTATTCAATATCAACCGATACCCCGGTGAATGCTTGTGCAGATCAAGATTAGTGGGAATCTTCCCCTCTCCAACGAGGTGACGATAATCCTCAGGATCATGTCCACCAAGGAAGGTGAAAGTACCCTTGCCTAAAGTGCCGTGGATATACTTGACATAGTTTGTACCTTCAATTTTACCTAAAATGGTAACCGACTTGTGAATCGTGTCTAAATTAAAAGATGTTGTCTGTCCAAGAAAACCTGGCACCTCCGAAACATGATTTTGTGTCAACATTGTCGGAATAGGATCATGTTTAGCAGAAAATTCAAACAGTTGAAAATCCTCTACGCCAGATTGTGCGTTCCGATCAGGGTTTGGATTGTCAACATCGGAAAATTCATAACGGTTCGGGTTCGGGTAGAGCGTAAAATTTTCAAATGCAAAGGTTCGTTCAAAATCCAAATGGTTGTGGAAATCAGGAGCGAGCGGTGTTGCGTCTAATACAGGGTCAACAATATCAAGCGTTCCCCCTTTTGTGGCTAAAGCAATATCTAATGTTTCAGGCGCTGAACACATCGCAAAAATAAATCCCCCTTTTGCGACATAATCGGCAATATCCAGGGCAGTTTGTCCTTTGTGGCGAGGCACACGTTTAAATCCTGCTTCTTTTGCGGCAGTCTCAAAGAGTGCCATTCGTTGTTGGTACCACACTTGGTGTGAAAAGGAACCGTGGAATTTCCCGTGCTGCCCTGTAAAATCTTCATGGTGAAGATGCAACCAGTCGTAACCTTCAGTATGTAATGCACCGTGTTGCACCTCTTTGTCCCAGATTTGGTCGTAAGGGATTTCGGCATAGTCCAACGCGATTTTCACCGCATCGTCCCACGGGTCACGATAGGGAGATGCTTCTGGTGGCGCATACACAGCAATTTTGGGCGCTTTTTCAAGCAAAATCTCATCCATATTGCTCGTTTCAATGATGGTCTCTTTGATTGTCCGATACTCAACATCGCTCATCGGTTCAATTGTGACACCCATCTGTGCGGCACGCACCCGGACATCGGGCGCATCGGGAATCACAAATGACCCGCCACGATAGTTCAGCCACCAATAGCATTGGTATTCACGCGGCACCTCTAATGCCCAATATGTTAGTCCATAAGCCTTTAGATGATTTGTCTGTTTCTGCTCCATCGGCACAAGTAAATATTGTGCTGAGGCGGTAGACAGAATCATTGTAAGGGAGAGTATTATCAGTAAAAAAAGTGTGAACCTATTTAGTTTATACATAGTACGCTCCTATTATTAATTATGAGTTTGTCTTCAATAATTTATTAGGTATCCAACACGATTCATTTTCCGCACTCCAGCGGAGTGCTATGTCTATAGAAGGCGTGGTACCCAAGTTATAGCACTCCAGCGGAGTGCTATGTGATGGATTCGCATACCGCTCCGCTGGAGCGATATGTTGCATCCGCAATTAGTAGTTTTGGACTTGAATTTACAGCGATTTAGGATTTGATTTTCTTAATCCTAATTCTATGAGAGCCTCCTCTGTGATTGGTTTAACCTTTATGAATTTGCCGTGATTTTTCCCTAATACAAAAATTTCTCCAAACTTTCTTGGGTATACAACATGTTTTATATCGGACCATTTAAATATAGGTTTACCTTGTTTAGTGAAATCTTCAGGCGGGGTGCAATATAATACATAGTAAGGGAGTTCTTTCCAGTGATTATCAATACCATCTATGAGTCCTGCATTTTTCAAATTAAATGCTTGATATGAGATATCTACATAAAAGCCCTTTATGTATGATTCTGATTTGTGTTTTACTAAATGCAACTTGCTATCAAATAAAATTGGAAGTTGCACTTGACCATTTTCGTTTTCAATATCAACCCAACCTGCTCGTATATTGGGCAATTTGAATGGCATGTTTATACCTAACAAGCTTAAACCTAGATATTCCATATTCCTCCTATAACACTCCCTGCTCTTTGAGTTTAGCAATAAGTTCTGCCTGTGTCCCAGTACCTTTAGTAGAATTACATGCCCCACAGAGAAGTTGCAAGTTATCTTCATGGTCTGTGCCACCATGTTTTTGCGGGATAATATGATCAACAGTCATATTGCGGAATGGAAAATGCGTTTGACAACCGTTGCAGGTCCCTTCCTGTTTACCATAAAGCGTGTGTTTGTGTGTTTGATAATTCGGCAATTTCTCACTACGTTTAGGTATATCTTCTCGACTGATTATCTTCCCGAAAAAACCGACTTCCTTTTCTAATCGGTACTTGACAAGTTCGACTGCTTTCGGAAATATATCAATACCGATCCACTGTCTTTGTAACCGTTCAGCAGCAACACAAGTTGTAGCACACCCACAAAAAGGGTCTAACACTGTCTCGTCTTTGTTAGTGGAAGCTTTGATAATACGATCTAATAACGCTATGGGTTTTTGGGTGGGATATCCAGTGCGCTCATCTCCAGCAGGTGGGAGAACATCATCCCATATATTACCGTAGGACGCGCCTTTATAATCTTTTAGATACTTCCGCCGCTCCAGTTTTCCATCAGGACGAATAACGAAATTCCCTTTTTGATATTCCTCCTCTAAACGTTCTTTGCTTAACCGCCATCCGGATGGATGTGGATTGACGAACCCGCGCCATTCATAACAAAGATTCGGACGCTCACCCATGTTTGGCGTGCTCCAAATATGGGATGAGTCGTTGTAATATCTTTCCCCATTCTCGTCAACATGCTTGAATTTCTTATGTATTTCAGCTTCTGTAAGTTCTCTTTCTGGACGTAACGATGTATCTGAAGATGCTGCATAGTATAAAAGCATATCAGCATTGTTTCCCCACTGTAAACTGCGATGTTGAGACCCTTTTTGCGTAGATGTTGCACGTTTCCATGTGATCTCAGACCTGTAGTTGTTCTTTCCAAAGATACTGTCCATGATAACCTTCAGGTAATGGCTTGCAGTGGGATCGCAGTGGAGGTATATGCTTCCTGTTTCTTTTAAGACGCGCTTCATCTCTAACAACCGCACTCCCATCATAATGAGGTAAGACTTCATGCCTCTGCCATGTGTGAGTTCTGCTGTGTGTATTGCCTGATATAAAGCGGGTTCACGATCAGCGATTTCGCCATGCCATGCGTTATCTACATCGGAGAGTGTCCATGTGTCTTTAAACGCTGCGCCTGCTGCTTCACTGCCAATCGGTGCAGAATAGTTTCGATTAGAGTTGAATGGTGGATCAAGGTATATGAGATCCACGGACTGGGTGTCCAAACCGCGCAATATATGTAAATTGTCATTACTAAAGATTGTTCGGTTATTAACGTTCATTGGACACCTCTCACTCAACTGCCTCAACTGCAACTGCAATAGGCTGATACCCAAACACCGCCTTCCCATTGCTCATCAATGGCGTTTCACTACCAGGGGTCTGCATATCAACAGTCCAGAGTTGCCCGTTATTTTCATAGAGTATCCAACGCCCATTAGGCGGCACCCAAACGGGACGACTACCGCCCATTTCGGTAATCTGTTTCTCTGTCGGTTTGCCGGTATCAGAAAAAGTGACGATCCAAATTTGGCGTGGGTTACCATCTTCACCCCGCGAAAAAGCGAGCGTTCTTTGGCCAGCAGGATGCCAAGCAGGTTCAGCGTCATCTGCGGTCGAAATCACTATCGGCTCAACACTTTGTGTAACATTGTCAAAAGCATAGATATTGCGGTTTTCGTCAGCCTTTGGGTTTTCAATACTGCCCGCAGTTGCATAAGCAATCAATTCGCCATCTGGACGCCATGCAGGATTAGACATTTCCAATGCTGTTGAAGGAATTCGGAAAATCTTTTCACTTCGGAGATGCTGAACAACAATCCGTTTACGTCCTGGCTGTTCAGTTCGCGCGTACGCAATATACTCACCGTTTGGCGAGATAGAAACATCTTCCGCGAGTTGCCGATTATCAAGCAGTAGCATGTTTCTGCCCATTCCAATGTCCCTGATGATCACATTATCATCAAAATCGTGGAAAACAAGCGTACCGTTTTCTGATGCAGAAGGCCGAAAACCTGCTCCGAGCGTTGCAACACGGGTGTCTACAGGCACATCACGGAGAACGTTTGCTGCAATATCAGCAGTCGCTGCAGGTGCTATCCGCCACAAAACACCCTCATGACTATAATAGATAAACACAGATTCCGCAGCGATCGAAAATCCGTTTACATCCGTACTCTTGGGCTGCTCAGTTTCAGGTGTATTCTCGTTATTCTGTTTGTCTTCTTCAGGGGTTTCTGTTTCCTTCGGAATATTCTGTGTTCTCGGTTCAAATTTATTTTGGTCTTTGAGTTTCCACCCAGCACCATCCGCTTCAAAATTAAACGCTATACCTTTTGTCCAATACATCCACTCTTCAATCATTTTACCATTCTGGGTATATTTGAAAATATCCTCTGGCTCTCCAAACCTACGTGCGATATTCCACCTTCCACCGTCTGCAAGCTCAGCCATTGTGCCTTTCTCATCAACATAAGACGCCAAAATGTCAATATCCACATGCGGAGTCATCTTGCCGGGAAAAACGGTGACAGCAGCTGGCGTGCCGCGCACCGGTTGATGTGTGCCAAAAATCCCGATGCCGTCCGCAGTTCCCGAACGCCCGTCCCTGTTTTGGTCCACAACTGCCATGATGTAGTATTGCCCGGGTTTAACGTCAACGTGGTATCTCCCCTCCTCGTCAAGAAACAGCGGCATCCACATCGGTGAACTGAAGTCTGGTGTCGTAGAAAGACTCAAAATGCCATCCGGGACAAGCGCTTGGTTCTCCGAAGTAGAAGATTCTTCACTCACTTTTTTAGCGGAGCGAGAGGCGAAAAATGATGTTATTTTCCCGCTAATACTGCCTACCGGTTCTTCTGAAGCTGCATCTGCGGATGCATTCACTGCTAAATTCCCAGTGAGTAGGTTATCCGTTATCGCAACAAGTTGGCCTTCCGTATCATAACGTGCACTCATTTGAATATGAGCTGTCCGCGTTTCACCTGCACCAAAAACGGCTGCAGCCGGCGGAGTCGTGGCTATAGAGTCTGTTCCTAAACCACCAAGTGTATCTCCTTCACTATACCTACCATCCCCATCCGCATCATGGTTAGCAATAAGGTAATACTCTCCAGGCGGTAGTTGGAAACGAAACTTCCCCTCTGAATCCGTTGTGGCACTTGCGATCGGATTCAATAAGGCAGATGTCGGATAAACTTCAATCCGAACCTCTGTCTCTGTTTGTGGAATAGGGGTTACACGACCAGAAATAATCGCTTTGTTCTCTTGATTTTTTGATTGATGTTTAGTTGTATAAATAGCAGAAATCTGGATCTCTAAATTCTCAGCAAATGTATTCGGTTTAATTAGGATTGGCTCTGGAAAGGCGCCGCGCTTATGCATATCTGTAACACCGTAAAATCCGAAGGTATCTCCTGCATCAAGTTTGTTGCTATAGTTCTTATCAACTATCGCCATCAGATAGTATTTACCGGGTTTCAATCGGAGTTCCCACTGTCCCGTTTTCGCATCAACAACAGCAATTCCCGCACGATATTTCCATGATGTATCGGTATATGCCAGGATAAGCTTAGGAACTTCTGCAGCCTCTAATTCTTTCGTGTATTTCAGTATCCCTCGGCAGCCGGATGTCGCAAGCGTTAACTCAGTCTTGAATCGTTGGTACTCGCTCGGTTGGTATATAGAGTTAGCAACCAGTTTTTGTTCGTCTCCGATTTGTTGCAGGCGAGCGGTAATTGGAATCTGTATTCCCTTCAATTCACCGTTTTCGCCTATATCAACCGCCACATATTTTTGTGTTTCATTTTGCCAATCTTTTATTCCCAAGACACCGTAACCATCACCCTCGTCGAATTTACCAGAGTTGTCAACGTCAACGTAAGCCACTAAATAGTACCTACCCGGTTCCACACGTAGTTCGAATGTCCCTGTTCCTGCGCGGGACAACCCGCTGGTATAAAGGTCTTTGAGTTTCGCATCGCGATACGCCGACACATTTGTATGTGAGAGGTCTTGTCCCTTCCAAATAACCTCTCCAGATAGTTTAGCAGTGAAGCGGTTGGGTAAAGGTTGAGGCTTAGCCGCATTCGGTGAAGGCGATTGCTGTGCATGGAGTATCGGATTACTGATTATGCCGATGCCGATAACAAGTGCTAAGAGTATCAGTCGTTTCATGTCGCTTTGTCTCCATTTTTGAGCAGATTTACTTATAGTGTTGTCCTTATCTATTGCTTTGCATGTTATCATATCTATGAACAATTTTCAAGAAAATCATAGGATGTGCCAGAGCTATTCAGTTTTCCAATAATTTCTAACTTCTTTCAAGGGACTCTTCTTGTAGGAGCGAGCTTTGCTCGCGACTGTTCGCCCGATGTTGCGAGTAAAGCTCGCTCCTACAGGAAGATAATTAGGTGGACAAGGTCTCCGAAACTGAAAACTCAATAAACCTGCGCTTATAGAAATCCAAGTGATAGAAATCTATGAATATGGTATCATGTTTTTAATACTACACGACAAGGATAAACAATATATGATTAGCGTTTCAAATCTTACAAAAGAATATGGAGAAAAGAAAGCGGTTGACGACATCAGCTTTGAAACTACAAAAGGTGAAATTGTCGGTTATCTCGGCCCGAACGGCGCAGGCAAAAGCACTACGTTAAAAATGTTAGTCGGTTTACTCCAACCAACATCCGGCGACATCTCGGTTGCGGGGTACAGTGCAGAAACTGAACTGCTTGAATTAAAGCAGCGTGTCGGCTATGTGCCTGAAGAGGCGCAACTATATGAGCATCTCACCTTAGTGGAACACCTCCAATTGATGGGCAGACTCTACCATTTAGAAGAAGAATTGATAGCACATAAAATCGTTCAACTTGCAAAGTTGTTCGACATGGAAGCACAAGCAAACCAACGTATAAGCAGTTTTTCGCAAGGCATGCGTCAAAAGTGTCTAATCATGGCAGCACTCTTACATAATCCTGACGTTCTATTTTTAGATGAACCCTTTACCAATCTGGATGTTACAACCGTCACTTTTCTGAAATCATTACTGCAACGTTTGGCGGAGTTAGGTAAAACGATTCTGTATTGCACCCATATTCTTGAAGTGGCAGAAACACTTTGCCCACGCATTATGATTATCAATGAGGGAAAAATCATCGCCGATGCACCCGTGGCGGAATTGCGACAGCAGACAAATCAAACCGCACTCAATGAAATTTTTGTGCAATTAACTGAAACAACGGGACTTGATGAAAAGACTGATGAAGCAATTCGGATTGTGATGGGGGACGCGCCGAATGCTTGAGTCTTCCAACAGCAAGTTTTCGGCTTGCAAACTACGCCAAAAAATCGTGGGCATGCTTGGGGCATCTCCAACTCAGTACAGCCATCTCCTACAAACTGAGAAGATAGTGGAAAAGCGTGCTCTCAAGGGTAAACTTGCTTTCAACCTATCGCTCACTGTCAACTGTTTTTTCTGTTTTTTCGTAAGCATAATCGTCACAGTCATGGTGTTTTTGCGTATAGATGTGTTCACCTATGCCTTGATTGGGATTACGATGTCTATGACGGTAGTCGCGCTTTGGACTATCCCGTACTTCGATATCCTTCTAAGCCCTACAAACTACCCTGTTATTGCTCACACACCAGTTTCATCGCGTACCTATTTCCTGGTAAAACTGACAAAAGTTATCACACATACTACGCTATTGATAATATGTTCAAATCTATTGCCAGCGATTGGTGGCATCTGGCTCCGTGGAGAAGCGGTCCCCAAGGTAAAATATCTTTTTCCTATCGTTTATTTATCCATCGCCTTTATCTCAAGCTTCTTCACGATTGGTGTCATGACAACCTTCGCGGGATATTTAACAAAACTATACAGCAAAAAGAGTCTCCGACATATAGCTCATATCGCTCAGTTTGCATTTCCGGTTTTCTTTCCCACGATATGGGTTATAATGCATCACCTACTTCCTACTTCCTCACCTGAAGGTCTCATAATTGATAAGCTGCAGATTATTATGAAATGGTCTTATGTCCTGCCGACTGGGTGGTTTGCTGGTACAGTCTCCGTTTTTCTGGGACATTTAGAATGGCAAAATCTTATTTTAGCTGCGCTGGCAGTTGCCTCAACGCTCTTTCTCATCTTTATTCCGCTCCGAAGCATCGCAAGGAGTTATTCCGAATATCTTTCCTACCTGTTAGAATCTGTCAACAAGCAAAAATCAGAATTGCGTGTAAAAACACCGCTCTTTGCCAAAATGCTCAGCACACACACCAAACGGGCGGCGTTGTGCCTCACATCAGCATATCTCTTCCGGGATAAGAGGATACAGCTTGGTTTATTTGCCATGCTTGGGACCATCGCAATGTTTGTATTTTTCTTTTTCCAGCCAAAACTATATGGGTTGAATCCAAAATGGATAAGCCATTCTTATATCTTTGGACTAAGCCCAGGCTTTTCTATCGTGTTTTGCTATATTACCATTGGATTCATAGATAGTTTCATATTACCAATCAGGTATTCAGAACACTGGAAAGCCTCATGGATGCTAAAGGTCCCCGCGATCGCCGCACACCCAGACTTATGGCGAGGTGTCCAATCAACTGCCCTCCTCTATATCGTCACCCCGTGTACACTCCTAATGTTATGTGTTGCGACTATACTTTGGAAATTTGAAGGGATACTTTACATTTTGCCAGGGGTAACCATAGTACTGAATTATGTTCTCTTTTATCCGAGACCGCCATCTGGTTTACCGCTCTCTCAGGAATTCGTACTAAAAAGGGTGGTTTTTTCTACATTAAAACCTTTCCTATGTACTATTTTGATTGTTGGGATAATCGTGGGAATCCAATATCTAACTTACAAACTCGGATTTTGGATATATTTCGGAGGTTATTGTTTTATCGTTTTAAGCGGGTTAATTGGATTTATTTATTTATTTTTTCACAAGGAAATCAGTAGAGGTAAACTTTAATGCTTGAGAAATTAGCTGCAAAATTTGGTGCATGTCCTATTCAGTATAAACTGCTCCTACAAACGGAGAAAACCGTTGAAGAGCGTGCACTCGAAGGAAAACAGGGAACGACAAAACTCTCACTTGCTGTAACTTGTGCTTTCTGCTTTTTAATAAGCATCTTTTCTGCATTACTTGTGTTCTTTGACATGGACGTGTTCACCTACGCACTTATCGGTGTCACGATGTCTATGTTGATCGTAGGCATGTGGACGCTACCGTACTTTGATCTCCTGCTCAGTCCTGTCAACTATCCCGTAGTAGCGCATACTCCCGTGTCATCACGCACCTATTTTCTTGTAAAGTTAACACAGATACTCAAGTATGCTGTCCTATTGTTAACCTGTCTGAATATTTTTCCATCAATTTGTGGTTGCTTTATCCGTGGAGATGACACTACTATTCTGTCATACTTTTTTCCTGTTTTTTACCTACCTATTGTCTTCATAGCAGGATTTTTCACGATTGGGGTGATGACAGCGTTTGCAGGGTATTTGACAAAACTCTATTCTGTAAAAAGGCTGCGAAAAATATCTAAATCTGCTCAGTTTATATTGCCTATCCTCTTACCCGCATTCTTTTACTTTATTCCATTCAATACTGTGGCGGATCGTTATGAATCGGTTCTAAAATGGCTATATGTACTCCCGAACGGTTGGTTTGCAGGAGCAGTATCGCTTGCCACCAGTACGATTGACCGTCCTGAGTTCACCCGTGACCTAATTTTGACTGGGGTGGCGTTTTTTTCAACACTTCTGCTGGTCTTAATCCCGCTTCGAAGTATCGCAAAGACTTATTCAAAGTATCTATCTTTTCTGATGGAATCTGGAAGTAAGCAAAAGCACAAACTACGGATAAGACAACCTTTGCTTGCGCGTTTTTTCAAATCTCGTGAGGTCTACGCAGTTTTTAGCCTCAGTGCAGCCTACATGCGTCGTGATAGGCAAATCTTACACCAACTTGCCTCTGGAGCGGTTGTAAATTTCATGATAATCGGCATGTTCTTTGCTCGGAAAATATATCCTATAGAATTCATAGAGTATCACTACGCAATCGGACTCAGCCCTGGGTTAACGGGACTATTCGTCTTTTTGGGAGTGCCTACGGTCATGGGGTTCCTTAGTTCTGTGGGATATTCAGAACACTGGAAAGCTTCATGGATGCTATCTCTTGCGCCACTTCGGAAATCGCATGACTTATGGCGCGGTGTTGAGGCAGTTACTTTTATCTATATTGTCTTCCCTTGCACATTTCTGTTTTTTATTCTGGCTACAGTTTTTTGGGGTGTCACGGGAATATTTTTTATCTTGCCAGGACTCATCGTTGTACTCTTTTTCGTCATCACTTACCCAAAACCGGAATCCGGGATACCCCTATCCGAAGAAGCAGTTGAAATAGATAGAAGCGCAGGATGCCTTGCTTACGGTATAAGTATGGTTATAGCAGGCGTTTTAATCGGTGTCCAATTTCTGGCACGTTTTATTCATGTATGGGTGTATATCGGAGTCTATTGCGTGATAGTAATTGGTGGACTTATCGGGATTGTTTATCTATTTAGGAGAAAATCACAAAAAACTTCGTAGGTTGGGTAGAGCGAAGCGAAACTCAACATCCCCCTAACCCAACGGTAGGCGTCAACTTTGCATCACTTCGCCAAATCTTTTGCTTTTTTGAACTTCTGCTTCGCAAATTGTCCCCACTCTTTGAGTTTCTCATTACGATAGGTAGGGTCTTTCCACTTATCAGCGGCAATTTGCATCGCCTCTTGTTCAGTTATCGGCATCTCTACCAGCGCTGCGATTGCTGCATCGCGCTTTTTGGCGTCTTTACACTTGCTGATCGCTTTCCATGCATCAACAAGGCCTTTATGCGAATCAATGATGAGAATACCGAAAAGATCGTTGACAATATCCCACCTTGCACTACCTTTGTCAGCATCGTAAGGAAATGGAGATGATTGCAAATCAAATGGGTTTGTTACAACACATCGATCCCCTAATTCGTCATAGAGTGCAGGCAGCACACTGGCACGATTGAGTCCGCCCTTCCATTTGGGACCCTCATCATCACTGTCGCGTAGCATCCACAGTTTTTGTGCCTGTTCAGATAGAACGAATTCTATAAACTTTTTCGCTACTGCCATGTTCGGTGCACCTTTCAGAATTGCGATGGAGTCCGGATTGACAACAGTACCATCCGTTGGCAAAACATATTTGATTTTTTCAGGCCCAAGTGCAGCGATTTGGCTGTAAGCATAAAAATCTATTGCTAACCCGTAAATCACTTGTCCCGCACCAACGTCTCTTGGAATAACGTTGGACCCAGCGGAGAATTTCTTCACATTTCCGCCCAGTTTCGTGAGGAGCGCAAATCCCTTTTTCCATCCGTGCGTTTGAAGGATAATCTCATACATCATGTGTGCACTACCGCTTTCTCTCGGATCGGCAGCACCAATTTTATTGATCAGCGCGATGTCTCCCAAATCTTCCCATTTTGCAGCTTTCGGTAATTTGAGCATCTCTCGCAACTGATCGTTGAACATAATGCCGAAACTGGATAACGCTGCACCATACCACCGATGTTCAGAATCGTAGACAGGGATACCGTGGTATGATTGCGGAATCTGTTTCAGTTGGGCATCGGGCAGTTTGTAGGAAGTCAACAAATCCATTTCTGCCAAACGGAGATAACTATCCGTGCCACCGCCAAAGAAAATATCAATACCGATGCCATCTGGCACACGTTTAAACTCGGATTCAATAAACCGATAATTGGAGGATGTGCCGCCCACATCTCGCCAGTCGGTTTTGACGGACCTACCTGTCTGTGCTTCATACCATTTTTCAAAATTATTGCCAAATTCTGTCTCAATACTTTCGGGATGGGGTGATATTATGATGAGTTGATCCTGTGCTGGAACGGCAATCGGCACTGCCATCAGGCATAGCAGGACCCCCACTATTGCGATATGGGTAGCCTTCAACGTTTGCCGTAACGGATTTAAATAGGACATGTCTATAATTTCTCCTCTGTATATTGATATTTTTTATAAATCTTTTATATTCTGTTAGACTCTAAACAGCGAAATGATATCCTTCATTTTCCACGCTAAAATCAGGATACCCGCGAGCAGTATTAGATACCACACAATCATCGCTTTTACCTGCTTTTTCTTGAAGAACGAACGTTCTGGTCTTTTTTGATTCATAAGATTGCTCCTTATGCGCTCCTTTGCAAAAATGATAGCATATATTATGGGAAAATGTCAAACGCTATTGTGTGAACTTTTGTAACTTGTATTGCTATTTTACTTCTTTTTATGATATAATATATTGTATGGACAGAGAACAAATTCTTCAGAAATTTGAAACCCTACGACAATGGGGCAGTAAAGGTGAACGTGCACCACACAAACCTCTATTGGTTCTCTATGCCATTGGAAAACTATTACGCGGTGAAGACAGACTTATTTCATACAAAGATGATATAGAGGAAAATCTTAAGAATTTGCTGCGAGAGTTCGGTCCGAGACGTAATAGCTATTATCCACATTTCCCATTTTGGCGACTGCAAAACGATGGAATTTGGGAAGTGACCCATAGGGGCAGCATTCAAGAAACCGCAAGCGGAGATGCATATGTAACTGATCTAAGGAAATATAAAGTTTCTGGCGGATTCAATGAGGCTATCTCCGAACAACTTCAAAACGATTCCGATCTCACAGTCGAAATAATTCATAGTCTTTTAGATGCCCACTTCCCTACATCATTCCATGAAGATATTTTACAGGCAGTTGATATTGAACTTCCGCTATATGCTTTTGATACGAAAACGCGCCCATCCAATTTCCGCATAAACATTCTCAGAACTTATGAATATAGATGTGCTGTCTGTGGTTTTGATGTGAAATTGGGTGATTCCCCTGTCGCATTAGAAGCATCTCATATCAAATGGCAAAAGGCAGGCGGCCCCGATGAAGCCGTGAATGGATTAGCTCTTTGTTCTCTACATCACAAGTTATTTGACCGTGGGGCTTTCACATTGTCCAAACAACGACAAATCTTAGTATCAGATGATGCATACGGGACAACGGGGTTCCAGGAGTGGCTTATGGATTTTCACGGGCAAAAAATCAACTTCCCGCAAAGACGATCTTACTATCCAGACATGGAGTTTATCGGTTGGCACGTCAGAGAAGTTTTTAAAGGTGATTATCGGGAATTGTAAAGTATAAACAGAATCATTATATACACTATCAAGGAGAAATTTATGAAAACCGACGGTAACACTTTCCATGTAAACTTATTTTATAGTTACTCTCATAAAGATGCTCAGTACAAAAACGATTTACAGACCGCACTTTCTTCTCTTAAGAACACTAAATTGCTCAAAGACTGGTCTGATCAAAACCTCCTTTCCGGACAAAATATTTCAAAAGAAATCAAGGAAAAGATGGATGAAACAGATATTTTTGTGTTTCTTTTTAGTTCTAATTTTTTTAAATCAAAGGCATGCAGAGAAGAATGGGAATATGCAAAACAACTTGTTGATGAAGGAAAGCCGATTTTTCGAATTCCGGTCATACTGCAAGACTGTAGGTGGATAGATTTTCTTGGTGATGATGACATCAAAGCGCTACCAGAAGATGGAAAACCTGTTGACAATTTTGATCCAAAAGATACAGCGTGGTTGCAAGTTTATAATGGTATCGAAGAAGTTATTGATAAATTGAGAAAGACTTTCACCCCCAAAATAGAATTCATAAGGGAAATGGAAGAAACCGGTTTTGTGTCGCTAGAACATATAAAACTTCAGGACATTTTTGTTTTTCCGACGCTCTCATACTATCCTCCACAAGCAAAACATGGAATATTGAGGGTAAAAACCATTGAAGATCAAGCGGAACTTTTAATAAAGAAACACGTCCTCGTTCATGGGGGAGAAATGAGTGGAAAAACTGCTTTTGGACGATATTTATTTCTTTCCTTAGCTAAAGACATGTCAACTCCTGTTCTACATATCGATCTTAAAGAAATGCCTAAAAATCCCAGCGAAAAAGTTTTTAGAGAAGCATATAATCGTCAATTTTATGGTGATTATATCATTTGGGAGCAGCAAGAAGGAAAAATTCTTATACTGGATAATCTATCACCAGATCCTAATTCAATCAAATTGATTGAATTAGCTAAAGAAATTTTTGACAAAATTTTCATTACCTTACCTTCCGATGATTTTTATTCATTTTTCAGAGACGAGACACGTCTATCCGATTTTCAAGAAGTAAGAATTGAACCGTTAAACCGAAGACAACAGGAGAAGTTGATTAGAAAAAGATTAGAATTATCTGATAGGAGTGAACCTATAACGGATGGAATCGTTGATCAGACTGAAGACCGCATCAATTCAATAATTATTTCCCAAAAAATTGTGCCAAGGTATCCATTTTTTGTACTGTCTATTCTTCAAACATACGAAGGATTTATGCCTGATAATTTGTCAATAACTTCATACGGACATTGTTACCATACCTTGATTGTCGCAAGTCTTATTAAAGCAGGAATATCATCTAAGGATAGTGATATTAATTCATGCTTTAATTTTGCAGAGGAGTTAGCATTCAAAACTTATAAGGATACCAAAAAGCAAGTTCCAACTGAAATTGATTTTAACGAATTTGCGAAAAAATATAAAGAAAGATTTGAAATTTCTGATTCAACATTGAATAGGTTGAAAAAGTATGATTATGGGATTATCACAGAGAATGCTCGTTTTAGGACACCGTATATGTACTATTTTTTCTTGGGTAGGTTTCTGGCGAGAGGAGGTGAAGAAAGTAAAGAAATAATTGAACTGATATTTCTCATAATGGTCTCGAACTAATAATAATCAACAAAAACAAGGTATAACACCATGAAAATGCGTTTTTGCTGCGCAGATTTTTCTTGACTTTTAGTGCATGAGAAGCCATCCTAATAAAAAAACTATAACC
>JAJDWA010000017.1 GCA_022825825.1 Candidatus Poribacteria bacterium
TACGTGGTTAAGTGCAGAAGGCTTCCACATAACACTGCAGGATAAAGATGGCAACTTGGTTGATGAGGTAGGAAACTACGACGGAAGTAAGAAGCTTTGGGATTTACCTTACGACTTTAACAGAGGGAGAACCAGAGACGGTAATCGGACTTCACTCATTCGGCTTTATGACAATGGTGCTGCGCTTGACGGTACTCTGGAAAGTAGTTGGGTATCCGCAGCAGATGCGAATCTCACTGCCGACCAACTCACTTATTATGGCGATGAGAACGATATCAGTTCACCCGGTATCATTGACTTCACCTCTACTAAACCGGAATATCTTGTGGAAGATGTCAACGAGGATGGAGATGTTAATATCCTGGATTTAGTGTCAGTCGCAAACAAATTTGGACAGACAGGAAAAAACAGAGCGGATGTTAACGGAGATGGATTTATCAATATTCTTGACCTTGTTCGTGTGGCAGGCGCATTTGGAAAAACTGCTTCTGCACCATCACTGCATTCCAAAGATTTGTCAATGATCACTGCAGCAGATGTCGAACAGTGGCTTTCCGCTGCACAGCAATTAGACCTCACGGATACGACATCGCGCCGTGGTATCCTGTTCTTACAACAACTCCTCACAGCGGTGACTCCCAAAAAGACTGTTTTACTTGCCAACTATCCAAACCCATTCAATCCAGAAACATGGATACCGTATCACTTAGCAAAAGATGCTAAGGTAACCCTGCATATCTATGCGATGAACGGCACATTAGTGCGGACGTTGCCACTTGGGCATCAAGCTGCAGGTGTGTATCAAAATCGTTCCCGTGCTGCATATTGGGATGGTAAAAATGCTGTGGGTGAATCTGTTGCAAGTGGTGTGTATTTCTATACACTCACCGCAGGTGATTTCACTGCTACACGCAAGATGTTGATACGGAAGTAACACTTCTCTGCTAAACACGGAAGGGTGTTATCTTACACCCTTCCAGCCAATAATCTGGTTGTACATCGCAATCGAAAATCAATAATAAGGAGTTTTTATGATAAAAATATTTAAAACCATGACTCGCTGTTTGTTGGTGTTCGTTAGCCTTTGGATTTCTTTGCTAATGATTGGCATCACTGGCTGTGGTGAAGATGACGATAATGAATGGGTCGGAACATGGACACTTGAATCCATTGGTGGTGAGAGTGTTGAACAAGTACTTGCAGAAGAGTCTGAATTCAACGAAACAGACTTAGATTTCTCCATGACTGCTACCTACGAAATAACATTTGATAATGATGGCGTGATGGAAGTAGAACACACTATGAAGTTTGAAGCAAAAGGTGAGGGCTTAGTTTTTTCAGGGGAAGGTTTAATGAGAATGACGGGGACTTACTCCATATCTGGCCCCAACTATACAATCACACCTATGGAAATAGAAGTAACTGGGGCTTTTAAAGATTTGGGATTAGAGGAAGAATCAGTTGGTCCCTCAGACGAAGACACCGGCACATGGTCGAGAAAAGGGAATACTCTCACACTCAACAGTGATGATGGAAGTGTTATTGTCTTGAAAAAAAGGTAGAGTCAGAATCCTGTTTTTTAGTAAAGCGACTGCAGCCGTGCTGCATATTGGGATGGCAAAAACGAGTTCGGTGAATCCGTGGCAAGTGGCGTGTATTTCTACACACTTACTGCAGGGGATTTCACTGCTACGCGTAAAATGCTAATACGCAAGTAAACCGATCACTATAAGCGGAAGGGTGGAGATCACACCCTTCCATCCAACAATTTTCAAAAGGAGTATTATGAAAATACACATTCTACATCAAAAATGTCTTATATCTATTTTACAGGAAAAATGGCATAAGGTGTGGATTGGATAAGAAAAGTAAGGAAAAAGTGTGGCGGTGTTCGGTGCTGTGCTGGACGCTTTCGCTATGTGCTACAGGCTCCGCTGCGCTTGTTTTGCCCTTGCAATCTGCTGTGCCATCGCTACGCTCCACCTGTCCATTAAGCGTCTTGTGTGGTATAATACTCACAAAACAATTTTAGAGGATTTGCCTATGAAACTATCAAGTTATATCCGATATATCGTATCTATTTTCGTAAACCTGTTTTTTATTTTCAGTCTATATACCCTGGTATCCGCAGCAATAACGCCGGTGAGTGATCGCACGCCACAGGTGCGCGATGAAATTATTCGCGTATTACGCGGAAAAGGTGTTAATTCCGCTGCGGAAGTTACCGAAGCCCACCTCGCGTCCATCTGGCGTTTAGACTTAGCCTACACAGGTATTACATCACTAAAGTCAGGTGATTTCAGTGGTCTTACCACCCTAAAATCGCTCACTCTGGCGCACAATTCCATCAGCGACATATCGGTGCTTGAAAACTTGACTTCACTGACGTCACTCTCTCTGGCGAACAATGCCATCAGTGATATATCAGCACTTGAAAACTTGACCGCACTGACATTTCTTGAGCTTGCGAACAATTCTGTCAGTGATATATCAGCACTTGAAAACTTGACCGCTCTGACATGGATCAATCTGGGTAGCAATTCCATCAGGGATACATCTGCGCTTGAAAATTTGACCGCACTGGAAACGCTGATTCTGAGTGGCAATCCTATTTCGGTTTACGGGCCACTCCGTAGACTCAAAGCCAAAAACCCAAATATCTACATAAGTATAGAAATCTTGCAGGATTTGGACGTTGGCGAACCGCGCACCGTGCGGATGATCTACTTTCTACCCAATGACCTACCATATAGCGCTGGCGCGATTCAGAAGATGAAAGATGAGATTCTTGCCGTTCAAGCCTTCTATGCGGAGCAGATGCAAGCCCATGGATACGGCAATAAAACTTTCCAATTTGAAACCGATAACAGAGGCAATCCGAAGGTGCATCGCGTGGATGGACAACACCCCTTTAGTCACTATGACAACACACTTGGCAATGCTGTGTTTGACGAGCTGAGACAAATCTTTGATTTTGATGCGAACATTTACTTCATCGTGCTTGGTGCGGATGCGCTTCGTCAGGGGAATGGACTGCCTGCGGGAGGTGTCGCACATGATCGGGGAAAAAATGGTGGATATATGTTGGTTCCTAATAGATTTGGTCATTTTACGGTGGCACATGAACTGGGACACACCTTTGGGCTGGGGCACGATTTCAGGGACAATTCGTATATCATGTCGTATGGTCATCGTCAAGACGTTTCTCTATCTGCTTGTGCTGCCGAATTTCTGTCCGTGTCTCCCTACTTCAATGCCAGTATTTCAATAGCAGAGGCATCACCACCAACCATTGAACTGATTTCTTCATCGACATATCCGATAGGTTCAAAAAGTATACCTATTCGGCTCAAGGTCAAAGATTCAGAAGGAATTCATCAAGTTCAACTACATGCTTGGGGCAGTCTTTTGGAGTGCCGCGGATTGGCGGGGGAACAAGAGGCTATCGTTGAATTTGAATATAGTGGTCCTACTGGTCTTTTAGATTTCGATGCGGGTGGTGTGGATTTTGTGAGTCTTTCTGATGATCCATCACATACTATTTTTGTAGAAGCGACAGATGTAGATGGAAATGTGCACATCGCAATATTTAGATTGGGGGAAAAGTCACCACACCATATCACTACGCTTAGGGCGCATACGGGGCCTGTTGATACATTAGCGTTTTCACCCAATGGACAGACCCTCGCCTCTGCATCTCATGATAGAATGATAAAACTGTGGGATATTGCGGCAGAAACAAATATCGTTATCTTCAGGGATGTAGGGACAATCGATACTGTCAGGTTTTCGCCCGATGGCAAAATCCTTGCATCCGCCGGTCAAACTTTCAAGTTATGGGATTTGACGAAAGAACAAGAGATAGCTACGTTTCAACCTGAAGCTGGCACTATTGCTCTATCATTTTCACCTGACGGCAAGAGAATCGCTTCCGGTCATCAGGATGGGGCAGTGAATCTATGGGATTTGACGACAAGACGAAAAATCGCGACGACAGTGCGGCCACAAGAATGGATCCTATCTGTGGCATTTTCACCCGATGGTAAGACACTCGCGTTTGGTGAATGGAGTGGCGCAGTTAGGTTCTGGGACCCTGCTACAAATAATATTAAAACGCTAAGGGACCCTGTGCCTGGCAATAGCCCTGTATATTCTGTAGCATTTTCGCCTGATGGCAAGACGCTCGCATCCAGCGATTATTGGGGGGAAGCCATGTTATGGGACACTGCGACAAGAAAAAATACGGCTACTTTCATGGGCGGGTCTAATTCTGTAGCATTTTCACCAGATGGAAAAATACTCGCAACAGGCGGTAGCGGACGCGTCAAGTTATGGGACATCGCAACAGTCACCAATTTTGCTGTTTTCCCGCATATCGACTCGGTCATAGATATAGCGTTTTCACCAGATGGGACACTTCTTGCTTCAGGAACATATCAAGGCACAGTGCACTTATGGCGGATTCCACCTTCAAGCGCAGATTTTTCGGTACGTGTTGATGCTTCAGACCGGCCACCGATGTATTGGGTAGATGACAAAGAAGGGACGCTCCACCGGCTTGTTGATGCGGAAGTGGAAAACCTGATACCAGATATCCAAAATGCTACCAGTCTTGTCCTAAATGCAGCAGAAGGAAAAATCTATTGGACAGAAAAAACGGGTAAGCGCAGCGGGAGAATAACGCGCGCAAACCTTGATGGCACAAATGTCGAACTTATCAAGGAGTTTATAGGAGCTGTGCCGCTTACCCTTACCCTTAATGCCGCAGCTGGGAAACTCTATCTCATCAACCAATGGGGTCAAATTGAACGCATGAACCTTGATGGCTCAAAGTTCGAAAGCCAACTCATCAGAGGATTAGAGAATCCAAAACATCTGGCCTTGGATGTGATGGGGGGACGGATTTATTGGACGGAACAACCAAACGACAACACTGGAAAAGTCCGAAGCGCAAACCTTGATGGATCAGATATACGATTAGTGAAAAACTTGAAAAGTGCACCGCGCGGTCTCGCATTTGATCGTGTATATAAGAAACTTTATCTTGCAAACAGTCGAGGTAAAATTCAACGCATGAACCCGAATGGGACAAACTTAAAAGCCATTATTCTCAGATTAAAGGAGTTGTCGGGTGTCAGTGTAGATGTTCACGCTGCTAAACTCTACTGGACAGAAGAAGGGAATATCCGGCGCGCAGCCCTCAACGGTAAAAATATTGAAGATGTTGTTGAAGGCTTAGGCGCGCCCACCGGTATTGTGTTAGGGACTGTGCCAGATGAAGTTCCAGCTGCGCCGGGCTCTGCTGAAAAATTAACCGACGCGACCCAGCTGCTTGCCAACTACCCGAACCCGTTCAATCCAGAAACGTGGATACCGTATCGCTTAGCAAAGGATGCGGATGTTACCCTGCATATCTATGCAATGAACGGCACACTGGTGCGGACGTTGGAGCTTGGACATCAAGCTGCAGGTATCTATCAAAATCGTTCGCGTGCTGCATATTGGGATGGCAAAAACGCACTTGGTGAAACTGTTGCAAGTGGCGTCTATTTCTATACACTCACCGCAGGCGATTTCACCGCTACGCGGAAAATGTTGATTTTGAAGTAACCCTATCACTATAAGCGGAAGGGTGAAAGATCACATCCTTCCAATCAATAAGACGTCATCGGTAATCAAGTATTTGCACTTTGGTGGCTTAGATACTATACCATGTCCAAAGTGAACGATAGAGGGAATTAAAAAACGCAAAATCACGTCCCAATCCTTACCCTACTTAACCACAATGATCTGAGGGGTTGTCCAGTAACAAAATATCTACACATTTTTGCATTTTTCCCTTGACTTAAGTTTTTTAATAGGATATAATGTAATAGTTTATATCGTCAAAGTGCGGTTAGGAAGGTTTCCGCTCCGAATCTTGCATCATTACCAAGGTAAAACCCTCCGATGTAATATGCAACAACGTTAGTATAAAGAAATTCAACTTGTCCGTAGTATTTTTAATTAAAAACAGGAAACATATTGAAACTTATCTCATAAGTGGTAATAGATAAAAGTTTCCAACATACTATTCCGAATTGTGAGATAACTGCTAACCCAATATTAGGAGGGCAATTATGCCTCAAAAAGACTGCACAAACACAGACTGCGAAGGTTTTTATCGCAGAGACCTAATTAAAGCTGGTGTCTTAGGGTTTTTTGGCTTTGGTCTGACTGACTTTTTTCGACTGAAAGCTGTAGCAGAACCTACTGTCAAACCAGCTTCCGCCAAGTCGGTTATTCTTGTATGGTTAGGCGGTGGTCCGAGCCATCTTGATATGTGGGACCTCAAGCCTAATGCGCCTGAGGAGATCCGTGGTCTGTTCAAACCTATTTCCACAAACGTTAACGGTATTCAAATCAGTGAACACATGCCGAGGCTTGCACAACAAGCAGATAAGCTGTGTATCATCCGTTCAATGACTTCCCCGGAAGCTGCACATGAGCGTGGCACACACTATATGATAACGGGTTATCAACCGTTACCTGGCTTTGCGGTTCCTGGGCACGGTGCTGTTGTTTCCAAACTCAAAGAACAGCGTAGTGCTTTACCGCCTTACATCGCAATTCCGTCACCTGTTGCTTATGCTGGTGGAGGTTTCTTAGGTGCATCGCTGGCGCCATTCTCTCCAGATGGCAACCCAGCAAGTAATAATTTCAAAGTACGCGATTTAGAACCTCCGAAAGGTATCACTTATGAACGCGTTGAAGACCGCAAAAACCTGCGGCAAGCCGTTGATAACGCTTTTAAGAAATACGAAGCAGGGAATCCAAGGGTTGAAGCCATGGATAATTTCTATAACGCAGCTTACAACCTCATGAGTTCCGAAGATGCTCGTGCCGCATTTGATCTCAAAAATGAACCGAAACAGATGCGCGATGCGTATCGGCGTGACACTTTTGGACAAAGTTGCTTGCTTGCGCGAAGGCTTGTTGAAGCTGGGGTTAACTTTGTTACTGTCAGCAATGGCGGTTGGGATAACCACAACAACATCTTCTCATCCCTGCCGGGGAAACTCAATGCCTTTGATCAGACAATGGCGACTCTGATTAACGACCTCTCCCAACGTGGGCTCCTTGAAAGCACATTGGTGCTCGCCATGGGTGAATTCGGTAGAACCCCTGTTATCAATAGAAACGGTGGACGTGACCATCATCCCCGCGTTTTCTCGATTATGTTAGCGGGCGGCGGCGTTCAAGGCGGACAGGTTGTCGGCGCATCCGATCCCTTCGGAATGGAACCCGCTGAAACACCTGTCAAACCTGAAGATTTATCAGCCACTATCTACCAGAGTCTCGGTATTGATTATAATCAGAGCATTGAATCGCCTGATGGTGTCCGCATCGTGCTTTCACGTGGTGGACGGCCGGTCCGCGGCGTTTTGGCTTAGGTAGAACAACATTTTAATCTTAATGTAGCGCGAGGTCAATAGTTGATTGTTGACCTCACGTTACCTACTGCTAACTGAGTTTAGTGCGCAATTCCTATCTGAATTACAGATAGCGTGGAAAACCTTGTAGTAGTAGAGCTAATGGACGTTTTTTGGCAGTCAAATCCCACTACAACCTTTCCGTTATCTACGCACTTATCAACTACATCCGTAAAAACTTTAGAATGAGACCATGAAAAATTGCAATTACAACATTCTTCCACTGTTCACTGTTTTGTTACTTGTATTCTCCACACTGTTCGGGAATATAGTTCAAGCAGATGAATCCCCGCAAGCAAAAGAGCAAACTTTATCACCTATCTGGGCGCTTGAATTTAGTCCTGATGGAAAAACACTTGCTGTTGGAAAATATCAGTGGGTGGAACTCTGGGACCTTGAGACTCAGCAAATAATTCATGAATATGAACCGCATGCTGGGCGGGTCCGTTGTCTCAAGTTTACACCAGATGGCAAAATGTTATACGCTGGCGGCGGTCAGGCAGCGCAAAGTGGTGAAATTCGCCTATGGGATGTTGCTTCAGAAGAGCTTGTCAAAACGTTCGAAATCCACGGTGATACCATTGAATCTATCGCCATCAGTCCTGACAATGCTAAATTACTCACCGCGAGCATGGACGAATTTAGTGCTGTCATTGACTTAGAGAAACTTGATGAAGACATACCTATAGACGAACAAGCAAAATGGTTAACACAACACGTTGGCAGAGTGCTATGTACGCTTTATCATCCAAACGGCAACTACTTTGTCACTGGTAGTGAAGATAAAACTTTAAAAGTATGGAATCCAGAAACTTATACGGTGCTTGTCAGTTTTGATGGAAACGATGACTCAGTCTATTCGCTCGCTTACGCAACACAAGAAAACCTTATTATTTCCGGTTCTGCTGATAACGTAGTCCGATCATGGAGAGTCACACAGAACAACGGTAATACTCGCGGTGTGCTTGTGCGACAATATGGCGGACATAATGGACCTGTTTATAGTGTTGACTGCGGTGTTTGGAACAACCAAGAAGTTATTGTATCCGGTGGTGCCGACACTTCCGTGATTGTATGGAACATCGGCAGCGGCAACCGAATCCGAACCTTTAACGAGTCTGCAGATGTTGTCTATGTTGTCCGGATAAGCCGTGACGGTAATCGCGTCGCCGCTGGCTGCCGAGACGGAAAAGTTCGAATCTGGAATATCAGGAACAATAGATTAACACATGAATTCTAACATTTTTATTGTGCAGGACATTATCCCTGAATTCTGCCTATTATAGTTGTCAATTTCTCAGTCAGGAAAAGGTCATCTTAACTGACAATCAATAACTGAATGCTGAAAGTTACTTTGGAGGTAACGTGTCATGCGTGTTAAGAAAAAATATGTTCTTTCAGGTCTAAATCAATACTCTGATTCGCCATTAAGGTGGAATTTAAAACCTTTTCTGTGTTTACTGTTTATCGTTTCAATGTGTGCACCGATTTCTCTATTTGCGCAAGCAACACCACGAGTAAATTCACTCTTTCCTGCTGGCGCAGAAGTTGGAAAGACGGTAGAGGTAAAAATTCAAGGTTCAGATTTAGATGGCGCACATACTATTATTGTTGAAGGCGACCCCGGTATTACCGGTACGCTCAACGCAGGCGGTGGTGCTGTTGATGAAACCCATAAACCTGTTTTCGAAGCAAATTGTGGTCAGTGCCATGAACTCCGTTCCCCAAGTAACCGTTCTATGACTGCAACACAGTGGCAAGCTGTCGTCAAACGCATGGTCACAGACAAAGGCGCGGAAATCAGTGAGGACGATCAAACCAAAATCGTTCACTACCTAAAATCTGCTGCGCGGGCAAGTGGCGGGATGACCGCAGAGTTAGTCATTGCACCCGATGCCCCAATCGGTGTACGTGAAATTCGTATTGTCGGAAAAAACGGTGCTTCTACTGCCTGGCCCTTTGAAATAACCGATGTTCCCGACACTTTTGAAACCGAATCTAATAACTTCACCGAATCTGCTACTACTATAGAATTACCTATCATTATCAATGGCGTAGTGAATCCAGGCGGTGATGAAGATTTTTACACCTTTCAGGGTACTAAAGGTGATCGTTGCGTTTTCAACGTGAAAGCGTATCGCTATAACAACATCAGCCAACAGTTTTTCAACCCAACGATCTCACTTTATGATACACAAGGTAAAGAACTTGCGCGGAGCAACGGATTCTATAGCCTTGACCCGCTTATTGATTTCACGCTCCCCGAAGATGGCACCTATTTTTTACGTATCCGAGACCTGCTCTATCGTGGAAACCCAGATTCTGTTTATCGCTTGATAAGTGGTGTTGTTCCTTACAACACGTATATTTTTCCAACAGGTGGCGAAATTGGAAATGTAATTCAAACCACAATAGGTGGCGAAAATCTTCCAAAAACTGAGTGGGAAGTCAAACTCCCCAGTGATCAACAACCGGGGCTTATGCTCATTCGCACACCCTACGGTATTTTCCCATTTTTTGCCAACGAATACTCTGAAGATATTGAACTTTCACTGGAGAAAGCCGCTCACAACGAAACTGCGGATAATTCAGCAGAAAATGGAGGTCAGGCAAAAAATGCTGAGTCCGAAATTATCTTCCAAACCAAATGCACCGCATGCCACGAACTTCGTTCACCGAACAACCGTGCACTAACCGCTGAGCAGTGGGAAAACACTATTATACGCATGGCAGAGAAGGAAAACGCGGACATTACGCCGACTGAGCGAGATCGAATTATTGCCTTTGTTGCTGAGGAAGTTGTCCGCATGGGGCAGCTTATTGCGAAACAGATCGAAGGCTCACAACATATTGCGACTCCCGGTGCGATCAGTGGCCGTATCGCTAAACCGGCAGAGGTGGACTATTACCGCTTTACGATTGAAGAAGGTTCTCGTCTCGGGCCGTGGTGGGTTATCCATCCGTTCGATAATACAGACGAAAAAGGTTTTGATACCGTCTATCCGCCTGAGGTCGAAATTGATCTCGAAAAAGAGTATATCGGCAAAGACGGGCGTAAAATAAGGTGGTATAGGACTAACCGCAGAGGCGAAAACGTCTTCTCCAACGTTCCAGAAGACGATGTAACCGGATATGCTTTAACCTACTTTGAATCTGAACGCGACCAGAAGTTTCTCTTGTCTCTCGGTTCGGACGACACAATTAAAATATGGGTAAACGATCAATTGATCTTTAGCAAATATGTACATCGAGCGCTTAGGCGGGGAGACGATGTTATTGAGTTACCGATTTCTAAAGGCAGAAACAAAATTCTGTTTAAGATCACAAATGGTTACGGTCCCTGGGGATTTTTCGCTGACATCGGTGGTTATTCCATTGCTCTATCCGCAGAAAACCTAAATTCCCCACTGAGTCCCTCCTTAACCTTGTTGGACGCTGAAGGTAGGGTGTTAAGGAATAACGCAGGCAGGGGTGGAAGGCGGAATGCAATTATTGATTACAGTTTTGCACGACCAGGTACTTATGGTCTCCGTGTTGAAGATATTTCTGGTAAAGGTGGCGATGGATATGTCTACCACTTAGACGTACGCCCAACCGCACCTGACTTTGCTATTTCAGTGACTCCCGATAATCCAAATATCGGCCGCAGTGGTACTGTGCTTTTGGATGTTACATTACAACGAAGGGTTGGGTTTACGGAACCGATACTGCTCTCTGTTGAAAATCTTCCCCCTGGTATTACAGCAAGCCAGAGTGCGATTCTTTCTGAAGGTGGGAATAACCAAGGGTATCTAACCCTAACTGCTGCACCAGATGCAAACTTAGCGCACAGTGTTGTTCAGGTAGTCGGCACCGTCACAACAACATCCGGACATCAGATACGGCGCGCCGCCACGCCTGTGGAGGTATACCGCATTCGGAACAATGATCAGACTGTCCAACGGAAAAACATTGTCGTAAGTGTGACGGAGGCTTCACCTATCATTGTTTCTACTACCCCTGACGAAGTCGTGGTAACTCCAGACGGACCGGTTGATATTACTGTGAAAGTTGATCGACGGAGAGGCAACCGACAAAATATGAACTTGACGGTAGTCGGTTTACCTACTGGTGTGAGACTCCAACGTCAGACAACCGTACTCCGAAGAGGTACATCCGAGGCAACATTAACGCTTGTTCCGAATATCGTCTCCAGTGGAAGAGAAGAACTGAGACAAAATCCATTCATCGGAAATAGGCAGACACGCCCGTATACCTTTGTCATCAACGCTTCCGTTGGAAATAGACGCATTGCAAGCAGTCCTGCTGTGAAACTTTGGCTCGGAAACCCATCAAGTTCTGATGAGCAAGCAAAATTAGAAGGAAATTAATCCTACCATCTTCTATTTTGCACAATGCTTCGAAAACGTTAAGGCGAGGTTTGTGCCTCGCCTTTTACATTTTTTAACCTTGTTTATGCAATTACTGTGAAATTTCAAAATATAAATATCTACTGGTAGGTGCGCTTTGTCCGCGCGCCGATTGACAGTGTATCATTAATCGCAAAATCTACTATTCTAACTGTATCTACGGAGGTGTGAATGTCAGGATATTATCGATTCCCAACTATTTCTAATGAAACAATTGTTTTTGTATGCGAAGATGATTTATGGACAGTTCCCATTAGTGGCGGCGTTGCTCGAAGGCTTACATCAAATCTTGGAGCAACAGGTTCTCCACAGTTATCCCCAAACGGTGAACATCTCGCCTTTGCAGGTCGTGAGGAAGGACCGTCAGAAGTTTATATCATGCCAGCACTCGGCGGCGAAGCAAAACGGCTTACCTATCAGGGAAGCAATGCCAGTATTGTAGGTTGGGATTCTGATGGCGAAAATATACTTTATTCCAGCGGCGCAGGGGCAGCATTCAGCGCGTGGATATGGAGCATTTCTCCTGATGGTGGAGAACCGCAACGTTTACCTTATGGACCCGCCAACCACATTGCATTCGGAGAAAACGGTGGCGTTGTCCTCGGCAGACTGACACGCGAACCTGCACGATGGAAACGGTATCGTGGTGGCACTGCGGGACAACTCTGGATAGATACAGATGGAGATGGACAATTTCAACCGCTTGCACCTGTTGATAGTAATTTTACCACACCGATGTGGATTGGGGATCGTATCTATTTTATCTCCGACCACGAAGGTGTAGGCAATATCTATTCTTGCCTAACTTCTGGGGAGGACATGCAACGTCACACACATCAAGAAACCTATTACTCTCGCTCTGCGCAAACCGATGGCGCCCGAATCGTCTATCATGCTGGGGCAGACCTTTGGATATACGATATTGAAAACGGTACGAATAACCAAGTTGAGGTGGACTTCCGTAGTCCTCACATTCAGCGGCAACGCAAATTTGTAAATGCTTCACAATATTTACAAGAATTTGCACCATCCGCTGATGGACGGTCTATTGCATTGACTGCGCGTGGCAAACTTTTTACAATGGCAAATTGGGACGGTGCCGTGCTTCAGCAAGGCAACCGCAACGGTACCCGATACAGAATGACGCAGTGGCTAAACGATGGAAAACGTGTCGTTACGCTTTCCGATGCTGGTGGAGAAGAAGCACTTGAAATTCATACTTGCGATGGTAGCGAAGAGGTGCGCCGGCTTGACGACCTTGACATCGGGCATGTTAGACAATTCGCAGTTTGCCCAAAAGGGGATGACTTGAAAGACCAACTCCTCATCGTGAATCATCGATTTGAGCTTTTACATATAGAACTCGAAACAGCAGAATTAAGAGTACTTGACAAAAGCCTATATAATCGCATTCAAGGCGCAAGTTGGTCACCCGATGGTAAATGGATTGCTTACAGTTTTCCGTCAACAGAAACGACATCTTCAATTAAACTTTGCAATGTTGAAACTGGCGCTCTGTCGTATATCACCCAACCTGAGTTCAGCGATTTTGCACCCGCTTGGGATCCAGACGGGAAATATCTCTACTTTCTTTCTCATCGCGAATTCGATCCTGTTGGTGATGCGCTTCACTTTGACCTCGGATTTCCCACTGCAACACGCCCCATGTTGGTGACATTGCAGAAAGAATTACGAAATCCGTTTTTACCTGCTACGCCATCACCTGAAGATGAGAAAGAAAAAGAAGATAAGGATACTGAAGAAAAATCTAACGACAAAGACGGTGATGCTAAAAAGAAAGATGATGAGAAAGAGAAAAAACCGATTGTTATTGAGTTAGATGGTATAGAACAACGCGTTATTGCGTTTCCGTATTCACATGGACGTTACAGACAGATTGCTGGTATTGAAGGTAAAGCGATTTTCACGTCTTTTCCTGTTCAGCATGCAACTAACGCTCCCGGCGAAGAGGAACCGAGTGCTAAAGGCAAACTCCACGCTTACGATTTCAAAGAACAAAAAAAAGAAGTGCTCGTTCCAGATATTGACTCTTTTCAACTTTCGCTTGATTACAAAAACCTTGTGTATCGCACTGGGAGTCGGTTGCGTGTAATCAAAGCTGGTAAAAAAGCTGAAGATGACCAAAAATCCAAAAACAGAGGAGGCACTAACCGTCACAGCGGTTGGATAGATATTAACCGTGTGCGGCCTTCTGTCATCCCCACCGCAGAATGGAAACAGATGTATCGGGAAGCGTGGCGACTTCAACGCGATTATTTCTGGACAGAAGATATGTCCGATGTTGATTGGGAAAGTGTGTATGAACGTTATCTTCCTGTACTTGAACGGGTTGCGACCCGTGCAGAATTCTCTGATCTGATGTGGGAGATGCAGGGCGAACTCGGCACCTCACACGCGTATGAATCTGGTGGCGATTACCGCAGCTCACCAAACTACTCCCAAGGATTCCTCGGTGCCGATTTTGCTTACGATTCAGAGAATAACGGTTATCGCATTACACACATCGTGCGTGGCGATACATGGAATGAGGGAAGGGATTCACCACTCAACGCACCGGGAATCAACGTCCAAGAAGGAGATATACTCCTTTCTATCAGTGGGCAACAGGTGAGTGAAAATGTCTCTCCGGGTGAACTATTGGTCAATCTTGCTGGACAAGAGGTTCAAACCACGTTTAAAAATGCCAGCGACGGTGAAAAACGCGTTGTAACGATTAAAGTGCTCGGCGGTGAAAGCGAATTACGTTACCGCGAATGGGTCGCGCAAAATCGGAAATACGTCCACGAAAAAACGGATGGTAAGGTAGGATACGTCCATATCCCAGACATGGGAAGACGCGGGTATGCGGAGTTCCATCGCGGCTACCTCGCTGAAGTAAGTTATCCCGCGCTACTCATTGACGTTCGTTACAATGGAGGCGGAAATGTATCACAACTGATTTTAGAAAAGTTGTCTCGCCATCGCATCGGATATGCTGTTCCCCGATGGGGGACACCGAATTCTTATCCTGCTGCGTCAGTATTAGGGCCAATGGTCACTGTTACCAATGAAAATGCTGGGTCTGATGGGGATATTTTCTCTCACTGCTTCAAATTGATGAAGTTAGGGAAACTTATCGGTAAGCGGACATGGGGTGGTGTTATCGGTATTTCGCCACATCAAGGTTTTGTAGATGGCGGCTCAACTACGCAACCGGAGTACTCTTTCTGGTTTGTTGATGTCGGGTGGAGCGTTGAAAATTACGGCACCGACCCGGATATTGAAGTGGATTATCGTCCACAGGATTATGTCGCAGAAGGGGATCCACAACTTGATAAAGCGATTGAAATTCTCCTCCAAGAGATGGAAGAGAATCCGCCGCAACTCCCCGATTTCGGTGAACGTCCACGCTTAACTCTGCCAACCTTACCGAAAGTAGAGTAGAAGATGTTGAGATAACTCAGAAAAGGCGCGCAAAAATTACCGAATTAAATAAATCAATCTTGATACAGATTGCGGTACGAAGAGATGCCACACCCAGCACACATAAAAATAGGCAGGCCCCTTTCGGGTCCCTGCCTATTGTGATAAGTTTGCGTTGTGGCTACTCTATCGCCCAGCATTTTCGATTCATCTTGACTAAACATTGTGGCGCCTCACTCACGCACTTCTGCCACGTTTGACTGCACCACCGACACGTGCGCGTCTTGTGATTGTTGTTCTCCGCTGTATTTGTCGGATCGTAAGAATGCCCATTGGCACACGTCACAGTCGGCGCAGGATACACATGCGTATGTCCATCACACGCATAGAAACTTGCCACCGTGCAAGTATTGCCATTTGAATCGGTTGACAGACAACTCGCTTGCAGTGAGTGGTCTGACCCATCGCAAGCATAGTGCCCCGAGGTGCCACACCCCGCTGCAGCATGGTTTGACCCATCGCAAGCATAATGCCCTGATGTGCCACACCCCGCTGCACTATGATCCCCTGATTGCCATGACTCATGCACGCCACACACATGCATCGTTTGTGACGGCAAGGGTGAGGGGACCTCTGCCTGGTTGTCACTAGAGCTGTTATTTGCTTTGTCAGAATGCACGGTTTTACCCGGAAGATTGTGATTATGATCAAAGGTCTGCCACATGCACCTTCTATAGGACTCGTTACACGTACTGCTCGGCTTTGGTCCACCGTAATATTCCGGTTTTTGCCATACCGTCTTTTTGCAGGTGCGTTCCTTATGCTCTGCTTCGTCCGAGGGTTTACAGTTATAATACTTACGACCACATCCATCCGAAGCACTACGTTCATCCAGAACCCGCTGTATTTCTGCATCAAACGCGTCCTCGGACATGTCACGGTTCGGATCTGAATCGATATTATCCATTGCCTCTTCCTCTACATTTCTTCCAGTACCACATCCCACGTGGTGAGGACTATCTGGTGTGTTGAATTCCTCACCACATTTACCACCACAAGGAAACTTCGGCATATTCCACTTAGACGGTTTTATCGGAGGGTCCCTTGCATCCTTTTTAGACTGAGAAGAGTGCGAATTATAGTGATTTACAGTGGCTACATGATCTCGGTATGCCTCCATTATTGAATTGGCTTCATTAGTTCCTTCAAGCGTTACCGAGTTATCCCAACTCGCCTCAATATCCGATTCTAACACATTCACCTGGCCAATATGATACGCCATCAGACCCTCTAATGAGTGCGCTGAGTACATATCCGTAGCCATCTTTACGGCTATACCATACGCTGATGCAACTGCACTAATAATGTTTGCTTGCACACTACCGGTGAGTGCCGAGATTTGCTGGTTTCTGATAGAGGATTGTGTGCCAAGCCACTGACCATGAAAATAAAGTGCTATAGTCGCGTGTTTCTGCCGCTCTATAACTACAGCATCAATATAGTTATCCCAATCTTCAAGTTCTGTTTTTGCGTTGTCGTACGCGTCGTCAAGTGCTCGCATCTGTTCCGGAGAAGGATAGCCATTTATGGTGTGCGACCCCGTGCGAAACGTGAGGATAAGCATTGCAAAAATTAAAACCGCTATGATCATTGATCTGTTTGAATTCATTGGTTATTCCTCCGTTGTACTGCATCGAGATCTGCTTTTGATGGTAAAACTTTAGACTTTTCCTGCAGATCTCTAAGTTTCTCAAGAGGAGAGGGATGGTTACGTCTCTTAGGTCTTAGAATGGTTGCCTGGTAAGGTTCCAAAAGTTTCGATAGTTCCACACGTCTCTCCCTCGCATAACGGTTATTCTCTACGTCTGAACGATAAATATTGCTGAGTTTCGACATGGCATTGGAAACTTTACTTATTTCATTGTGTAGCGCAAAACGTCTTAGATCGCCTACGTTCTTATATTCTACATAAGTCTGCACGAGTTCTTTGACCCTTTCTGTGTAAGCATCACTAAATACATCTTCAGGGAGTTTCAGTTCTGGCGGCACCGTATTGGGTATCGGTTGTTCGCCTTTTTTACGCCAGATGTTGTCAGGATACAACCGCCAGGTGTCATCCGGTTCAAAGGACACATGTTGCACATCTGCTTCCACTGTATCGGTATGCGGTTCATCATGCCATTCCCCGTTATGCCAGTGTCCACCATTGGCAAATGTCTTGCCCGGCGGGGGTTTAGTGTAATCAATAGGCGTTTGTACCTCCTGTTGTTTCGTACTTTCTTCAAGTAGTTTCTCGGCTTCGGCAGCTTCTTTTTTGAGTTGCCGAATTTCGGCACGATCGCGCACTGTCATAAAAACAAACACAGTGACGATGAGTAGCATGAGGACACCGAGGCCCCATATCATTCTTTTTGACATGTCAGTTTCTCCTCTCTTTTGCTGCGTCCATTGGGCAGCGCGGGGTTAAGTCCATATTCGGACAAGTCGGTCTTTCGCCACGCGGGAAACAGTCCGGCCTGATCCGTTCACAGTCAAACGTGTCCGCCTGTGTAGCATCATAAGTGCCAAACAGCAGCAAACTGCTTGTTATCATAAATGTAACAATAATAATTGAAATGAGAAGTGGGTTGTAGTACTGTCTCATCTTGCGCTCCTTTATTCATAGTATGAAGCAGGTTAAATGGTTAGACAGGTCTACAAGGGCAGGTGAAAATGAGAAAGTTTTTCTATCCTTGTAGGAGTTGCTGGTCCCTATTATACATTGATTAAAACGGAATTTCCGTGATACAATAGAAACCAGCGCTGTCGTAAGGTCCTCGAATACGGCAGTGCTAAGCATCGGCAGTGCTATAGAAGAGCCGCACTGTCGGTGCATTGAAAAGCACCCCTACGACGTTAAAAACGTCCAGAACGCGTGAATTTTTTAACGTCACATATAAGTATACAACATTGTACAAAGATTGTCAACAAAAAATTACAGAAATTATACAATTTTTTCTTAAAATCCCTCTGATAAGGCTTAAAATATCAAAATAACGACTTTTAACCTACCTTAAACGTGAGTTTAAGAAAAGAATTCAATTTTGATAGGACAGATACATTCCCCCTTATATGAAGATCAGAGGTATTTAGTTTTCGGTCTTTCTTGCGATTTTCATAACGAACGTTAGTATTTATGATGTAGTCCAATGTCCAATATGTGAACACTCCCTGGTAGGTGCGGTTTCCTAACCGCACCATTAGCCATATCTGACCAGTGCGGTTAGGAAACCGCACCTACCCTTTAAGACATAAACTCACAGTTAACCTCATAAAATGGAATTCTTAAAACTAAATAACCCTGTATGAAGATAGGTTTCTATTTTCTTAACCAAGGTTTTTATGGTATAATTGAGAAACATCATAATTGGCGTTGCATTTCACAGATCTATTTTTAATATACCCATTTGAAAACCGAAGTCAAAATTCGGTAGATCGGAGTGTTTACAAAGGGAATCACATGAATCCACTCAAGTTCTTCAAGAATCGAATAGAAAAAAAGTTCTACAACGCGTATCAAAAACGGTTAGAAGCAGAAGCAGGTACGTGGAATATACCGCGCCATATTGGTGTTATTCTTGATGGGAACCGCCGCTACGCCAAAGCCAGTGGGTTGGACAATGTGATAAAAGGACATTATGAAGGCGCAGATAAACTTGAGGAAGTGCTCCATTGGTGTGATGAACTGGGTGTAGAAATTTTTTCAATATGGATTTTCTCACTGGATAACTTCAAACGTGCTGATGATGAAGTTGAAGGAATCTTGGGATTAATAGAGAGAAAAATGCGAGAATTGGTCACTATTAAAGGACTCCATGCAAACCAGATAAAGGTCCGTGCAATGGGACAGATTGACTTGTTACCGTCAAGTCTTCAAGAAGCAATTCGTCAAGCAGAAGAGGCAACGAAAAATTATGACAAGTTTATCCTGAATGTTGCTGTTGCTTATGGCGGACGCGAGGAAATCATTGAAGCATTCCGAGGACACCTAAAAGCAGAAATTCAGGATGGGAAAGATGCTGGCCAAATCGCTGCAGAATTGAATGTTGACAAAATCGCGCCATATTTATATACTTCTAATTTACCCGATCCGGAGCTAATTATTCGGACGAGCGGAGAGGTGCGCCTATCTGGTTTTCTGTTGTGGCAGAGCGTCTATTCAGAATTCTATTTTTGTGATACTTATTGGCCTTCGTTTCGAAAAATTGACTTTCTCCGCGCTTTACGCGACTATAGCCATCGTAAACGAAGATTCGGAAAATAAAAAAGGACGGATGCAATAATGAATTACATTATAACATATAAAGCAAAATTATTGCTTAGTTTTATACTCTTGTTGGGACTTCTATGTTATGAGATAAATATCGTAACTGCTCAGGCACCTGAAATTGCCCAAAAAACCAAAGCATCCACAGTACTATTGGAAATGAAAGATGCAAGGGGGAGGTCTACACAAGGCAGCGGATTCTTTGTTGGCAACAGACTTGTAGCAACTAACCATCATGTTATCAACGGTGCCAAAACAGGCACAGTGAAATTAGTCGTTGAGCAAAGACGGTTTGAAATTGAGGGAGCTGTTGCAATTGATAAGAACCATGATCTTGCAATAGTGAAAGTGCGCGGACTTAATGCGCCGCCACTCCCTCTCGGAAACAGTGATACTGTTGAAGAAGGCGAAATTGTTTATGCGGTAGGCAATCCGCGCGGTTTTGAAGGAACATTCTCATCGGGTGAAATCAGTAACATTCGCCCTCAGGGTACTTCTCGAATCAAAGACAAGGTGCTTCAGTTTACAGCCCCCATTTCGCGTGGTAGCAGTGGCGGTGCAATGGTAAATCGATGGGGAGAAGTGATAGGCATTGTTTCTGAAACCAGAGACGATGGACAAAATCTTAACTTCGCTATTCCTGTAAACACATTGAAGTCCTTACTTATGCAGGTAGGCCCCGTGACACCCTTTCCTGATGATGTGTTATCACCTGGAATGAAAAACCAGACGGCATATCCTCTAATTTTGCTCACTATGAGTGTTTCCGCTTTTCTTATAATCTGGTTTTTGCCAATGGTGGAAATTGAACAATGGCAAATAGCAGTAGGGGTCGCACTCGGATTTGGTGCTATTAAAACCCTTCTCACAGCAATTCTTAGGTCCGATTCATTACCTGTTGGTATAAAGTCTTTCCTGGCATCTGCACCGCCTACAGACATTGGCCACGCCTTAGGGTGTCAGGACTGCATCGTAGGTCTGATATTTTATGTAATTAAATTACCGATTTACCTTGTTTTTATCGCTTTTCTTTTTGGCATTACTAATGTAGCAGTGCGTAAGTTTGAACTGAATGGCTTTTTTCCCACTTTTTTCGTTGCCCTATTGGTCGTTACGGGTGAAATTTTACTACGTCTGCTCTTGCCAGGAGTTTAGTTCGTACGGAGGAGCAAACTCATGCGATTTGGAATATGTACTGGTTTAGACAATGTTAATAGACTCGCGGAAGTCGGATACGATTATATTGAATTAGGTGTGCAAAGTGCACTTATGCCAGAAGCAGATGAAACCGAATTTCAGAAAATTCGGGAACAGGTAGCAGCAGCACCGTTAAAACCTGAAGCTTATGCAGGATTTATCCCTCGAAACTTGCGCGTTGTTGGTGACGTGGTGGATTTTCCGCGTTTGTCCCGCTATGTGGAAACTGCATGCCGCAGAGCCAGTGAGATTGGTGGGGAGATTATCGTTTACGGCAGCAGCGGTTCGCGGAACGTTGCGGAAGGTTATTCAGAAGAACGGGCATTAGCACAGATTGCAGAATTTCTTGATATGGCTGCCGACCATGCAGAAGCACACGACATTACAATTGTTATTGAGCCGATCTGTATGAAAGAGGGAAACATATTACGCACCGTTGCTGATGGACTCGCTATGGCAAAACGCGTCAACCGAACAGGGATTAAGGTATTGGCTGACCTCTACCACGTTTGGCAGGAAAACGAACCGATGCAAAACATTGTTGACGCTGCAGAATGGTTAGCGCATGTTCATATCGCTGAACCTGTCAAACGCTCCTATCCGGGAAATGATGACTTCGATTTTACTGATTTCTTTACAGCACTTCAAAAAGCAGGATATGACGGACGTATCTCATGTGAGTGTAAATTTGATAACTTTCAGAAAGATAGTGAAACAGCATTAAAAACAGTGAAAGAATATGTTTGAATCAATGATAGAGATTGAACACGTTTTACTTTTCTGCAATTAGATAAACCGATTCGTTGAAATCAAATTGTGCAGATATAAATTAGGGGGTGGCATTTATTCTTACCCGTGAACAAGGCAGGGTCATTCGGGCACGAACTGGGTTTTACGATGTGCAGTACGGTGAACTCGTTTTGCGATGTACATTACGCGGCACCTTAAAAAGAAAAAGACGCTCCGAAACAGGCCGTAGACTTTACGCTGACCCAGTGGCTGTTGGTGATCAGGTGATTTTCACGCAACTTGATTCAGAAGAAGGGGTTGTAGAGGAAATCCTTCCTCGCCAAACCAAATTCTCACGGCAGTATGCGGGAAAACATGAAGAGATTGAGCAGATTATCGTTGCCAATGCGGATCAGGTAGTAGCCGTTGTTTCAACGCGGATGCCGCCACTTAACTTTCGCACCTTGGATCGATTCCTGATTTTAGCAGAGGCAGGAGACATGGCAGCCGTTATCTGCTTGAATAAAATGGACTTGGTAGATTCAACCGAACATGACCAACTTACCTCTAATTTCAAAATCTACGAGAAACTCGGTTATCAAGTCCTGTACACAAGCATAAATACATCTTCAACCCTTGAATCTCTGCGGGATGTGCTAACAGATAAATTCAGTGTGATTGTGGGCGCATCCGGTGTCGGAAAATCGAGTCTCCTGAATGTGATACAACCGAACCTTAAACTGCGAACTGCGGAAGTCGGTCAAAAAACACGCAAAGGTAGACACACAACGACACTCGTAGAGTTGTTTACACTTGAAATCGGAGGTGAAGTCGCAGACACGCCCGGCATCCGAGAGGTCGGTTTATGGGGTGTTGATACAGAAAATCTTGAACTCTATTTTCCTGAAATGGAACCTTTTCTCGGCACATGTCGATATAACGACTGTGCGCATGTTAAAGAGTCAGACTGTGCAATACAACGTGCTGTTGAATCTGGAGATATTCATTCAGAACGTTATCGGAGTTATGTTGTCTTAAAAACCGGAGAAACTACACAATTTTAAGGAGATTAAAATGAAAAATAAATGTCGTATTTTAAGTCTTGTTATGGCATGTCTGATCAGCTTTTACATTGCTGGTTGTGGTTCAGACGATGGTGATGAACCAGCCAATAACTCGCCCACTGTTGACACTTTTGTTGTTCCCACGGAATTTAATCCTGGAGAAACGCTTGAATTCAAGATAATTGCTTATGATGAAGATGGCGACCCATTGACCTATACATGGGAAGTGGATGCCGGAAAGCTGAACACAACAACGGGGACAACTGTAAAATGGACTGCCCCTCCGGATGTTGAATCCGTTAAAGTCACTGTCTATGTGAGTGACGGTGTGACGGAATCCGTAAAAAGAGTGAAAAAGAGCGCAAACAAGAAATTCATTCCGCCAGATCCTATAGAAGAGATCGTTCCAGACTTTGAACCTCCGCAAATAAATCTTATTGAGCCTGGTAGGAGTGCCGCTGGCATAAGGTTAGGGGAACCGTTTAAAAATGTTAAAAAACTTCATGGAGATCCGGACGGTCCGCTTGGCGTTGATCGACATTTTTCGTATTGGAATCCTAATAAAGGATTATCCGGTTTTGTTGATGATAATAGCCTTGTTAGAAGTATATTCGTGAGAAGACCTAATAAAGCAAAAACAGCAGGTAGAAGAGGTATTGGAAATACGCTCAAGCACGTGGAGGAGGAGTTTGGAAATGCCGAAGAAGAAGTACCTCTTATCGCTGGTGAGAAAACGCATTGGTACTGGAAAAAGGGAATCTCATTTACTTTTGATGTTGAAAACAAAGTAATCAAGATTTACATCTTCAAACCGCATGATGCCGCAGCACCAGGAGTCGCAGGTGCTCCGTTACAGCAGCAACAAGAGATGAGAAAAGCAGCTATTGAAGACTTACGTCGCAGAGAGACTTTTTCAACGCAGTCTGTAGATTAAACAAACTTGTCTTTATGAGGACTTGCTTGCCATTGTGCATGCCACGTATCCCAAGACGTTGGACACTGCTTATTGTTTGCTTCGCGAGCGGGGCACGCAATTACCTCGTGCCAGAGTCCATCCAATGATGTACCAGTTCGGCTGTACCGAAAATCAACTGACCAACGAATGGTATCGCTGAGGTTTAGTAAGGAACGGTGAAATACCAGATTGTTAAAAATCAGTAGGTCGCCTTTTTTCATCTCTAATGTGTCAATGTTGGTGTGAGATGAAGTAGGCGGTATGACCGGTACAGCGAACGCTTCACCTTTGACACGGTGATAAGTTTGCAACCCCGCAGTGTGGCTTCCGGGTAAAAATTGCAGCGCGCCGTTTTTTACTTCAACATCTACTAACGGTAGCCACACTGTCAAGTGCGTATCGTTTTCTGTATGTGGCATGTAGGCACTGTCTTGGTGCCAAGGAAGTGTGGTGAGTTTTTCGTTAGGCAATTTCGGTCGCACCCAAAAATCACCGTTAAATTGGATTTCGTTACCGATAATTGTTTCTACAACATCTAACACTTTTGGGTGTGTAATCAAGTTAAAGAGTGCTTCACTAAAAACAAGTGTATGCCACCCAAAAACCTCATTTTCTCTATCACATTCCTGAAGGATAGCGTACCAGCGGCGTTCAAAAGGCATGTTTTCAAAAACATCTGAAATTGTCCCAGCGTTGTAGAATTCATAGGCACGTGCATCTACAACTTGAGAAATAACAGCAATTAACGGTGCCAAATCTTCTGTATTCAGTACTTCCCCTACAACGAGGTAGCCGTTTTCAACAAATTTTTCAGAATTGGTTTGCATCGTCTTTTTTAGTGGTGAGATTTTATCTTGCCCCAAGCGGTTGTCAGTTTGCCCTTTAGTTGGACAGGTGATGGGTTCATGGATTCTTCAACAGTGATTGCCTCGTCCCAAAATGCAACTTCGTCAACAACGCCAGCAAAGAAGTTTTGTCCGTTTCTGCTACCAATGGTAAAGGGTAATCCATCGGTTATGTGAACAGAATCGTTACCTGCCATCTCGCCTTCTAACTTACCATCAACGTAAGCCTTCACTGATTTGCCATCGTAGGATCCGAAGATATGGTACCATTGGTCAATTTTGAGCGCGACATTGCCAACACAGCAGACCAGATTATTTGCAGGTCCAGTAGAGACCTCAAACGAGAGTGTGCCATCTGGTTCAATGAAAAAACCGTAACTCCAGTTTAGATGTATACCCTTTTCTAAAACTGCTACCCACGCACCATGTTTTTTAGGTTGAATCCACGCAGCCATAGACAACGCCTCCAATTCTGAAATTGCTTTGTGATCAGGAATTGCGACATAATCAGTAGAACCATTGAATTCTAACGCTTCACCAATCTTACCTTCTACGAACTCTGGATTTCCGTGAATAATTCCATCGTGACCGTTTCCGCTCAAGTCAGATACTCCATCTGCTTCATCAAACGACCAATAACCTACTAATTCACCATTTGCTGTGAAACAAACCATACTAAAAAGAACGAAAATTAAAACCAATTGTATATTTTTTGAAATTACCATATTTACTTCTCCAATTCATTCAAAAATATTGCGTGGAGGCGGTCCATATTGGCTATCTCCATCTGTGCCTTAAGACTACCCCCTTTCTTTATCCCCCAATTCGCATGCCACACGGGGAATGCCTAAAGGCGCATGCGATGGCGAGGGGAGATCAGACAGATGCAAAAGTGTGTCCGTAATTATGGGTTTACTATAAACAATGTTACGATCGACTGAATTCTATAACCGTTCCCTAAGCGAATCCATCAAACCATCTGGCGGATCAAACGGTAGTTCAATTACTTCGTTTGTAATACCGCTATAATAAATTCCCAGAAGCAGGTTGAATTCTGCAAGCGATTGCTTAAGATGGGTTGGATGTACTTTGCTCTCATCATCAAGCCACTCAAAAACAGCATTGGTAAGATTGCCTTGTGCTTCAACATCTTGTTCGCCATAGTTGAGTGGGCCACCTTCGTAGCCTCCTTCACGGGTTGAACGTTCCCAACTACTGAATCGCCAATGTACAAATCCATCTGTACCAATAACAAAGACGCGTTTGTGAAAGAAAACAGTTTGATCGTCAGACGCAGAGGGGGCAATGGCTGTCCCGAATGCGACAGAGACATGCAGCCCGTTCTCGTATTGAACCCGCGCTGCGGCATATTGCGGAGATGGTTGCGCCGAATCTAAATGTGCACCACCAGAGATTTGTCCTAATACCCGTACTGGACGTGAGTTGTCAATATAGGATGATACTAACTGAAGGACATGCGGTCCTTGGTCTACAGGTGTGCTGCGTGCACTGGCATCAATAAACTTGATTTCTCCAATTTTACCTTCTGCGACATCCTGTTTCAGTTCAAGGTTTTGCGGGTGAAAGTTGAGCTGCGTATTGACAACAAACTTTGTATTTGTTTCCTCTGCTAATCCAGCAATCTGCTTCCAATCTTCACTTTCAACGGCGATTGGTTTTTCTACAATCGCTGCAGGGACGCCGTGGTCAGATGCTTGCTTCATCAGTGGATACCGAATGCGTTCATTTGAGCCACGAAGTACTGGTGCTGTGACAATGTGCAGCACATCGGGTTTCTCTTTTTCAAGCATCTCATCTAAATCTGTATAACGGGAAGAGATACTGAAGTCGTCTCCAAATTTGTTGAGTAATTCTTCGTTCATATCGCAGATTGCTGCGAGTTTACCACCTTTAACAAAACGATAGGCGTCTGCATGCGCTCGGGCACGTCCACCGCACCCTAACATCGCTGTTTTATACATAAAATGTCTCCTTTAATATTTTGATCACAGGCAGGATAAATAGAGGTCAATCGTTAAAAAGATAACTTGTGAAAACTGCATAGTTGCGGAGGTAGATGGCATGTCTACCTCCACGCTATTTATTGGTTACAGGTGCTCCTTGAGAGAAGCCATTAACCCATCTGGTGGATCGAACGGGAGATCAATAATCTGATTTGTTATCCCGCTATAGTAAATCCCTAAAAGCAGATTAAATTCTGCAAGGGATTGCTTGAGATGTGTCGGATGTTCGTTTTTCTCATCATCAAGCCAGTCAAAGGCTGCTTCAGTGAGATTACCTTGCGCTTGAATATCCTGCTCACCATAGTTGAGTGGACCGCCCTCGTAACCACCATCATGTGTGGAACGCTCCCAACTACTGAACCGCCAATGTACAAAACCTTTTGTCCCGACTACAAAAACACGTTTATGTGTTACTGTGCCTCCGCCTTCTGATGCCAACGTCCCCATGCCTGTGCCAAACGCAAGTGAAACGTGTAGACCATTTTCATATATTGCCTGTCCAGCAGCATGCATCGGAGAGGGCTGCGCTGAATCTAACTGTTCTCTACCTGCAATTTGACCTAATACCCGCACCGGACGCGAGTTGTCAATATATGACGACACCAACTGCAATACGTGTGGCGCTTGGTCAACAGGCGTACTGCGTGCGCTGGCGTCAATAAACTTGATTTCACCGATTTTACCTTCTGCAACATCCCGCTTTAATTCAAGGTTTTTCGGGTGAAAGTTAAGTTGTGTGTTAACAATAAACTTTGTTTTTGTCTCTTCTGCTAACCCGGCAATCTGCTTCCAATCTTCGCTTTCAACGGCGATTGGTTTTTCTACAATCGCTGCTGGGACGCCGTGGTCGGATGCTTGCTTCATTAACGGATACCGAATGCGTTCATTGGTGCCGCGTAATACCGGCGCTGTGACGATATGGAGCAGATCCGGTTTTTCTTTTTCAAGCATCTCGTCTAAATCTGTGTAGCGAGCAGAAACATCAAAGTCGTCCCCGAACTTATTGAGGAGTTCTTCGTTCATATCACAGATTGCTCCGATTTTGCCGCCTTTGACAAAACGGTATGCACTTGCATGTGCACGCGCACGACCACCACAACCTAAAAATGCACTTTTATACATGGAAATTTCTCCTTATACGTTTTTGAAATGTGCAAACAAAATATCTGCACACAGAATGTAATAATTAACGGCAGATGCAAACAGGTTCGTTGCTACCGCTAATTCTTACTTATTGGAAATTAACAAGTTGTCCTACAATTGCTCTCTAAGCGAATCCATTAACCCATCTGGCGGATCAAATGGAAGATCAATAATCTTGTTCGTTATACCGCTATAGTACATTCCTAAAAGCAGGTTGAATTCGGCAAGTGATTGTTTGAGATGTGTTGGGTGTTCGTTTTTCTCATCGTCAAGCCAATCAAAGACAGCCTCTGTTAGGTTTCCTTGTGCTTCAACATCTTGTTCGCCATAGTTGAGTGGGCCACCTTCGTATCCACCTTTTTGGGTCGCGCGTTCCCAACTGCTAAACCGCCAATGCACAAACCCTTCTGTTCCAATGACAAAGACGCGCTTGTGGCAATAAATACCTTGGTTATCGGATGCCATCGTACCCATGCCCTGTCCAAATGCAAGAGAGACGTGAAGTCCATTTTGATATATTACTTGTGCTGCGGCATGCATCGGTGAAGGTTGCGCTGAATCCAGGTGTTCTCTCCCAGAAATTTGCCCAAGCACACTCACAGGTCGAGAATTATCAATGTAGGAGGATACCAACTGAAGCACGTGTGGACCTTGATCTACTGGTGTACTCCGAGCACTTGCGTCAATGAACTTAAGCTCACCTATCTTACCTTCTGCGACATCTCGTTTCAGTTCAAGGTTTTTGGGATGGAAGTTAAGTTGTGTGTTGACGACAAACTTTGTTTTCGTCTCTTCTGCTAACCCAGCAATTTGCTTCCAGTCTTCACTTTCAACAGCAATCGGTTTCTCCACAATTGCGGCTGGTACGCCGTGGTCTGATGCTTGCTTCATCAATGAATACCGAATTCGTTCATTGGAACCGCGTAGCACTGGCGCAGTCACGATATGGAGCAGGTCCGGTTTCTCTTTTTCAAGCATCTCATCTAAATCTGTGTAGCGAGAAGAGATGTCAAAATTATCACCGAAATTGTTGAGTCGTTCTTCGTTCATGTCGCAGATTGCTGCGAGTTTGCCACCTTTAACAAAGCGATAGGCACTTGCATGACCGCCTGCGCGGCCGCCACACCCTAACATCGCACTTTTATACATAGAAATTTCTCCTAAGTTAGGAATATATCAGTTTTGCTATTAGATTAACAGAAAGATGTGTTTTTGTCAAATATAAACCTTTTCACCACTTTTTGCACTGTCATAGAGCGCGTCCAATATCTGCATAAAGGTATATGCATTCTCTGAAGAGACCTCTGGTGCGACTTCACCTGCAATAGCCATAGCGAAATGGTTGAGTTCATAGTAAAAGACGGGCACCTCTTCAGGCAGTTCTCCGTGATCTATTTCAATAGGTTCATCAATCGATTCTCGGACAAATTCGCCATCTTTGAACCGTGATATGCCGCCGTTTGTAATTGCACCAGTGGTGCCGTAGAGTTCTACGACACTGCCGGAATCCGAATGGCTCATCCGTGAACAGTCAATTTGGATAGTTTTCCCACCTTCACATCCGAGAATCCCTGTGAAATAGTCTTCTGCCGCGCCCTCTGGTCCATCGTACTGTGGATAAAGCACATGCTTTGATGCAAATGCCCACTCAGGTTTTGGACATCCCATCCACCACCACGTTAGATTAAGTTCGTGTGAATAGTGTTGCCCTAATGAACCACCTTTCTGTCCATATACATGTAGCCACCGGCTGTTGGCATCAAGGGTTGGAATGAAATTGAATTTTCCAAAAACGCGGGCGTGAAATGGTTCTCCGATTGCCCCATTTAGGACAGCGCTCCGAATTTGGCGGTTGTGTGGAAAGTGACGCATAAAATAACAGAATTGGAGCGTTTTGCCGGACTGTTGCGCCGCTGTTTCCATCTCTAAAATTTCGGGTGCGCGGATAGCGTGCGGTTTTTGGACTAAGACATGTTTACCAGCATTGAGCGTATCCAATACTTGTTGAAGCCTGCCATCGGGAGAAGTGGCAAGATAAACGGCATCAACAGTGGGGTCGGCAAGAAGCTCACTATAATCTGCGTAGCGGTGGGGTGCTGCGTAATCGTTTCCTGCTTGTTCAAGACGGGTTGGATCACGTTCTGCAATGGCGATGACGTTCAGTCGAGAAGTAGCATTGGCAGCGTGGATAGCCTGGCAGCCTGCCCATCCACATCCTACGACTCCGAGTTGAATGGTTTGGTTTGTCATAAGTGTTGTCTCCGATAATTCTCTGAAAGACTATGCTAAAAAAGTTGTCTTAACTCTGAAACACAATCGAGGACCCATGTCGGTTTCGCGACGGGATTTTTCAATTGATCAGGTTTAAACTTCCCTGTCTTCACAAGGATACTCTGCATCTTCATTCTTTCCGCACCCACAATGTCCGAAGTGATGTCGTCACCCACCACAACCACTTCGCTTAGAGAAAGTTGAAGACTTTCAAGTGCAATTGTGAAGAATGTCTCACTCGGTTTGCCCATGACCTTAGCGGTTTTGCCTGTGGCTGCCTCCAAAAGTGTAACGAATGCGCCACAATCCAAGAACATTCCTTCAGAAGAAAACCAGTAGAGCCCTTTCTGTAGAGCTATGAGTTCTGCACCATCCATTAACAAGCGAAAAGCGTGATTTAAAGTGTGAAAATCAAACCGTTCACCGTAATCTCCAACAACGACAAAATCAGGAGCATCGTTATCCATCGGTACCTCTTTGAAAAACGTCTTGACAGCCTCATCGACCATAAAGTGACAACGGTTCTTAGGTTGCGAACGCAAGTATTGGAGACAGGCGTAAGTCGCATTAAAAATTTCATCCTCGTAGATGTCAAAACCGAGTGTCAGCATCTGTTTGTGAAGCATCTTTGGAGTCTTAGCAGTTGTATTCGTCAAAAACCGGAGTTGATATTTCTCCTGACGCAAGTAGTTGACAGTTTCGATTGCGCCTGGACAAGGTTCACCTTTAAAATAGAGCGTCCCATCCAAGTCAATCAAAAAAGCCTTAGGGAGCGTTGGTGATATCTCTGGCATTGTATCCCTCGCGTGTTATGGTTCTACAATTTTGTAGTTCGTAGGTCGGGTTTCGCAAGCACTACCTGACCCACAACCCACTTTTAGCCCATATTTCGGTCTTAGCGTTATCAGACACTTTCGATTAAATCATTATAGTGGATTCTACAATTAACTTTACATAATGAGCTGTAGGAGGGAACTCCGATTCCCGACTATTATTGGTTTGGTCGCGATTCGGAGATCGCTCCTACAGAATATATGTCCACTTATTTACATAATTTACTATATAATGAACTCATAGCGAGTAAGAGCTAAAAACCCAAAGTAAATAGGTATCTGAAGTGAAAAGAATGGGACACAAATTATCCCCTTTCTTCTCCTATTTTACCACATCCTAACGTTTTACTCAATATGACTTCAATGTCTATTATAACTTATAGTTGCCACCTATGTGTAGCACAAGCGGTAGGAGGCGAATGCCATAGGCGCATACATACCGTTGATTTGGCGCATTCGTCTTTAGGCATTCCCCGTGTGGCATGCGAATTGGGGATAAAGGGGGGTAGAACCTTTTGCAGCCCCGATTCCAGCATAGATTAAAGTTTAACCGAACTCACGTTACTATACCGAAGAGTGTTCACGTATTTGGATTTCACTATAATCGGAAGGTTTCGCGAGCTGGAGCTCGCACCTACAAAAGGAGGTTTTTTAGAGAAGAAAGAATTATTGGAAAATTGAATAGCTCTATTTAGGAGTGTAAATATTTTGTCACATAAGTTCAACTTCCGAAGAATCCTTCACGTTTTCAACTGTAGAACGCGGATTTTGACTATGATCATGACAGATTTTTCTGCCAGCAGAACGGCATTGTTTGGCTGCAGGGCACCGAACACTTCATCGGACAGGGCATTAAAATCCGAGCAATCTGCGAAATCCGAGATTCAAGTACACATGCCAAAACTTTACACACCCAATCAACAGCAACTAACGCAGCTGCCATAGGAGGATTGTGCCGTCGTAGCTGCCGCTGACAATAGTGTTTCCATCTGGAGAAAAAGCCACAGTGTGAACACTTCTCGTATGTCCTGTGAGTGTATTTTTGTGTTCTCCAGTCCGTGCGTTCCACAATCGCACCGTCTTATCATCACTACCAGTAGCAATTATGTTTCCATCTGGAAAATATACTATGGAGTTAACCACATCTGCATGCCCACTGAGTGTAACTATACGTTTTCCCGTGTTTGCATTCCATAACTGCACTGGGTGGTTGTTGCCGTAACTTGAAGTTGCGATAGTTTTTCCGTCCGGAGAAAACGTTACAGACCTGACCGATGCCTTATGTCGTAATGTGATTTTGTGTTCTCCTGTTTGTACGTTCCACAATCGCACCGTCATGTCTACACTTGCACTGGCGATAGTTTCTCCGTCCGGAGAATATGCTACGGAATCGATCCCTCCCGTATGTCCTTTGAAAGTTGTAATGTTTTTTCCTGTTTGAATATCCCACACTCGCGCCATATTATCCTTGCCTCCGGTAGCAATAGTTTTTCCATCTGGTGAATACACTACGGAGTAAACACCATCTGTGTGTCCTATTAGTGTATTTTTGTGTTCTCCAGTGTTTACGTCCCACAATTGCACTGTCCCGTCAAATTGACTACCAGCGGCGACAGTTTTTCCATCTGGTGAATACACTACGGAATCGGTGCCAATACCTGGTGAGAAGACGGTTTTGTTTTTTCCTGTTAGTGCGTTCCAGAATTGTACTGTGCTATTATGATTACCACTGACGATAGTGTTTCCATCCGGAGAAAACGCTATGGAGTTGATCGACCACGTATGTACTGTGAGTGCAGTTTTGTGCTGTCCAGTATGTGCGTCCCACAAATGTACTGTATTGCCCCAACTCCCAGTTGCGATAGTCTTTCCGTCCGGTGAAAACACCACAGAAACAACATCACCCCCATCTCTATGTACTATGAGTGTAGTTTTATGCTGTCCAGTATGTGCGTCCCACAACCGGATTCTACCTGTATGCCCAGTTGCGATAGTTTTTCCATCCGGTGAAAACACCACGGAAACGACATCACCTGTGAGTCCTTTTAGTGTATTTAGTCTATTTTTGTATTCTCCACTGTTCGTGTCCCACAAGCGTACCGTGTTATCTTTACTTGCAGTAGCGATCATTCTTCCATCCGAAGAAAATGTTAAAGAAGTGATATAATCTGAATGTCCAGAGAGTGTATTTCTGTATTCTCCAGTATGTGCGTTCCACAATCGCACCGTATTATCCCGGCTGGCAGTAGCAATAGTGTTTCCATCTGGAGAATAGGCCACGCAATAGAATCTGAAATGGGATTCCTCTGTATGTCCTGATGAAAGTGTAGCTTTGTGCTCTCCTGTGGCTACATTCCACAGTTTCACCTTCCCATCCAGACTGCCGCTCGCGATAATGGTGCCATTAGGAGAATACGCTACGGAATAGATTTCGTCCGTATGTCCGGAGAGTGTAGCTTGATGCTCTCCTGTGGCTACATTCCACAGTTTCACTTTTCTATCCAGACTACCGCTCGCGATAGTAGTACCATCAGGTGAAAATGCAATAGCAGTGACAGTGCCCGTATGTCCAGTGAATAGGTCAAGTTCTTTTTCTTTACCGGGACGCGCGTCATAAATCCAAATTCCGATGGAACTTGCAACAGCAAGACGAGTGCCATCTGGCGAGTAGGCGATATTCCCAGTTATATCACCTTTACCGAGGCGCGCTTTTGCACCTTCGGGCAGCGCCCATTGTGTATAGTCTACTGAGTCAGATAAACTCTGGTTTGATTCCTGCCCCGTGCCATTACCTCTACTGGGATTATCAGAATTATTTCGAACTATATTTCGAACATCCGGTTTTGCATCAATATTTTGGACTATAGGTGCATCAATAAGTTCTACTGCCATATCAGACTGCATGTCCAAACTATAAGGTTGCTGGAAACGCGCTAAATTCTTACTGCCCATACCAAGTATCAACACAATCAAAATAGCGCCAGATGCAGCCAATACCCAAGGCATAAAAGGGTTGCTTCCAGAAGGTGCAACGGGATTAAGATGTGCAACTTCTCTCATTATGTTCTCAGTTAAGTTCGCAGAAATTTGAAAATTGTTGAGTGCCTCTCTAATCATCGATTCCTCCTTTTTTAGCCGTTGCCTGGCACGCCTGAGTCTACTCTTAATCGCACTTGGGGATACCCCTAAAAATCGGCTAATCTCTTCACACGTCATGTCACCGAAGTAGTGTAGGACCATTACCGTACGCTCACTCTCTTTTAGTTTAGAAAGCAGCTTTTTGACGACTTCGCGTTGTTCATCTACCGTAATTTTTGCTTGTTCCTCGGCAACATATTGGGAATATGTCGGTTCTTCTACCATCTCAGTATCTATGTCTTCAAACGATGCTGTTTCCATGCGTTTTTTACGGAGCCATGCAAGACATTGGCGCGTTGCAATTACGTATAACCACCCAGAAAACTGATTCGGGTTTTTCAAGGTTGCCAATTTTTGATAGACCTTGAGAAAAGTATCTTGCGTAATTTCTTCAGCGATGTGAAAATCGCCTATTTTCCGCCAAGCGAGCGCATGAACCTGTTTTTGGTATTTTTCCACTAAACTGGTAAAAGCGATATCATCACCCGCGAGGATACTATTTATCATTTCAACATCGTTATTTTTCATCAGATACCTCAAAAAAGTGATAAATTAATGTCTCCTCTCTGTATATAGTGACGCGGGTAGGGGGCGAAACGGTCGCATAATTCTGATAAATGTAATTTTAACAGTGATTTTTAACGAAATGGATGGATCGTGTGGATTAAAATTACGAAGTGCGCGACAGCACCATCAGGCAAACTCCATGTTGTGTATTCTTGGGCAGGGGCATTTGAAAGTAAGAGCGTAAAATTTAAAAGCAGGATGATGAGGAATAGGCGTGTTGTTTTCATGGGTTAGCATCTCCTCTGGAGATAACTATTTATTGAAAATTATTGTCTATGAAACCGCCGTTCCAACTCATCCCGTCCCATTTCAATGATGATAGGTCTTGAATGCGGACAATTGAACGGTAGTTTTGCCTCAGACAACTCGCGAATGAGGTTGATCATCTCTTTGGTATCCAATGTATCCCCCGCTTTAATAGCGGAGCGGCAGGCGAGCGTTATCAAGGCATCATCAAGTGCTTTAGGGATTTCTACCTCGGTATGCGGTTGTTCAGGGAGTTTGTCAAGTAGGTCGGTAATAGTTTGGGAGGCAATCCGCGTTGGTAGTGGTGATGGTATTGCTCGGATAAGAATTGTATTCCCACCGAATTCCTCTAACTCAAACCCTATTTTTTTGAAGAGGTCCTCGTGGACTTTGAGAATAGCAACCTGTTGCGGGGTCACCTCAAGCGTAACAGGAAGTAACAACCCTTGCACAGGAATGCAGTTAGTTTTTAGCTGGTTCGCAAAACGTTCATAAAGCACCCGTTCTGCCGCAACGTGTTGGTCTATGAAGAATATCCTATCTTCTCCCTCAGCGACAATATAGGTTTTAAAGAGATTCGTCTTCAACTCAACATTTTCAAAATCGAGCAATTTGAGCATCGCCCCTTCAGGGATTTGTTGTTGTGGCGGTTGTACAACAGTTCTGGTCACTTCAGGAGTGGGTTCTATATCTTCGTCTATGGTGGGTTGTGTAACATTCCGTTCAGACTCAACATTTTCAGGTTGTGGTGTTACGATCGATTCTACTCTTCTATCTGTGGAGATAGGCGGACGTGGACGAGTGGGTGTTGAGATTTGCTGCGCCGTGCCGATGGGTGTCCTATCGACTTCAACCTCTTCAGTTGGTGCGGGTTCAGTCTCTGTAGATGTTTCAATTTTCGGGATGAATTTCTCTTTGTGGATGACGTTGCGAATCATTCGGACAATGCCGCTGAAAATCGTTCGTTCATTCCGAAACCGCACCTCAATTTTGGCAGGATGGACGTTTACGTCAACTGTATCGGGTTCAAGTGTCATGAAAAGCAACGCAACAGCATGCCGATCCTTCTGAATTGTGGCACCAAGTGCCTCTTTTAGTGCTGCGCCAAGCATTTGGCTACGGATCGGTCGATGATTCATAAAAAAGAGTTGATATTCGCGGTTTGCCTTCGTAAAATCTGGTTTTCCAAGTAGACCAGAAAGCTTAAAATCTGGTAGTTCTTCAGCAAATTCAATAAGGTTATCAGCAAATTCTTTGCCATATAAGAGGCGTGCACGTTCCAGATGTGAATCGCAGGCGCGAACGTCCAAAATTGATTTGCCGTTGTGTGATAGCGAAAAATGTATTGATGGATGCGCTAAAGCCGACCACGTCACCTGATTAGTAATGTGGCGCACCTCAGTCGTGTCAGTTTTGAGAAATTTCAGACGCGCAGGGACATTATGAAAAAGGTTATTTATTGAAATATGGGTGCCGGGGGAACACCCACTTTCCTCTACCGAACGAAAAACGCCGCCATCAACGTTAATTTTTGTTCCCTGAATAGCATCAGCAGTGCGAGTAAGAAGTTCAAACTGAGATACAGATGCTATGCTTGCCAACGCCTCGCCACGGAATCCAAAGGTCCGGATGTTTTCAAGGTCTTCAATGCGACTGACTTTGCTTGTTGCGTGGCGTTCTAAAGCGAGGAGCGCATCCTCACGTTCCATTCCGCCGCCATTATCAGAAACGCTAATGAGCCGTTTCCCACCCGCACGGATTTCGACGCGAATGCTCGTGCTTTCAGCGTCTATTGCGTTTTCTATCAGTTCTTTGACAACGGATGCAGGACGTTCGACGACTTCACCAGCCGCGATTTTATTTGCCACATCTGCAGAAAGGATTTTGATTTTTGACATGTGTCGTTGAAACCACGTTTTACGCAGCCTGTCTCCATTTTAGTGATTTACTCGGTAAGTAATGCAGTATTCTATGTTTGAAATCCTCTTATCAAGGGTGAGAGAACCTTTTGAATCTATTACGTACAGTTTTATATATTCTAAATGTTTAGTGAGGCAACCATTTATTAACGCATCCTGCCCTATGTAGAAGATAGCAGGCACACGCCGTGGGTTGCTGTCTCACTACAGATTAGTCATGACTTTAATGGCAACTTCTATTCATCTTTCAATCGTGCTTTGAGACGCTCGAGTTCTTCGCGCAGCCGCGAAGTTTCCGCTTCCGCTTCCGCTCGTGCGGCGGCTTCTTGTTCGGCGCGCTGCTCTGCCGCCTCTGCAGGCGTTTGCAGCCACTGTCCCGTCGCCTCATCGTAGACAGCTAATCCCTCATCCAGTAGATGGAAAGATAAGTTTAATGTCACAGAAGAAATGCTACCATCGGCGTTCTCCGGTATCCGCTCATAAGCCTTATCTTTGAGACGAAACCCCATCAGCGGTGTGGGTAAATAGCGTCTATCTATATCGCACAGAAAATACTCCGGTATTCCTATTGACGCGTAATGTGCCTTTTTATTCCCTAAGTCATTTTGGAACGTTCCTTTGCTTGAAAACTCCATTACGAAGTCTGGCGGCTTCCCCTCTTCCCACACCTTATAGGTGCGGCGGAGTTTCTTGCCTATGCCGAAAGAGACGAGAATATCGGGTGAAACAGCAGTGCGGTCGGGCCCCTCTACATCATACATCATGATAGTCCCAGAGACATAAGTCGCCGGGTTATCCGCGAAGAAACTGTCAAAACGTTGCCGCAAATCGATGATAGCCACTGCATGCATATCCGTTTCAGCCATAGGTTTTCCATCCGATTCAGGATATAGGTCAGCAGTTTCTGTGGGAGCATAAGGGATGTGGCGTGAATTTGGATACGTTTCCATGAGAACATCTCCTTTTCCACAAGGTGATTGAAAAACAAGCGGTCTGTCACTCAAGTATCTGTTAAGTATACCTGAAAAAACGGCAGATGTCAATTTTTTAGTAACGGAATCCAGAGAGATTCCATTGTCACGAATCCCTTTTGTTCGAGGGGTACTAATCCAACACTTGCAGATAGCGTCTGAACTGTGGTTTATCAATAGTTATCAGTTAAGAGTCATGCTGTGAAGGGATATGCTGACATCTTAGCACTGGATTATTTTCAAGATAAACATGAGATCAACTTGGAGTCTGGGATCGCGTTTTTGGAAGAGCGATTATAAGATGTCGATGACATGATTGAAGCATACTTTGAACTAAACAGCAACCACTCGCTGTTGTCCTTCTCTATCCTCTGAAGGAATAATCCGAATCTCAATATCACGATTTAATTGATTAAGAAACCTCATCAACCGCTCAACGCTGTACTCAGAAAGTTTGGCGGCTTTAAGGCGAGAAATTTCGATGTGTTTAATCCCAAGTAGTTTCGCAGCCTCGACCTGAGTGAGTTTACGTTCCTTCAGAATGCGGAAAATCTCGGCTCCCAACTGCGCTTTTAGGAGTTCTTTCTCCGAAACCTCATCTGAAAAACCCAAATCCTTGAAGATATTCCCGCTGCCTTCTTCAACTTTAGTGTTACTGCTCATAATCCTGGCCTCTGTTACTTCCGTATTAACATATTCCGCGTTGCAGAGAAATCGCCTGCTTTGAGTGTATAGAAATAGACTCCACTTGCTACAGGTTCACCTTGTGCGTTTTTGCCATCCCAATGTGCTGCACGACTACGCGATTCATAAATGCCCACAGGTTGATGTCCTAAATCCAACTTCCGTACTAATTTTCCATTTGCAGTATAGATGGATATACTGACATCCGTTGGTTCTGCTAACTGATACGGTATCCATGTCTCCGGGTTGAACGGGTTTGGATAGTTGGGTAATAATGCTGTCTCTTTCGGTGTCAGTGCTTTCAAAAGATTTTCCAAAACAACAATACCGCGCTGAAAAGCAGGATCAGTAAGATTCAGTTTCTGCGCTTCACGCAGCCATTTTTGCACTTGTTGTTTTGTAGGAATGATCTCCGAATCGCTGTCCCACGCAATAGGTGCAGCGGCGGTATTCCCAAACGCCGCTGCGACACTAGTCAAATCAATAATGTTAACAACGCCGTCACCATTGACATCCGCAGCATTTTCTCCCTGTTCACCAAAATTAGATGCAACAAAGGTCAAGTCTATGATATTGACAACACCATCATTGTTGACATCTTCTGGTAATCGTGGGGGCGCGGTTATCTCCGCATTTTCTATTTCTGGTGCTGTGGTGCCACCTGCGCTGTTTGTTAATAGCACGTCAGATAAACTCACGGTGGAGGCTTTGGCAGCAACGACTTCAAACGTGATCGTAGCAAGCGTGCCATCCCCACTGCTTTCGCCTGCAAGAGACGATGCTGCAAGTTGAACGGTATTCTCATCAACCTTCGGTGGAATAAAGAACGCACCCGCTGGTAGGTAGTCACCGTTTGCACTTTGGACATGCTTGAGGGCGGTAGAATCAAACGTAACGGTTGCTTGGTATCCAGTAATGTTTTCGCTATCCACTATATTAAGGGAAAACGTGAGCTGTTTTCCGATAGCAGGCGACTGCACTGGAGAAGGTGATAGGTTCACAGTAGCGTTTAGCGTGGTAGGAGTACTTGGTGTCACACTTGTCGGATCAGAAGGAATGATATCCCATAGCAGCACTGTCCCGTCCGTGCTTCCACTTGCCAGCGTTTTTCCATCCGAACTGAATAATACGCTATAGACACTATTCGTATGGTCCGTGAACGTGTGCTTATTTTCTCCTGTGTCAACATCCCATAAACGGATGGTACTATCCGCGCTACCACTCGCAAGCGTGCCACCATCTGGACTAAACGATAAGCTAAAGATGTTATATCTATTATCTCCAGTGAGTCTTTGCAGCCGTTCTCCTGAGCGCATATCCCAAACCCAAATATCAGCGCCAATGCCACCAGCGATTGTGGTCCCATCAGGAGAGAATACCGCAGAATAGCTGCTATCGTCCGCGAGTGTCCTCAACCTACGCCCGGTAGGTAAATGCCAGAGATGGATACCTGAGCTGGTTGCCCCCACAAGTAACTGTCCGTCTGGGCTGAACGACACGCTCCGGCACTCCCCCAATTTCGTATACGTCCCCAATTTCGTAAAACTTTGCTTACGCTCGCCTGTGGTGGAATCCCATAGGGTGATGCCGTTGCGATCCCCACTTGCCAGCGTTTTTCCATCTGGACTGAACGATATGCTATAGACTGTAGATATATCTCCGACAAGACTGCGCAGGTGTTTCATTGTATGGACATCCCACAATTGAATATCCCTGTAGTAAGTAATACCCTTAACCTTGTAGTTGGAGTGCGCGAGTATACTACCATCCGGATTGAACGATACACTGTTAACAGCAGATGTACCCTCCTCAAGGGTTTGCAAGGGTTTACCAGTATCAAGATTCCAGAGTTGAATCGTGCCATCTGAATGACTACTAGCAAGGATGCTGCCATCAGGGGAAAGTGCAAGAGAATAGACACGCCCTGTATGTCCCTCAAGGGTATGTAAAGGTTGACCTGTGTTCACATCCCAAAACCTAATCTCATCCCAACATGCACTCGCGATTGTGCTACCATCTGGGCTGAACGACACGCCTAAAACCCCATTCGTATGCCCTTTGAGGGTACGGAGATGTTCTCCTGTGAAAGCATCCCACAGCCGAACTGTCTGATCGTTGCTTCCACTTGCCATGATTTTACCATCCAGAGAGAACGCCACGGCGTTCACATTACCACTATGGCCCCCGAGTCCTTGCCATAGGGATCCAGTGCGTGCTCCAAATAAGTAAACGTTGTCGCTTATACTTCCCACAGCGAGCGTGACACCGTCGGAAGAAAACGCCAAGTCGTTGATCCCTTCGCCCCAAGAAGTGGAGATGAAAGATCCCCGGAGATACTCTCCAGTGCTGACATCAAAAAACTTTATGCTATCATAGTAATATCCAGCAGCAACCTCCTTGCTATCAGAGGAAAAAGCTAAGCAATTAACCTCTCCAACTGATCCCCAATAAAACTTCCTGTTCGGATCTCCACGGGTGAGCAAGAGTTGCTTTGTGTCGGCATCCCATAATCGAATCACCCGTCCATCGTCAATACTCCCAAACATTTTCCCATCGGGAGAAAACGCCACGTCATCGACTTCATCATAATGCTCCTCAGAAATATACAGGAGCTGCCCTGTGTGGGCATCCCACACCCGAACTGTACTATCCTGTCCACCACTGACAAGAACTTTTCCATCAGGAGAGAATGCTACAGAATTGACATGATCTGTATGTCCAGTGAACAGCGCGATTTCAGTATAAGTGTTTGCATTGTATATCCAAATACCGATAGAACTTGACACAGCAAGCCGCGTGCCATCCGGGGAATATGCAATATCACCAGAAATCCATCCTTTACCGAGACGCGCTTTTGCGCCTTCAGGCAAACTCAATTGCGTATGGTCCTCATATTGGGCAGAAGCATTCGGTAAATATACAGTTGAAACCAAGAAAAGTAACAAAAGAATCGAAAACGTCAGATTTTTCATAAAAAAATTACTCCTTTTTTGATGTAGAGCAGTTGCCCCAAAGGCATTTGTCTTTGTTGGTATTGTTCAGATATAACGGTTTACACATCAAACAATCGCAAATAATCGTCAAGCGTTTCAACCCTACGGATGCAGGTGAGTTTATCCCCATCAACGAGATATTCCGGTGGCCGCATCTTTAGATTATAGTTAGAACTCATCGCATGACAGTAAGCACCCGCATCACAAACAACAATGCCAGTACCTTCTGGAGGTGTCGGTAATTCGCGCTCTTTTCCGAGAAAATCAGCAGATTCGCAGACGGGACCTACGACATCGTAAGTTTCAACCGGGCCATTGACCGGTTCAATAAACTCAATATGTTGATACGCATCGTAAAGACTTGGGCGTATAAGTTCTGCCATACTCCCATCCGTGACGATGAAATGTTTGTTACCGTTTGTCTTAACACCCGTGACGCGATTGACAAAAACTGCCGTATTGCCGATGATGGAGCGTCCCGGTTCAATAATCAACGTAATGTCATCAGTAAGTAGTCCGCGAATTGAGTCAATAAGGTCTGTGGGTGTAGGAATATCATCGCCAGAGCGTTCATAGTCAATGCCCAATCCGCCACCGATGTTGAGATAGCGCGGTGAGAAACCGTCCGCTTGAATGCTACGCATAAAATCGAGCATGATCTCTGTGGCGTCTCGGAAAATCCGCACCTTCTTAATTGTTGAACCCAAATGGCAGTGAACTCCGACTAAATTCAATAAATCGTCTTTACGAATTTCGTCTAAAAACCAGTTGAGTCGTTCATTGCGGATGCCGAACTTGGAATTTTTCATACCCGTTGAAACGTACGGATGGACTTCGGGGTCCACATCGGGATTGATGCGAATGAGAACGTTAGCTGGGGTGTCAAGCTGCTTTGCTGTCTGTTGGATATGTTTCAAATCAAATTCGCTGTCAATGTTTATCAGCACACCGTGTTCAACTGCCAGACTAAGCTCTTCCAATGTTTTTCCGTTGCCGTTTAGGATAGTCCGTTTCATATCGAACCCAGCGGCAAGTGATAACAACAATTCATTGCCGCTTACAAGCACCGCGCCACTACCGAGCGCACTGAGCCGTTTGAGAAGGGAAAGGTTGTTGTTTGCTTTGACAGCATAACCGATGATTGCGTTGATACCTGAAAGTGCTTTTTGATATGCAGCGTAGTTTGCCTCAAGCTGCGCGAGGCTGTAGAGGTAAAATGGACTATACGGCACCTCTTCCTGAATATCTTTAACTCTCAAATCTTCACAGTAGAGAAACCCGTCTTTATAGTGAAAACTCATAATATTATTAATATGCCTCGTCAATCCACTCGTTGTCGTGGTCGGGGTTATAGATAAGCCCTTTTCTGATGTCTACGCAAAGGTCAAGTTGTTCTAAAACCATGTGTCCAACAAGCACAGGTGTACCCGCTGGCAGATCGGTTACGGGGAGTGAACCCTCCCGCTCCAATAGTGTAAATCGGACTTCTGAATAGATAGTCCTGTCTACGATGCCAGCCGCGGTTCTCGCCTTCGCGCTGCTCACAGGTGTCAAACCGAGTTGTTCAATGATCGGTTGCGGTAAAGATAACCGCGTTGCACCGGTATCAACAAGTGCATCTTCAACGATAACGCGGCGAACCTCTTCGGGGGTAATAAAACCGCTGTTTGCTAAATTGAGGTCTGACAGATTGGCAAGTTCAATTTTTGTTGTATGTCTCATTTTTCTTCTCCTGCAGAACCGATTGAATCAAGTAATATTCAGAATTGTCAATTAGTAATGTTGTTTTCAATATTCCTATTTTAAAGGATACCACAAAATGATTCCGAAGCTCAAGATTTTGATACGGATTCGCGTGAACCTAATACTCACGTTTATGCCAATCATCTTCCCAGAGGTTGAATGAACCTTCGCGATACGGGTGTGCTGCAATGAGGTCCTCATTCAGTTCCATGCCGAGTCCTGGCCCGTCGGGTAGACTAAAATAACCGTCTATCACCTCTGGACAGCCGGTTGCTGCTTCTTTAACCCAAGCTTCAGAGAAGTCGTTAAAATGCTCCTGAATCTTGAAGTTAGTAGTGCATGCTGCAAAGTGCAAAGCGGTTGCGGTAGAGACAGGTCCCCCGACGTTATGCGGTGCAACTGTCATATAACACATATCCCCCATCGCAGCGATTTTCTTAGTTTCTAAAAATCCCCCTGTCTGGGTAATATCGGGTTGTAAGATATCCGCGGCTTGTAGGTTAATCAGCTCACGATACTCATATTTGTTGTGAAGCCGCTCGCCTGTGGCAACTGGCAGATTAATATGATCCGCTGCTTTTGCAAGTGCTGCAATGTTATCAGGTGGTACGGGTTCTTCAACCCAACTCGGTTTGAATTGTTCCAATTCTGAGGCAATTTCTATTGCTGTGTACGGACTAAACCGACCGTGCATCTCAACCAAAATTTCAACATCCGGCCCCACAGCATCGCGCACTGCCTCAACGAGAGAAACAGATTTCAACTTCTCCTCGTAAGAGAGTTCATAATAACCTGCTCCGAATGGATCGAACTTAAGTGCTTTATAGCCTTTTTCAAGCACCTTTTTTGCAGCATCATGAAATTCCTCCGGTGTTCGTTCCACGCGATACCAACCGTTTGCATACGCCTTAATTTGATCACGGCAAGCACCACCAAGTAAACGATACACAGGTTGATTCAATGCTTTTCCGATAATATCCCAACAAGCGATTTCAACCACGCTGATGCCTGTCGCAACGATTTCACCTGCACGCCCATAATCGTCTCGAAACATCCGTTGATAGAGGTCTTCTGTATTGAACGGGTCGCTTCCGATGACGTGCCTGCGCTTGGCACCGTCAATATAAGCCACAAGTGCATCCGTGCGGTTATTCATCCGCACTTCGCTAATACCGGTCAATCCTTCGTCAGTTTCAACTTTAACAAAGGTTAAATTCCGCCAACTGGTACCCATCACAAGGGTAATGACATCTGTAATTTTCATTGTTAATTTCTCGCTTCTCCTTCAGGGACACGGCGTTGTCCGCTTCCCTGTTGCGGTGCGGGTTCAATTGTAGGTGTTTCTTCACCTGCTTCAACCATTCGTCGAATAAGTCGTTCACGCATCACCGCAGCCACATTTTCATGCGATCGAAGTCCGATTAGATTTCGTAACTCGTAGGGGTCAGCATCAAGGTCGTAGAGGTACTGCTCAATGTATGTGTCAGACCCCGCGTCTTTCCCACCACCCTTGTTAGGTGCGTCAACGCCATATTTCCAACGTTGCGTACGCACAGCACGTCCAACCTGTGCCTCGCTAATTTGAACAAATACCTCTTCAGGCCAATCATCTGTTTCACCACATAGAAGTGGGAGAATAGATCGCCCCTGCATCTCATCAGGCACGCCCAAACCTGCTGCATCCAAAAGTGTCGGTGGGAGGTCTACAAGACTCACAAGCTCTTGAATCTGTCCGCCTCCAACGAACCCTGGCCCGTGGAAAGCAGTCGGCACACGGATTGAACTTTCATGGCATGAACGCTTATATTCACTGTTACGGGTTTTGAAATGACACCCATGGTCAGAAGTAAACAGAATGATTGTCTTATCGAGTAAATCAAGACTTTTGAGCGCATCTAAAAGTCTACCGAGTGCTTCATCAAGCCTTTTCACCATGCCGTAGTAGCCGCCTAAATGCTGATGCGTTGAGCCTCCCAGCGCGGCAAGATCAGGTGGAATCCACTTACCAGTATACCTTTCCCTATACCCATCGGGCGGAGGGTAATCGTCCAGATGATTTTGGTGGTGCGGTTCAATATATGATGTAAAGAGATAAAAAGGGGCGTTTTTGTGTTGGTCAACATAACGGATAACTGCATCGGTTACCGCATCTACACGATAGCCGGGTAGGTCAACAGGTTGGTTGTCGTTATCAAATAGCCTTGTCTGGTATGCATCAGAAGTCATTTCCAATACATTGGATGCTAACCAATAATCATATCCACCACGGTTTTCAGTCGGAACAGGGCCAGTACTACCAGAATGGAGGTGCCATTTGCCGATATACCCCGTAGCGTAGCCCGCATCTCCGAAGTGATGTGCAAGTGTTTTAAGATTAGGTGATAACGGGATACCGTTTCGGAAACATCCGGTTGTAGTTGCGTATAGTCCTGTTTGCAGGCATGAACGCGCCGGTCCGCACACAGGTTGGCACGTAAAAGAGCGGTGGACATGTGTGCCGCGTTGTGCCATCCGATCAAAATTTGGTGTTAAATCGAGCGGATTACCGTGCAATCCTGAGGTGTCCCACCGCTGTTGGTCAGTGAAAAAGACAATGACATTTGGTTGATTCGCGTCAGTTTGTGGCATATCTGTTTTCCTCTTTCTATTCGGTTTTGGGTAATTCATTTTAAAGAATTATTCGGTTGATGTCAAGTAGCAAGGTCCTAATGAATTTCATTTGCCGAAATTGTTATATAATGTGAATTCGGGCCGAGAGAAATGTAGTTCTTAATGTTTTGTTTTCCTCTACAACGTATCTCATAAATACTTCAACGTTGTCCGAACTGGACATACTCAGCAATTTCAAGATTTTCCGCCGCCGCCCACCTTTCTAACAGAAACTTTTCAGTAGATGTCGGTAGTCGATTCCGCTTTCCCCGAACTTGACGGATAAGGTTTTCAGGCCGTGAAATCTCAATTGTCAGAACCTTGCGTCTTACGTTTTCATCCTCCGACTCCAACGTCCAAATTGATTTCTTTCCAGAATAGCATGACCTTGCATAACTGCTAACACAGTGATTCAGTGCTCTTCCTTCTTCTATAAGTTCCTTCGTGCTAAGAAGCTCCCGAATATACCAGAATTTTAAGTTACGTTTCTGCTCACTCCCTTCTTGGAAACGAAATTCTCCGATTTCTGATCGAGGCCACTGGAAGTTCCCTCCTCTTGTTTCCCTACCGAGTTGTCTATGCCATTCATTAACTTGCCTGAGCAACGTATCAGGTGTTCTTCCTCTCATGCTGAAGTTTGGTTGAGCCGGACCAATTTCCTCTGCAACCTCTCTTTCAACAAACACACGCCGATCTTCGAATTTCTGATTCCATATATAATCAATTATCGGATGCACATGACTGACATCTAACATCGGATTCGCCACAAAGAAACGAATCACATTCAGCCAAAAATCATCATTTCTAAAATTTCTGGTGAGTCGTGTGCCGCGTAGCGCGTCTATCAACCTTCTATCTCCTCCAAGTGCGTGTACTTGCCCCCAGCGAAACGCTTCTTCAACAGTGTACTGTTTGGGTGCTTGGAGAAAATGATGCGCCATCTTCTTCGTGAGTGATATAGGTATACCCGGCGCAGTTCGAATATTTTGACCGATCCCAATATGTTTATACCAATTTTGATGCGTTTCATTTTCAGTAAACCAAACACGATCCATGAACGGTGGAACATCATAAGCGGCAAATAAGTGGCGAAGCAGTTCATAAAACTGCCGATCGCGGTTATGTCTTTTCACATGCCACGTTTCAATGGGACGAATCCAACTATCAGAGTGACTCGCTATTGCCTCAAAAGCCTTAATATATGCCGGGTCTTCTAATAGTTGAGAGTTATCTTCAAGATACAGCAGAAGCTGCAAAAGTACTTCTTGAGAATTACTTCTCTGAAATGCAAGCGCAATTTCTTTGCCCGTTGGATTCCTTACTGTTTCACTCTGCAGCTCTCCGCTATATATTTTCGGGATAATCTCTTTCAAGTTACGCGCTTTCTTTTCATTTGCCAATATCTCAGATGCTTTCATCGCGGTTACTACACTTAGTTCGTTTCGAAGTTGGCGCGAATTTTTGTCCAATCCTCGAGTAAAATTATTATGGCGACACCAATTTTTATATTCCTCAACAGAAGATAAACCGAGTTGATGAATATGTGCCTGCATTTTGAGCGTACATTCCTCTAAAGAGGTTTTGGTTGGTTTCCCTTTTTTCTTCTTAGCCATCTATTCCTCCGATAATACCAATTTGGAATGATATTTGCAAAGTAAACTACATAAAGAAATAATTGAATTACTTGATGTTAGATGTGCGTTTAAAGGTTGTAGACAAGCTCCGCGTGCCGTAAGTGGATTCGGCATAGAAATGCGGTTTAAACTTGCTCTTGATAGGGTATTGAAATTTCTTAGTATTTTACCATGAGAAAGCGGAAGAATCAACTATTTTTTTACAGCGCCAAAGGTAACACCACGCAACAAATGACTTCGCATCAAAAAAGTGAAAATTGCGACTGGAAGTAAGAAAACGAATGTTGATGCTGCGATTTTTCCCCAGTCCGTCCCTGCTGAGCCTACTGCACTTTGAATAGAAGGTGGAGCAGTTACTGCTCTACCACCGGGGTCAGTCAACACAAGCGCAAATGCAAACTCGTTCCATGCCGTAATCAGACAAAATACAGCAGTTGCAGCAATTCCTGTAACAGATTGCGGTAAAACAACTTTCACGAAGGTCTGAAAACGGGTATATCCATCAACGAGTGCAGCATCTTCGTATTCTCTGGGGATTTCATCAATAAAACCCTTCATAAGCCAAACAGCAAACGAAACATTGAAAGTCGTGTAGAGCAGTATCATGCCAAAATGCGTATCTCGAAGTCCAAGCGCGTTATACATTAAAAAGATCGGAATTACGACAACAACTGGAGGGAGCATGCGGGTACTCAAAATAAAAAAGAGGAGGTCATCCTTGCCAGCGATCTTAAACCGAGAGAAGGCATACGCTGAGAGTGTGCCTAATCCAACTGCAAGCACAGTACTCCCCCCACCAACGATAATACTGTTGAGCAACTGATAGAAATACTTCGATCCTCCGTTTGCTAAAGCAATGCAAATTCCAATTGTGGCTAAAATAACTGGAATGACAAATGCAAACAACTCTTTTTTATCTACAAGTAAATTGCCACCAGAACTGATGTTTGCGGCCGAGATCTTTTTCTTCCATGGAACAAACAAGAGGTAGGTTATTATGTCACAAACTATTAGTGTGAAAAAATGGAAACGTACATCTACCTGTGATCGCCTGACAAGCGGCTGCGTACTCAAAAAACTGTAGAGACACGTTAGGATAAAGAAGATATTTAATATCAGCCCGATGTTTCTTATCAGCACGGCGCGGGACATTAGAGGTTTTGCCGATGAGAATAGGGCAAACAAAAGTAACCCACCCAGAGTCTGCGCTAAAAAGAGATAGGTTACACTGGGAATATTCTCTTCGGGTAGCAACTTTTGATAGTTTTCCAACGAAATGCTGAAGAAAAACTTTGGATCTATCGTATTAATATCCCCCGGTGATTTCAGCGACGTTACTACTATCCAATAAATCGGCAAGACGTACACTATTACCGTGATGACGATTAACACCATAATTATGAAGAATACAATCTTAGATTTATTGGATACAATGAAGGAACGGAAACGGATTAACAACGATATAAGAAAGTATCTAACCCTTTTCCATTTTGAAAGGTTCACCATAATAATTTATGCTTCTCCTTTTACACGATTTAGATATTTTACATAAATATTGCTGAGCGCAACGATAATAATAAGTAGAATATATGCCATAGCACACGCCTTTCCCGTGTTAAAGTTGCGAAATGCCAGTTTATATAGATTCATTGAAACGGTTTCGGTGACAGTGCCAGGACCGCCTTCGTTTGTTAGCACATAGACGATGTCAAACATCTTGAAAGCGTCCATAGTCCTGAACAGGAGGGCAATAAGCAGTAGCGGAGAAACTAACGGCAGCGTGATCCATCTAAATTTGAACCAGACTGACGCTCTGTCCACATCAGCAGCTTCATAAAGATATTTGGGGACTGCGCTCAACCCCGCAAGGGCAATCAACATCATAAATGGTGACCACATCCACGTATCAACAATAACGACCGCTAACATTGCTATTTTGGGGTCTGTTGTCCATCCGATATCTGACTTGAGGATAGGACTGAGAAAATAGTTTAGCAATCCCGAATTATCCGAGGCGAGAATAAACTTCCAAAAGATACCGACTACTACGGGAGATAGCATCATCGGCAGTAGAAGCAGTGTTGTGACAAATCCTTTGGTACGGAATTGGCGATTTAGTAAGAGCGCAAGCCCAAACCCGATTAAAAACTGGGCTGTTACGGCTAAAATTACAAAGTAGGCAGTTGTACGGAAATAACCCCATATTTCAGGGTCGCTAAGTAGCCGAGCATAGTTACGCCCGCCGATAAATTTTGGTGCTGTTGGCATAGAGGCTTTGTAACGATGAAAACTCAAATAGAGCGACCACAAGAGGGGAAAAATGTTCATCAAGATCAGCAAAATCATTGTCGGCATGATGAATGCCATCTTGAGTTGGTAATCGCTCATTCCACGAGAAAAACGGTTGGTCTGCATATAATTAAGGGGGGACGCTATACCTTAAAGCACTAAAGCAACATATTATAGTGAAATCTAAAAATATGTGCACACTCCCTCGTAGATGCGGTTAAGAAACCGCATCTACGAGGCTGAATAATATACCGGTTCGGTTTCCTAACCTCGCCATGCAGAGTGTTTAATTAATCCTAAAATCTACCCTGAATGGTTGCAGGTGAACGTTGGAAAGGGCGTAACAAAGCACGCCCATCATATCCTTACAATCAGTTTAGTCGTAATAACCCGCATCCTCAAAGATTTCTTCATGTTTGCGTGCAATAGCATTGAGGACATCCTTGGCAGATTTGATCTTAGAGATAGCTTCGCTCCAATTTGTCTGACAAACCTCTAATAGCTCTGCATATTCAGGTACTGCCCAGAAATCCCTAAGATACGGGAAACTCGCAGCAAACGCTTCGTTAAACGGTGTAGCGTTTTTGAAAGTATCCGATTGTAGAACCTCTTTATGAGGTGTAAATCCACCCAATTTTGCCCACTTCTCTTGCACAGGTTTCTGCATAAACCATTTCATATATTGCTTAGCAATATCCTCATTTTTAGAATAGGCAGAAATAGACATGCCTTGTCCACCGATACTAATATAGTGACCTTTTGGGCCGGCTGGAGCAACAAAAAACCCACTCTTATCATGCGAAAGCGGATTCGTTTCTGGGTTTACAATTCCAGGGAAAAATGCAAAATAGTTCATTCCCATCGCAACCTTACCGGAAATATACGCACTCAAGGTTTCTTGCCAATAGTAATTCGGCGCATCAGGGGGGGCGAATTGGAGCAAATCTGTGTAAAATTCTAACGCTTTAACAGCATCTTTGCTATTGACGTGTCCTTTCACTTTAAAGTTTTTGGGATCTCCATAAGAAGCCCCAAAACTCCACATCACTTGTTGAAACCCCATCGTAATGCCGTCATATTGTTTGCTATACCATGTGGCAATACCGTATAGGTTTTGCTCCGGACGCGTAAAGAATTCTGCTATATCCCTAAGTTGGCTATAAGTTTTCGGTGGTGCAAGAGGATAACCGTACTTTGCTTGGAAATTCTTCATTTCTTTCGGGTCTTCAAATAAATCTTTCCGATAAACATAACCTGCGGCATCCACTTCAGCGGGAAGTGCCCAATATTTACCGCTACCTTTTGGATATTCTGCAAAGGCAGTCATAGCCGGTCCGTAGATTGAATCGACATCTATATTCTCATTTATCCAATCGGTCATATCAATATAGTGTCCACCGACTGAATTCCTACCGAGCCATTGGCTATCACCAATTACAATATCATAAAGATCGCTCTTTCCAACGAATGCTGTGAAGACCTTATCCTGAAAATTGCCCCATGGAATCTGCACTACATCAACTGCAATTCCTGTTTCGGCTGTAAAGTCCTTCGAAAGTTCCTGTAAATAGTTAGCAGGGTCCCATTCTGCCCAAACAATGGTTAAAGATTTTTGCGCATCGGCAGGTAAAGGGGCCCATACCATCGTTACCATCAGGACAAAGACCGTAACTGTACATAAATACTTCATTCTATAACAACTCCTTTTGAATATTGCTGGACGCTCCGCTTAAAACGTGTTGGCGACCAACGATTCCAATTTTAAAAGGATTATAGCAACTTCTATAATTTTTTGCAAGCAAATTTAAAATGCTCTTTAAATTTATTGCGTAGGGGTGCGTAGACCGTGCGAAACTCATAGGTGTCAATTTAGTGAGCCTCCACCGCGGTAGATGCGGTTATCCTTTTTCACCAGCGTTTTGAAACATCTCATCTGTTTTCGTGGCCGGTAATGCATCTTCTGGCTGCAGCATTTGCGCAGAAGAAAAATCTTTGCCGAGACCTTGTAACAGAAGAACAACCTGCGAAGGACGATAATGTTTTTGAGCAAACCCCTGTCCCACTATAGAGGTTATAGACGCCTTTGCAGACAAGACAACGGTAAACCCGTTTTTGTAGTTCGAAAATAGCGTGTCTCCGTCACGCTTGCATCGCAATGTAGACAGTGTAGACCCTGAGGATGAAAATGGTTTAGCAACCATTTCTCCGCTTGTTCTTCATCAATTAAAGAAAGCATTGGAAAATCCATAAACACACTATAGCACAACTAAACAAAAATAGCACACATTTTTTTACATGAACCTGTCTATTTTTTCTACTTACACTTGCACTCTAATTCCGATCTCCGATGGTTTAGTTCTTGCGCCAAAATTCAATCGCAATATACGCAAGGATCGGATAAGAGAGCAAAGTGGTTGACCAAGCAATTCCTTCTAATCCCCAATACTGCATAAAAATCCAATTGAGAAATGGATTTAGGATAAGCCTGATAAGCGTCGTGGTGACAACTGCTAAATGGTTTTGGCGCGCCAGATGTGCCCGAATAAGCAATCTGCTAATTAGGCGTGGAAGCGTTCCAATTAGATAAACACCCAGTAGGGAAGCGATGTGTCGTTGTCCCGCTACAGACAATTCTCCACGTCCATATAATAGCACGACAATATCTGTGCGGAAGATGTAGAAACCAATCAGAAACGGCACCATCAAAACGATCACTATTAAAACACCTCTCCATACACTCTGCTGTAGTTGTTTGCCATTATCTGATGAAGATATCTTTGCCCAGTGTGAGAGCAGTACAGGAAGCGTCACACCTATAAGCGCTTCAGGAATAGCACATAAAGGGAGGGTATAATCCAGTTTTGAGACCGAACCTGCGCCAAGCGAACTCCCCATGCCTCTATCAACAACGGGATTCAAACCGTCTGATATAGCTGCACCCATCATCAAAAGGCATTGTTTCAGGAACTGTTTTGTGTATAGAAATCCATCTGTATCTGAATGGATTGATTCCACTCTCAATAGGTTGTACAACGGCAGTTTTAGGACGACACTACATCGTTGAAATAAAATAATTGTTTGAAACAGTTCTCCGATGATAAGAGCAAACGGAATGCTAAACCAGTTCATATACGGTTTACATAGAAAGATAGTACCAATAACCAGAGCAGCGCGTAAACCTTGCACAATCACAGGTAGATGAAACGCTTGGTACGTGTCTAAAATCGCCTTGAGCATCCAACGGAAAGATGAAATTACCGCGAAGGTGAGAAACCCACAGACAACGCTGAGCGCAGCAGAAGTCGTAAGTCCCGCGTTTGGAAGAAAGAGTTGTGAGATTCCCCATGAAATCGCAACTAACAGGCAGCAGAGCCACGGCATTTGCCTGATATAATAAGAAAAAATGGATTGTACGCAACGTTGCGCTTCGGTTTCACCTTTCGCGCGTGCCTCAGCTAACAGTGGAACGAGGACAGAATATGCAGAAGCAGAACTGAGTAGTTCAATCAGGAATGTGGCGATTCCCAAATAATAGTAGATGAAATCCATCTCCGCAGTATCACCGAACCAAGTGGCAAGCGCAACGTAGATCAGAAATGTGCCAACGCGTACTATGAGACTAAGAGGTGTGATAAGCAGGACATTTTTAAGAAGGGAAGTTTGAGGTTGTGAATCATTATTTGGCATGAAGTGTTTGAAATGGCGGAATTAAATCATTCATCACATCTACGTAAAGTTGATTTAGCGTATTCAGCGTTGATTTGGCCAAATGCCAAAAAGCGCATTTGGCGTTGATTCGTAGTGTGCAGGTAATTATGGATTTCACTATAAATTAATTCGTCAGTATAAGAATTGCGCCTCGGTATAGAATGCGACCCGGTATAGAATATTTTATATTTGCTTCTGAAAAATGTCAAGATTATGCGTTATAACAAGATTATGCGTTATAATGGGTGTGTCCAGTTTTTTGCAGAAATTTGGGCTAAGGCGTGTTGTCTGAGTCGTTTACTATTTTCTGTCTGAATCACGGATGAGCGCAAAGGACACTGAAGAAAACCTCCAGACTTTTTCCAAAAATAAAATTAAATTTCAATATTTTCCAAATTTAATTTGACATTTATTTATGTAGTATAATAGCTCCATCTACTAAATGTAACATTCAACAATGTAGGTATCCTTTTTTTCTAATATACATTAGAATGTTGCTTTAGTAGGCAGGGATACCTGCTGTCATTTTAAGAAGGACAGGTAACCCTACCGCTAAAGCAATAGATGAAGGTATACCATAAAATTGGTCTGCTACACAACGGACGAGTGTGGCAGAATGAACAACAACGTTTATCCTACCTATAGGAGGATAATTTCATGAATCGCCAAAGTTACTGGGGCATAGCCGCCTTGATTGTTTTCGTGATTGCTGCCGGTGGATTTATCTACTGGCAGTTATCAGAAATGCAGCAGTTCAAAAAACAAGCTGCACAAGAAACAGCGGAAGCAGAAAAACTGCTGCGCCAGTCGCAGAAATCTAAAAAGGTTTCCAAGACAGGCAACACTGCACGACAGGCAACCGATGTAACCGCTGCGGATAGCGACACGCCACCCGCAGAAAAACCGATAACCGAGACAACGTCCGTGACGGATAAGACTGAACCGACACAAGCACAATCCAATGTCCCCGCACAAACCGCAGAGACGGAAACCGAGGTGCGCGTGTCGCCGCATGGTTTCGGGCCCTACCCAGAGGTGCCCGAAGATTATCCATCCAAAGTAGAGTGGGAAAGGAATCCCGATAATCCGGATAGAACACAAGAACTTATGAGTAGAGTTTTTGTGAAGTTATGGACAGAGGGAGAAAAAAACTTTCGAGGCGGTGGCACTCATAACGGCAAAGTCTATCCATGGTACCATAATACTATTTATGTCAGATTTCGTACTTATAAAAATGCGGATGGGGAAATTGTCCGATACGCAGGCACTAAAATGTCAGGTCCGCGTGTAGACCGGTCAGGGATTGATGATTGGTTTAACCCACCGCCGCACATCCGTATTTTAGACTTAGAGTCTTCAGGTATTTATCCATATCAATACCTAAATTTACGTTAAAAAAAGAGGATATAATGCAATACCTTCGCCAAAAATTTAGTTGAATAAAATGGGATTTTGTCCTATAGTATTTACACTATAATCACAAAACAAAAGAACAAATGCCCATGTCAGAAAATATAGCACTTTTTTCAGTTCTTAATCCATGTATTTCAAAAACAACGATACGTCAGTTATGTCAAGTTGTCTTCGCACTGCTTGCGATGACAGGACGGGGCACCATGTTAAATATCTCTCGTTGGACATCTAAAGGCGGTAGTTACCGCACTGGACAACGCTTTTTCAACACCGTTCTTCCTTGGACGACAATGTGCTGGGCGTTTTTTCGCACACA